>JAFGLS010000142.1 GCA_016927935.1 Syntrophaceae bacterium
CCGATTCCTCTTTCGGTAACATCGATTTATGAGTCAACGTATCTTTTTTATCCCTCCCTTCGGTAACATTTTTTATGAGGCAATTCGGCCGTATCTTTGCCCTTGACGGTTATTATTTTTTTTTGCTTACTTATACCTTTCTTTGTTTTTCTTACGTCTTTCTTATTAACAAGCAAAACAGCAAACATGGTGCGAACAGCATTGGCAAATAATCCTTTCTTTGTTCGTCCTGTTATTTCAACGCCGACATCGGCTGTATGATCAAAGAATTTGTAACCATTCATAATAATAGTATAACCCAATGTAATTCATTCAACAAGTTTTCACCCGTAAATAAAAAAGGCGCCTTACCGCGCCTTTTTTCACAATAACATATAAATATTCTTTATTCTTCCTGTGTTTCTCCGCCTTCTTCCGCCGCTGCGTCAGTTTCATCGTCGCCACCGGATTCATCATCGCGTTCCTCCGATTCGGTTGTGGTACGGGCGACGCCGACCAGTTTTTCACCCTTTTCTAAATCAATGAGCCTTACGCCCTGCGTGACGCGATGATTGACCGGTATCTCCTCTACCTTAAGTCTGATTACCTTGCCGGTGTTGCTGATGAGCATAACATGCTCTTCCCCCAGTACCTGCAGGACACCGGAAACATTGCCGACTTTTTCCACTGTTTTTAAATTAATTGTCCCCTTACCGCCGCGTGACTGCACCCGATATTCGTCAACAGGAGTGCACTTGCCGAATCCATTTTCAGAAACTGTCAGGATAAACGTATTCTGCGCGGGAATTTCCACATCTATCACCTCGTCACCTTCATCCAGACTGATGCCGCGCACGCCGCGCGCTGTTCTGCCCATTTCGCGCACATCGTCTTCCTTGAAACGAATAGCCATGCCCTCTCTTGTCGCTATAAAGACATCCTGATTCCCCGTCGTCAGTTGAACATCCACCAGTTCATCATCCTCGTCTATGGAAATGGCGATGATACCGCCGGAACGCGGATTGGCGTAGGCGCTGAGTTCCGTTTTCTTGATGATTCCTTTTTTAGTAACCATCACAACATTTTTACCTTCGGCAAATTCCCGGACAGGCAGCGTAGCTTTCACTAATTCGCCCGGAGCCAGATTGACCAGATTAATCATGGCCTTGCCTTTGGCCGCGCGTCCCGCCTGAGGTATCTGATAAACCTTCAGCCAGTGTACCTTACCGGCACTGGTAAAAACGAGCAGGTAATTATGCGTGGAGGCGATGAAGATTTTTTCTACAAAATCTTCTTCTTTTGTTCCCATGCCGACCTTGCCACGGCCACCGCGGTGCTGGCTCTTGTAAAGACTGACAGCGTTGCGCTTGATATAGCCGGAATGCGATATGGTCACGACCATATCTTCTTCCACAATCATGTCCTCGATATTGATATCTGCCGAACTTGCGACAATCTCCGTACGCCGTTCATCACCGTAACGCTCACTTATTTCATTCAGCTCGCCAATTATAACCTGCAAGACTTTTTGAGGATCGGCTAAAATTGCTTTCAACTGAGCAATAAGCGCTTTTACTTCGGTGTATTCTTCTTCGATTTTTGCTCTTTCCAGACCAGTCAGACGCTGCAGCCTCATATCCAAAATGGCTTTGGCCTGAATTTCCGATAATTTGAATTTCGTGCATAACTGCACCGCGGCTTCGGCAGGACTTTTTGACGCCTTGATGACCTTGATAATCGCGTCAATGTTGTTCAGCGCGATAATCAGGCCCTCCAAAATATGGGCTCTTTCCTGAGCGCGGGCCAAGTCAAACCTGGTGCGGCGCACAACTACGTCCCTCCGGAAGCTGATGAATTTTTCCAGCGCTTCCTTGAGGTTGAAAACCTGTGGACGGCCCTCTGATATCGCCAGCATGATGATGCCGAACGTGCTTTCCATCTGTGTATATTTGTAAAGCTGATTAAGAATGATGGCCGAGTTTTCATCCCGCTTCAAATCAATAACTATACGAATGCCGTCACGGTCTGATTCGTCACGCAAATCGGCAATTCCGGCTATCTTTTTGTCGCGTACCAGCTCCGATACCTTTTCAATTAACGCGGCTTTGTTAACCTGATAGGGAATTTCCGTAATGACAATACTTTCCCTGTCATTACGGGCATTCTTTTCTATCAGCGCCCGTGCTCTCATCCGGATGATGCCGCGTCCTGTTTTATAGGCCTCGATAATTCCTTCCCGGCCGTTGATAAACCCGCCGGTCGGAAAATCAGGTCCCGGAATATAGCGCATAAGCTGATCAACTGTGATATCCGGATTTTTAATGCAGGCTATGATGCCGTTGACGACTTCCTTCAGATTATGGGGCGGAATGTTAGTGGCCATGCCGACTGCGATACCGGATGTACCGTTGAGCAATAAAAGAGGTACTCGGGAAGCCAGAAGGGACGGTTCCTGCAGTGACTCATCGTAATTAGGCACGTAGTCAACCGTATCTTTTTCCAAATCTGCAAGTACTTCATCGGCAATACGCGCCAGACGGACTTCGGTGTAACGCATTGCCGCCGGAGGATCGCCATCAATGGACCCGAAGTTTCCTTGTCCTTCCACCAACAAGTATCTAAGAGAAAACTCCTGCGCCATGCGCACCAGAGTATCGTACACAGCCACGTCTCCATGCGGATGGTATTTGCCGATGATGTCACCAACGATACGGGCGGATTTTTTGTAAGGCTTGTTGTGGCGATTGCCCATTTCATACATGGAATACAAAACGCGGCGGTGCACCGGTTTCAGGCCATCGCGCACATCGGGAATTGCCCGTCCGATGATCACACTCATGGCGTAATCCATGTACGATTTTTTCATTTCATCTTCTATGTTTACCAGCGTTTGCTTGTGGTGGATATCCCGTTCCATTTTGTTCCTTTCTCTCTTCTTGTTACACAAACAGTCTACTAGCGTTCTGCTGTATCGTCATTCCGGACAAGCGAAGCAAGATCCGGCTATAGTACCCTTTAGGGTGAATCCAGGAAGTCATTATAAATACTGGATTCCCGCTTTCGAGACTGTGTCATAATGCTCTTTCATGTCATTTCGGAATGACATCTATCCTAATTGCGACACAGTCTCCTGCGCGGGAATGACAAAATACTTGCTAAATGTCCAGATTAGAAACATTAAGAGCGTTTTGATATATAAAATCACGCCTAGGCTCAACCTGGTCTCCCATCAGCGTTGTAAATATCTCGTCTGCTAGAACTGCATCTTCAACACCCACCTGCAGGAGTGTGCGTTTTTCCGGATTCATCGTTGTTTCCCATAACTGCTCTGGGTTCATTTCACCCAGCCCCTTATAACGCTGGACGGTCAGGCCTTTTTTACCCAGAGTAATAATATGATCTACCAATTCCTTGTGGCTTTCCAGAACAACAGGTGTGGGAAATTCCCCCCCTGTATCACTGTAAGGAGCTTCACCGATAATGGAAACCTGATCCAGAAGCGACCGGATATCCGCAAACTGTGGCGTGCGAAAGACTTCCCTGTTCACGTAAGAAGAAACTGTTTGTCCGTTTTTTTTCTTTAGTTTGAAAACTATTTGAAATCCCCCATGATCCTCATCCTGTTCAATGACAAACTTCGTAAAACTTTCTCCCAGTGCACCTCCTGTTCTTTTGGCGATGGACGAAAGCGACTTTTCACTTTTAAAGCTATCATCTGTAAGAGTGGGATCTCCAGCCAATATACGAATCAAATTCCTGTCACGTCCTTCTTTTTCAAATCTGTCCAGCAAATCTTCAATCCGCATTACTTTCTTAATAATACCCAGCAATTTATTACCGCTCACCGGAAAAGGAGATTCATCATCCATGACCAACTTTACCTTTTCCACACCATTTTTTAGAATATAGCTTTTCATTTCTTCTTCATTGTGGATATAAATTTCCTGTTTCTTATCCACAACCTTAAACAGCGGCGGCTGAGCGATAAATAAATATCCTCTTTCAATTAGTTCTTTCATTTGCCGGAAGAAGAATGTCAAAAGAAGCGTGCGTATATGTGAACCGTCCACATCGGCATCAGTCATAATAATAACTTTGTGATACCGCAACTTACTTATATCATAATCATCTGCTCCGATGCCTGTCCCTAAAGCGGTAATCATTAGTTTGATTTCTTCATTTTGCAGCATTTTGTCAAAACGTGCTTTTTCCACGTTTAACACCTTACCGCGAAGAGGCAGAATGGCCTGATTCTTCCGGTCACGCCCCTGCTTGGCTGAGCCGCCGGCGGAATCTCCTTCCACAAGATATAATTCACTCAACGCCGGATCCTTTTCCTGACAATCGGCCAGTTTGCCCGGCAAAGCACCTACTTCCAAAGCGCTTTTACGGCGGGTCAACTCCCGCGCCCGTCTAGCCGCTTCTCTGGCGCGCGCCGCTTCCATACATTTATTTAATATTTGTTTCGCTATAGAGGGATTTTCTTCCAGGTAACTACCGATTTTGTCATAAACAATGCCTTCAACAAGACCTCGAACTTCAGAGTTGCCCAGTTTTGTTTTTGTCTGGCCTTCAAACTGCGGATTTTTAACCTTGACACTGATGACACAAGCCAGCCCTTCTCTTAAATCTTCACCACGCAGTGATTCCTTGCTGTCTTTAATCAGTTTACTATTGGTTGCGTAATTGTTAAAAACACGGGTGAGAGCTGAACGGAAGCCAATCAGGTGAGTGCCGCCTTCCGTTGTGTTAATGCTGTTGGCAAAAGCGAAAATGTTGTCCAGATATGTTTCATTGTACTGCAGGGCGACTTCTACAGAACAATCTTCTTTTTCTCCGGAGATATAAATCGGGTTTTTATGCAAAACTTTTTTATTGCGGTTAATATATTCAACAAAGGAAACTATCCCACCCTTATAAAAGAATTCATTTTGCTTGTTGGCGCGCTCATCTATCAGGATTATTTTGACACCGGAATTTAAAAAAGCCAGTTCACGCAGACGATTGGCTATAATATCATAGCTGAATTCTATCTCCTCAAAAACTTCTTCATCTGGCAGAAATGTAACTTTTGTTCCCTTACCTTTGGTTTTGCCGACCATTTCCAACGGCCCATCAGGAACACCTCGTTTATAAGTCTGCATATAAACATTTCCGTCTCGCCTTACCTCCAGTTCGCAGGTCTTGGAAAGTGCGTTAACAACAGACACTCCAACGCCATGCAGACCACCGGATATTTTATAAGATTCATCGGAAAACTTTCCGCCAGCGTGAAGTTTTGTCATAACGACTTCCGCCGCCGATACACCTTCAGTTTTATGTTTATCTATCGGAATGCCACGGCCGTTATCATCAACTACAATACTGTTATCTACTCTTATTTTAACCGTTATCGTGTCACAAAACCCGGCAGCCGCCTCATCAATGCTGTTATCTACAACTTCATAAACCAGGTGATGAAGACCTTCCTTGCCGGTGGATCCGATATACATCGCCGGCCTTTTACGCACCGCTTCCAGGCCTTCCAGTACTTTAATACTATCCGCATTGTACTTATGTGTCATAAATATTTTCTATAATCCTCTTTTAAATTTTTAACGGCATAACTATGCATAAATAGCTGTCATCGTCCGCCTGCTTGATTCTGGAGGGCTTTAGTCCTAATCCAACTTCAAATTCTATGCTATCTTTACTTACCACATCAATAGCCTGTATAAGGTAGTTTACGTTGAACCCACAATCAATCGTCTCTCCGTCGTAGTCTATATTATCTATTTCTTCTGTTGCTTCACCTACGTCAAGATTAGTGGAATTAAGCGTTAATTTACCCTTGGAAAAAGAAATAATAACTCCACCGTATCTTTCAGATGATACAACACTCATTCTTTTTAGAGCATGAAGAAATTTTTCTTTTTCCAAAACCACTCTGATTCCTTTTTCAGCTGGGATAACTTTTTTGTAATCGGGATAATCAGCATCAACAAGACTTACTTTCAAAATAGTATTTTCTGTTTGCAGAACAAACATGTTTTTGTGTAAACCTATCTTTACATCTTCATTTTCATCAATTATTTTTTTTATTTCCATTAATCCTTTACGGGGAATAATAACACCTTTTCCCGCCTTTAATAAATGTTCTGAAGTTATACTTTCTTTTGCCACAACTAACCTGTGTCCATCAGTGGCAATCATCCTCAATAAATGATTAACTCCTTCCATCCCTTCTTCCAATAGGACACCATTTAAATTTTTTCTTGTTTCTTCAGTCGATATTGCGAATGATGTCTTATTAATTAAATTTTTTATTACATTTCCCTGAACTTTATAAAGTGGAATGTCAGATTCATCCTGAATATTCGGAAAATCATCAGCCGGCAACCCCGGAACTTTATAAGAAGCTTTCTCGGATGAGGATATTTTTATAAAATTATTCTTTTGAACAAAATCTATAGTTTCTCCCTCAATTTCTCTAATCATCTCGTACATCTTTTTAGCGGAAATAGTTATTTCACCTTTTTCCTTTACACTTATGGCTTCATAATCAGAAATTAAAATTATTTCTCTGTCAGTAGCAATTATTTTTACTTTGTTATTGTTTGGGTCAACCTTTAAAAGAATATTATTTAAAATAGGAATTGTTGTTTTTTTCTCAACAATTCCTAAAGTTTTCTGTATACCATCGCGAAAGGTTTCTCTGTTTATTTTGAATTCCATATATCCTCCTTATTTTAATATTCTCTTTTTTATTATTAAAGTTAGTATTAATAGTAGTAACTGTCTATATGTTTA
>JAFGLS010000143.1 GCA_016927935.1 Syntrophaceae bacterium
ACAATACAACAAGTTGAAAAATGAATGATTGTCGAAAATGGGGGAAATATTGCCTTTTTAGTGTGATTTTGGCGAAGTCAGGTTAAGGATAATAGAAAGAAATTGAAAAGCGCACGTCATGAAGATAGAGTTCGTTGATCTTCACCCGAAAAAATGGACACACGGTCAAGCTACGGTGTATAATTATGATGATCGCCCTCATTGCCATAAACCATGATACAACGGCTTTCTTTGTGAAATGTGTAGACCTATCCCCACGGTGTCCAGGAGGGAGCAGTTCAAGAGTTACTATTTTCCGATTACAATAATATTAACAGAATGAGGCTTCAGATTTACACTGATATCTTTACCGTCATTATTTATCTCATTGCGTAAGTCTACTGTATTAATTAAAACGTCATTATGGTCAACATCATTGAATGAATTCTCTTCCTTACCACTTAGATAATACATATGACATTTTCCAATCTCTCCAAAGTTATCAACTACTAAAGAAAGTGACTTTTCCTCTTTCGGATGTTTATTTATTACTGCAACAGCTACCTCACCAGACTCCTGCTTACAGGTAGCCAATATATCAAGTACGTCTATCTCAACCTTTTTACCATCCTTGTTGGTAGCCTTGAAGTATTCTTTGTTCTCTTCCCATGCATCTAAGATAGTATCCCCTAAGTAGTTTACATATAGGTCAAAAACATGATAGGTCGTCCGCTTCACAATACCGCCCTTATGAGTAAAAATTGCTCCTCGTGTGTTTACTACAGGCGCAAAGTTAGCCATGCCAACGATATCATAATTGCGGTTACATGTATTTAAGAAGCATGCAGAAAACACTGCATCAGCCATCGTATAAGAGCTGTTGTCATCATTCTTGTCACGCTCGCTCAAATACTCTTTTTTCCCCTTTTCAAACTCCAATTGCCAAAGATACGGATGATACCATCCGCGCAGATTCCATTCATCAAAACTAATTTTTATCTTCCTTTCAAGACCCATAGCTTTTAGAAGTCCTTCTATTCGTTCAATTGAATCATTAACTTTAAGAGTATAGCACATAACTTGCTCATACGTGGCAAGATCATTCGTAAACCATATCTCATCCCAATATTCATGTATGGATATCCAATCAAGAATATGTCCGCAGGTGCTCAACAAATTGGTATTCCATTCCATATACTCCGACATTTTATTTGGTGCTCCATCTATGGATACATCCAGGTTGGGGTTTATCGCTGCAGCCGATAATTCTATATCAGGATCTACTCTTCTCATCATTTTTGCAGCTTCAAGGACATATCTACCCCATTCAGTGGGTGATTTTCCTCCTAACTCCCAAAGGCCATAGTTTTCATTTCCTATACTCCAATATTTGACCTTATAGGGCTCCTTATTATTCGCATTATGTAAATCAGCAAATACACTGTCATGCTCGAGGTTACAATATTCTACCCAATCACTCATTTCTTCAGCCGTACCAGTTCCTGCGTTTGTACAAATGTACGGCTCACAATCAACTTTCCGACAAAATTTTATAAATTCATCTGTACCAAAAGTGTTTGGTTCTACCACCCTCCATGTTTTATCAAGGGCTTGTATCCTGTTAGAACCAACGCCTTTTTTCCAATCATAGGTTGAAACAAAACACCCACCCGGCCATCTAATAACAGGCGTCTTTATTTGCCTCAAGGCTTCAATAACATCCTCCCGAAAACCATCTTCATCGGCAAAAGGAGAACCCGGGTCAAAGATTCCATTGTATATTTGACGGTGGAAATGTTCTAAGAAATGTCCATATATCATTTTATTGCGTTTCCCTAATATTCTTTTTGCATTAATGGTACACCGTGACATACAGACCTCCTCCCATGAAGTAGACGTATCTCTGTGTTATAGTAGGCAGGAATAACCTCTACAAGATATGTGGCCATGGAAGGCCACATGCCATCCGTTCGTCGCCCACAGCGGACTAAAAAAACTATAATAAAGATGGGCTCTTGTGGAAATAGTATTCGGATCACAGACATCGTAGGTTCGAATCCAACAGTGCCCATATAGGGGTTATTATGATAAAACCCGGGACGGGTTTGGATCTTTGAAAGGTTGTACATTGTAAGAAGCAGCAGGTGGGCCTATACTGCCCTTATCCAAACCAGGGAGAAGAGGAAAGGGCAGCAGATGGCCTGTATACTGTCTGTGGCACATTACGACCACTGTTTTGGGGTTTGGCCGGCCACCTGCTGTATCTGTACCGATAAAATAGCACGCGTTCGCGATGCTGAATAGTGGAATGGAAACAAGGTATAACCATCAAGGTACCCTACGTTCCTTGTGGAAGCGGTCCTTTTTCTCCCTCAGACAAACGAGGAGGGAAACATGGCAACGAAGTTTCATGGGATTGATCGTCACAAGGATTATTCTACCATAGCTGTACTGGATCGTAAAGGGGAAGAAGTTGATTTTGAGCTGAGGTGCACGGACTTGAGGGCTTATATACGCACACTTGAACCTGAGGATGCGGTAGTTCTTGAAGCGGGGAGCGGATCGTTTTATTGGGCGGATCAGATAGAAACAGAAGGGGCGTTATGCTATGTAATCGATCCGCATAAGTTTCGGATAATTCGCGATTCATGGAATAAGACGGACAAACAAGACGCGCGGAATATGGCCTGGGCGTTATGGGTATATAGAGTAACCGGAAAGTATGGGATACCAACGGTGTATAAACCCAGTGTGACGATTCGGGAGCTCAGGAGGCTCTTTAGTATGTATCAATTGTTGAACCGGCAGATTCGGGTGTTGAAGAACAATATACAGGCGGTTTTATCAGAGAACGGGATAAGTCTCAACAGAGAACGGAAGAACAGATTACTACCAAAGGGGTCAAGTCTGCCCTTGACCCTTAATACCTTGATAAGATGAATGTTTTTTCCGACAGGACACGATATTCCGGGACACGTAAAAAGGAGACACCTTCAAAGGTGGTAGTAGTTCAGAGCTGAACGAAAAAGATATTGAATAATGAACTAAATGGGATAGTATATGTAATATAGATAAATTAAGATTCTGAATGGTATAGAGTGCAAATAGCGAAGGGTTAACTTACACAAACATTGACTCGAGTGTACTCCTTTAAACAGCATACATCCATTGCACTTCACCTTAATTTAGATTCACAGAGAATTGCTATACAGGGATGTTTATTAGTTTTTATTGAAAATGATTATCATCATAGACTAAGGGGTATAAAAATGAAAACCAGACCGGTAATATCGATCTTACTCCCTGTTTTAGCTGTATTGATTATTACTTGCAGTCGTACTCCTTCTCCTAAAACAACAGAAGGAAGAAGAGGTATAAACAAGTGACATTCTTTCTGGCGGTAAAGGATAGTGATGTTGCTGAAATAAAAAGGCTCATAATGGGCGAACAGAATGAAGGGAATCACGTTTTCAAAATTGATATAATTACTTTCGTGCCGGGGAGGTAGGATCGCGGGAAACAACCGGAAGCTAAATATACACTTTAATATGTTGTAATGTGATAGGTTTGGTGTACTAGACGGTCAGTGATGAGGCGGATGGGCGCCCGGCGAATGCATATCATTTTTCCATCGGAACTAGTTTCTCCGTGGCCGTATAATTGCAGCATTTTAGGGAGGATTCAATGCCTGATATAGTGGTAGGTGTATCCTATGCTGCAGACGACGAGAGTATTGCGATTCTTACCGTGTCGGGATTTGTTGCTCAGGATACATTTTCGGAACTGGATAAGAAGCTCGAAGAACAGCTATCGCTCAATAAATACAAGATTATTGTCAACCTCGAGAACACCGAATATGTGTCAAGCGCGGGATGGGGTGTGTTTATCAGCGAAATAAAAGAGATACGCGAGAACAACGGCGATCTCTTGCTGGCAAACATGACTCCTAATGTGTACGAAGTGTATGAAGTCATGGAATTCTCCTCTATTCTCAAATCATTTGTCTCTCTCGATGAGGCGATAGCGTATTTTTCAGGGGATTCAGGGGAGACCTCAGGCGCTTTGAAACCAGCCATAGAGAAACCAACACCCAAATCGGAGCCTATACCCGCAAGGGCCTATCCACCTTCGATGGAAACAGGGAAGCAGGAAAAAGTCCCACAGCCAAGGCCGTCGGTCCAGCCGGAACAGGCTCCCGCGTCTGAAAAAGAACCGGACATCTACTCTCGAGCAACGAGCGAGCTGGGGAAGAGAATAATCGATATTATCGTGGACAACCCGTACGCCGAACCGAAAGAGATATCCAGGGCCCTGAAGCTTCCGCAGTACGGGGGAGAGAAGGTGAAGGTCGGGGCGGTGAAGAAGGAGCTCAAGGCGATGGGATTGTTCGACCGTCAGCAGCGTTTCGAACTGGCGATGAAAAGCGGGGGATGATCCGTCCGACAGATATACCTCATCATTTGGGGTCTGGGCTCGACATAGGACAGATATCATTCGTCTAGCCGAAACACCAGACCAGGTAACACTAGAATGCGTGGTATGTTTTTGTGGAATATCCCATTTGCATGTCAGAGTAGTCTGTATGGTACTCTCTTGCCATCCCGGGAATATTCTGATTAATTATTTATCAAATCCCGACATGTGCTAACCTAAATGATAGGTAATATAACCGATAATATAGGTTTTAACATATAAAAGTCAGGTCGAGTCTATGCGTGAACCTATTTAGGATCGGCAAGCAGCGAGCGGGTTTGATCTTCATATTTTATTTTTATGATTGACACAATATTCTACTACGGGTAACATATCGATAAGAAGGCTGTCGTTTTGCGGTAGGAAAAGCAGTCCTGCATTTTTAACAAGCAGATTTGGGGCTCTTCACAGCGATCGTATATTAAATCGTTGAATCCCAATTTATAAAAATTATTATTGAGTTCACTCTAAAAAGGTTTCATTTGTCCAAATAATAAGAAATTTGTAAATTATGCCAATAAAAATATATCAGTGGCGTAAA
>JAFGLS010000144.1 GCA_016927935.1 Syntrophaceae bacterium
ATAGATTGCCACGATCACTGCCGTGATCTCGCAATGACAAAAAAATGAGATTGGCGAAGGGGGCAGAATTCTGTACTTAATTGTCATGCAGACATAAAAACTAAATTAAGTGTTATGTCCCCCGAATTCCATTGTATCCCCCGATACTTTGTTCTTATCTCCATCTATTATAGTCGCATAACTGTTGTTTGAATGTAAATCAAAAGCCGTTTACAATCTCGTACAGCACCTCATTGGTCGGGATTGGTTTCTTAATCAAAGTATAGATGGAATATTTCTTTTCCTCTATCCTTTGGAAGTGCCTTTTTATATGATTATCAGGTCTGCCGTTGACCTCATGCTCTTTTTTTAAAAAAAAGCGACTTTCCTTATTATCTTATAATGTGAAAACATTTTCAGAAATATTTCTTGACAGGGCAATGAATCTTATTTATTAAAAAGCCAGCCTCACAGAATTAGAAATCTGGGGACACCATACTAGTCATTTAATGATGAAAAGTTGAAGTCATAGGAAATATATATGGCCCGTATTGCAAGAGTAGTTGCAGCAAAATATCCTCATCACATTACGCAACGCGGCAATCGTCGACAGGACACTTTTTTCTGTGACGATGATTATCGTTATTACATAGGAACCCTATCCGAATGGTGTAAAAAGTTTGATGTAGAAATATGGGCTTACTGTTTGATGCCCAATCACGTGCATCTAATTGCTGTCCCTGAAACAGAAGACGGACTTCGCCGGTCGATCGGAGAGACCCATAGGCGTTATACGCGCCAGATCAATTTTCGGGAGAAATGGAAAGGGCATCTATGGCAGGGACGTTTTTCATCATTTGTAATGGATGAGCAATATCTTTTAGCCACGGCACGCTACATTGAACTTAATCCCGTTAAAGCAAAACTAGTAAAAAAACCTGAACAGTATCAATGGAGCAGTTCCAGGGCGCATCGAACTGCAAAGGATGATCAACTTGTCAAAGTAAAGCCGTTATTGAAACTCATTGACGATTGGGGCGATTTTCTATCCAGCGGATATACAAAAGAAGAGGAATTCATAATGCGTCGTCATAAGCAGACGGGAAGACCGTTAGGAAGCACACATTTTATTAAGCGTTTGGAGAACACGTTAGACAGGATTTTAGTTCCGAAAAAAGGCGTAAGACCGAGGAAGCATAAAAACTAGTATGGTGTCCCCAGATTTCAGATTTCAGATTTCCAGATTTCATAAGGAGGGTGGCGGCATGAGAGAAATGGAAGAAAGCAAAAATGGATTGTGGAGCAGAAGGACAGGCATCGGAATTATTACAATACTCATTTTTATTTTTATTGGGGGGACGAATATCAGCACGGCAGGATTTTTAGGAATCGGCGATACGACGAGCTGGAAGGAGGAAGTGCTTTTGCATGACGGCAGTAAAATTGTCGTGGAGAGATGGCAGAAGCATGGCGGCAGAAGTGAACCAGGACAAAAGCCGGGCATAAGCGATCAGTCCATCACTTTTACCATCCCGGGCATAAATAAAACTGTCAAATGGGCAGATGAAGCCAGCGCTGAGCTTGGTGGACGTGCCAACTTTGAATTATTCGCCTTGCATATTTTAAAGACTACTCCTTACATTATCACATCACCGTATTTATGTTTGTCCTATAATAAGTGGGAACGGCCGAACCCACCTTACGTTGTTTTTAAATATGAAAACAAAGAATGGAAACGCATAGAGATGACGGAATTACCCATGGAGTTTAAGAACATAAACTTAGTCATAAATTCGAATTCACATGAAAAAGAACTCGTTAGTCAGCATTTAGTAACGACCGAAATGATAGAACAATTCAACAGTAGCTTAACGCAAGAGGAATGCAAAACCATCGTCCGAACGCCGATTAAAATCTGGTGTGCGGAAGAGATCTATGATGGGCATGGAAGTTGGTATGGTATTGACTGGTTTACATCAAAGCCAAGCCATGAAGCCTGTATAAATTTTTGTAAAAGAAAAGAAATCACTTCTCAATATTGTCCATGTGATAGATTATTTAAGAGCAAAACAAAGGAGAAATAAAAATGGCAGACCAATTTCAAATTGATTGCGCCTTGATGGCAGGTGCAGTTTATAAAAAAAGCAGAAATCAAATAAATATATTGCCCAATCCAAATGGCTGGGAAACGTTTAACTATAAGACTACTGAAAGCGGCTTCGAAGCAGTTTCATTTAGAAAAGGAAATGAAATTGTCATTTCTTTTGCAGGCACATATCCTAGAGACATAAAAGATTGGGTAACTGACTATGCATTGGCTAACGGCAATTTCTGCGATCATCTTCTTGATGCCGCCAGATATTATTTGGATATCATAAATGATGAGAGTTATAATGGCGAAACAATTACTTTTACAGGTCAATCTCTGGGCGGTGGCCTGGCCGCATTGATGGCTGTATTTTTCAATGAAAGTGCAGTGACCTTTGATCAGGCGCCTTTTCGATATTCCGCTGTTGATATTTCTACAGAGGAATTTCCAATGACCGTTGCCCAAACATTGTTGAAGTATTTATTGGACTATTCAAACAATGAATATTCGGCTGCTGATGTTGCGCCCCTGCAAGAATATATCAACTTGTTTAATACATCAGGAAGAATCCCAACAGATAGAGAAAGCAAAGTCACCGGATTTTACGTAGAGGGCGAAGTTCTTACAAGTGATTTGCCGTCTTTTTATAAGGGTATTGGCGAGCAGGTAAAATTAGAATTAACGGCTACAGCAAGAGCTAATGTTGATTCCTGGGATCTGCACGCCACGGCGTTGATAGAAGCGTTTTTGCTGGATGATCGCTTCCGTGTTGTGACAGATACGTTGACAAATTTACTGAGTATGATTTTTGATAAAAAGTTGTATTGCTATGAAACCGACACGAGAGATGAAAACTTCATTGACCGTCTGGTTCGGTATCAGACCGGCAGCGCGCCTGGAGCAACTGCTTCCAATACCAACATGCTTAATCGTTTCACAAATGATCTCATTGATATTGCACAGCAAGGCGGCTTGACGATGTCGAATAAAAACCTGACTGACGCGCTGACTGCGTTTGCCATGCAGTTCTACTACGCAAGCCCTGTTGCAGTAACGCCATCTCTGAGTGGTTATGATATTACCTATCCCGAGCTTTATGACGTTAATGGTGTAACCGGCGGCATTCATTTTAACCGCGGTGATGTAACTGATTCGCTTTACAAGGCAAAAGGATATAATAATTATTTCCAACAATATCTGTCCAAACTGCCGGGCAATGAAACAGGCATCATAACAAATGCCTTGCCCGGTCTTCTCGACTGGTACATTCAGGCAGGCAGCGCTGCCATGGAAGCCACAGATCATTATAATCGCGGCGTCTTCATGCTGGGATATACCGGTGACGATATCCTGACCGGAGGCACTGCTGCTGACCTTTTGTACGGCGGCACTGGTGCAGATAATCTGACGGGCGGTGGAGGCAATGATACTTTAATCGGCAGTGCCGGAGACGATATTTTACAAGGCGGAATAGGCCATGATGTCTATCGCTACACCATCGGCGACGGCAATGACACGATCATTGATGAAGACAAGAATGGCGAAATAATCATTTATAAGCAAAACGGGACAGAAATTGAAAGAAGAGCTATTAACAGCTTTTATCAAGCCGGTGAGAATGAATGGAAACTTCTGGGCGGCGGCAGTATAAAGATCACGCAAAATTCTCCTTGGCAAATTGTTTTGGAAGACGGCGGCACGATTACATTGGGAGATAATTTCCAGTGGGGCGATTTCGGCATCAACCTTTTTGCTGAACCCACTAATCCGGCAACAACAAATACCATTTTGGGCGATCTTGAAGAGAATAAGGCGGATAATATTATTGATACGAGCGCGTCTGATCGAATCGAGGCGGGCATTGGAGATGATCAGGTACGTTGTCCCAACGGCGGAGCAAATTGGGTATTAGGCGGAGCCGGTTGCGACATACTGGATGGTGATAATTCTAGCAGTTGCATTATCGAAGGCGGAGAAGGCAGTGACATTATATTTGGCGCAGTCAACGGCAGCAGTCAATTGTATGGCGACAGCTATGGGGATATGGAAGCGCTTATTACCGCGGGTGAGACGGCAACGGACAGCGGCGTTAAGGGTGATATCGTTGCCGCGGGTACAGGCGGCGGAGATAATTTTCTATATGGTTCCGACGGCTACGACATGATTTTTGGCGGCACCGGCAAAGATTTAATAGTAGGCGGCGGCGGGAATGATCTTATCTACGGTGAGATCACAGCTTTGGATGTGAATCCTGGAGATAATTATACCTGGTCATTTTACATTAACGGCTCGACACCGGTCATTAGCGGTTTATCAGGTTACTAAAACACAAATGCGCCTGTCGGCGATGATGACGTCATTTATGCGGGCGCCGGGAATGATTTTGTACAGGCGGAAAAGGGCGATGACGAAGTTTACGGTGGCATAGGTAATGATACTATATTTGGCGATGGCGGCAATGATTTTATCGAAGGCGGCGATGGCAATGATACATTGATTGGCGATGAAGGTAATTTAGCCGTTAGTCTGCACGGGAGTGATTACATTGACGGCGGGGATGACAATGACTGGATTAACGGAATGAGCGGCAGCGACGAGCTCTTCGGCGGCAGCGGCAATGATTATATTTTAGGCGATGGTTTCAACGACTTACGTACCGGCGATGACTACATCGATGGTGAGGCAGGGAATGATACTTTATATGGCAATAACGGCAATGATGTCATTTTCGGCGGCGCTGATGCCGATTCAATCTCAGGAGATGCCGGAGACGACTATTTAGATGGCGAAGCCGGAGATGACATCTTAATCGGCGCTGGCGGCGCGGATATTATTTTCGGGGGCGCGAATAATGACAGTTTATACGGAGATGCCACGAACGTTGCCGTGGCGGATCAGGGCGCCGATTACATCGACGGCGAAGGTGGAAATAATTATATTGAAGGCTTTGGCGGTGATGACACGCTTTATGCACTTGAGGGCAACGATACGATTTACGGCGGTGATGGAAACGACTACATTGATGCGGGTGATGGCGTAAATAAGGTCTATGGCGGAGCAGACAATGATGAAATCTGGGCAGGGACGGGCAACGACTGGATTCAAGGCGACGCCGGAAACGATTATCTGGATGGCGGCGCGGGCAACAACACTTTGATAGGCGGTGACGGTGACGACGAACTTTTCGGTGGAGCTGATATTGACCTTTTACAGGGGGATGACTCCACCGGCGTTGCGCCGGGCAACGATTATCTGGAAGGTTTTGAAGGCAATGATACCCTGATGGGCATGGACGGCAACGACACGTTGTTTGGCGATGAGGGAGATGATCATGTTCAGGGTGACGCGGGCGATGATTATATGGATGGCGGTAGCGGCAATGACTACATGATGGGGATGGACGGCCAGGATACTGTTTACGGCGGTGAAAACAATGATTCTATCTGGGGCGGCGCGGGTAACGATAAAATTTACGGTGAAGCAGGCAATGACCAACTGACAGGCGAAGCGGGCGATGATTATCTGGATGCAGGCGCAGGTGATGATTTTCTAGAAGGCGGCACGGGGAATGACACTCTTATTGCCACTGATGGCAATGATGTCTTCTACTTCGGCAGTGGTGACGGCGCGGATGTTATTCAAAATTACAACACCGATTATCAGACAAAATTCAGCTATGTGCAATTCGGTGAAGGAATAACTTCAGAAAATCTGGAATATGTTGTTTCAGGCAATGACCTGCAAATCAATATCAAGGAAACTTCTGATTCGATAACCATCAAAAACTGGTTTGGCGGCAAATATTACAAACCGAATTACCTCATGTTTTCCGATTCTTCATACATAACGGCCTGGTATATCGATTCCGTAATACTGGGGAAAGGTCTGAACGGCACGTCGGGTGATGATTCCATAGAAGGCGGTTCGGGTTACGACACCCTCAGTGGCGGCACGGGCAATGATACTTTATCGGGCGGCGCGGGTGATGATACCTATATGTATAACACAGGCGACGGCAGCGACACCATTGAAGACACTGCATCAGGAACGGAAGGTAACACATTAACATTTGGTACAGGCATCACCTCCAATGATCTGACCTTAACCCTAGGCAGTCTGGATATTCTTATCGGCAATAACGGGGATGTCATCCATTTTGATAATTTCGATCCCAATGATGCTTATGGAACGCACGCTGTTGATCGGTTTGTGTTTGCCGACGGGACGGTGCTTACCTACAGCCAGTTGATTGATCGCGGATTTGATATAAACGGTACTGCCGGTGATGACCAGCTTAACGGCACAAATGCGGTTGATCGCATCAATGGTGGTTCAGGCAACGATTCTCTGGATGGCGGTGCGGGCAATGATAGCTTATCGGGAAATGAAGGAGATGATAATTATAAATTCTGCATTGGCAGCGGGATGGATGAATTATCCAATTATGCTGATGATTATAATACGGCGACGGACAAGGTGATGTTTGGCGCAGGCATCATACCGGCCGATTTGAAACTTAAGAGATTTTTCTATGATTTTCAAATATCCATTAATGGTGGTGCGGATGTATTGACCATAAAGGACTGGTTTAAGGGTGACGCTTACAGAGTTGATCAAATCCATTTTGATGATGGCACTGTCCTGACTGCGGATGAACTTGAGGGTCTGGGATATGAAAATCCCATGTTGTATGGGACGTCCGGCAATGATTACCTTTCCGGCACCGATCTAGATAATTATATATTCGCGTATCAAGGAAACGACACGTTGCTGGGCAATGGCGGTGACGATAAGCTCTATGGCGACTACGGGAATGATTATATTGATGGCGGAACAGATGCCGATACAATGTACGGCGGGTTTGGTAGTGATACCTATATCGTAGACAGTATTGCTGATATTGTAATCGAAGAAGGATATTATGGCGGTAGAGACACTATAGAAAGTTCGGTTACCTATTCACTTCCTGACAATGTGGAATATCTGACGTTAACCGGTAGTGACGCTATTAACGGTACAGGTAATGTAATGAATAATATAATAATAGGAAATTCCAATAATAATATTCTGAGCGGCGTTGCGGGAAATGATACCCTGGATGGCGGTATCGGAGCCGATGCCATTTATGGCGGCGTGGGTGATGACACATACATGGTTGACAATATCGGAGATAGCGTGTTTGAAAATACCGGTGAGGGATCTGATGCGGTTCTAAGTTCTATATCTTATACACTTCCAGCCAATGTGGAAGGTCTTACCTTGACCGGCGATTCAGCAATAAACGGGGCCGGCAATACGTTGAACAATTCCCTAACAGGCAATGCAGCAAATAACATGTTGTACGGTGGCGCGGGCCAAGACTACATTTGGGGAGGCGATGGTAATGATTATATAATTGGTGGCGCCGATATTGATACTGTTTGCGGTGCTGCTGGTAACGACACGCTGGATAGTGGCGCGGATGCGGGCCAGTATGGTGATCTTATGTCTGGAGGTTCAGGTGATGATGTTTATATAGTTGACAGGCGTCTTGATTATTGTCTGGAGCAACCAAACGAGGGTGTGGATACCGTGTTTAGTTCGGTTTCCTATGTATTAAGTTATTGGGAAGATTATGGAGCTCGTCGTCTATCCAGCGCATATGAATCAGGTCTTGATAATCTGATTCTTACTGGAAATGCTGCGATTAACGGCACCGGCAATGACGTGGATAATGTGTTGAACGGCAATACGGGCAATAATGTATTGATAGGATTGGATGGCAGTGACACTTATAACTTTGGCATCGGCAGCGGCGTGGACACAATCATCAATTGCATGTCAGATATAGATATAAACTACATGAACAATTGTCGTTCTGATTACCTGACAGCCACCGATAAAATAACATTCGGCGCAGGAATAACCACTGCCGGTTTATCGCTGATAAAAGAAAACAATAATCTTCGTATCAACATTATTGGAACCGCTGATTCCTTGATTGTCAAAGACTGGTTTTTTGCGGAAGCTTTCCGGATTGACCTGATAAGTTTTGCAGACGGCACAGTGTTGACAGCGGATCAACTGGAAGCGCTGGGTTATCAGGTAACGGATACAGCAACAACAATATATGGACCATCTGACAATGGCGGCTTTCCCGAAGATCCTAATTTTCCACCCATACCTGGCATGCCCGGCACAGACAGTAATATCATATACGGCACTTCCGGTGATAATCGGATTTTCGGAATTGAAGGTAATGAAGTTTTGTATGGTTATGAAGGTGAAGATACGCTGGATGGCGGCGCCGGAAATGATACCCTTGAGGGTGGCGATGGCAACGATACCTATATATTCAACATCGGCAGCGGGAAAGACCTGATAAGAGATTATTCATATGATTACGCGACATCTTTCGATAAGATAGTATTTGGCGATGGCATAATGCCGGATGATTTGAAAATTTATCAGGAAGGAAAAAACTTAAGAATAGAATTGTCTAATGGTCAGGACTCAATCCTTATTGAAAATTGGGCTTCTCTATACGGTTTCCATTATTCTGAGAATCTAAGTACGGGTGAGAAATTTGTTACTCCTTCCCAGATAGACTGGTTTGAATTTGCCGACGGTACGGAAGTGCCTCTTTATAAGTTGGAAGCAGAAAAATATCTATTGGGGACTGAAAGCAGCGATCGTCTTTCGGTATGGAATTTAGGTGATACGCAGATAAACGGGTATGGCGGCGACGATGATATTATTGGTGGTGCAGGTGACGATACAATAGACGGCGGTGCGGGCAATGATACTTTAATAGGCGGTTACGGCAATGATACATATAAGTTTAGTATTGGTAGTGGCGTGGATACGATTAGCAATTATGCCGCAGACTATGCTTCGACAACAGATATCGTCGAATTTGGCGAGGGCATTACTGTAAATGATTTGGAACTGGTATATAGTGGTTATAGCAATAATGGTTATGATCTCCGAATCAACATAAAAGGCACTAATGATTCCCTAATAATACAATATTGGTTCAATAATCAATATGATTATAAAGTTGACCACTTTGTATTTGCGGACGGCACAGTACTTAATGCAAATGAACTTTTAAGTCTGGGCTTAACATTGCATGGTTCACCGGGAAATGATGAGTTTAGTTTAGGTGATTGGGGTGGTCAGGCATTTGGCTATGGCGGTGACGACACAATAACAGGAAGTTTGACAAGTGATACTATTGATGGTGGTGCAGGCAAAGATACTCTCTGGGGCAAAGGTGGCGGCGATACATACGTATTCGGGATTGGAAGCGGACAAGATACTATCTGGTCGGGAAATTATCAGCTCAACTACAATTTAAAAGACACTATTTTCTTTGGCGGGGGAATTACAACTGATAACCTTGTTATGGTGAAGCAATATGATGATTTGATAATTGACGTGACCGGTACTTCTGATTCGCTGATAATCGAAGATTGGTTTAAGGGTTATGACCAATTTTATCAATTCAAGTTTGACGACAATGTGTTAATTTCAGCCAGTCAAATAGGGGAAATCTTTAATTATACAGGAGATAATTTACTCTATGGTGGAGATGGCGATGATACACTCGAAGGTGGCGCGGGCAATGACTATCTTGAAGGCGGCAAGGGTAACGACACATATAAATTCGGTATTGGCGATGGCGTGGATACCATCAGCAATTATGCCGTAGACTATGCTTCGACAACAGATACCGTCGAATTTGACCCGGGTATCACAGTAAATGATTTGAGACTGATGCTGGAGACTTGTTACTATCGTGAACATAGCTATGCCGGGACACGTAGCAGCTATACCCTCAGAATTAACATCAAAGGCAATCCTGATACACTGATAATCCAGGAAAATTATGATTATGATGGCAGTTATAATGTTGATAAGTTTAAATTTGCTGATGGTACGGTATTAAATGCAGAGCAAATGTATGAGCTAGCATTTGCTAATCGTATTACCACTTTCATAGATGTCCCGCATGAATATGAAGGGTCGGTTGATAACGATCAAATAGAAGGTTCTATGGGTGATGATTACTTATATGGCTACGAAGGCGATGATACGCTGGAAGGCAGTGCGGGCAATGATACTCTGTCTGGTGGATCGGGCAATGACACTTATAAATTTAATATCGGCGACGGTGTGGATACGATTTATAATAGTTCTTATGATTATCAATCGTCAATCGATACCGTGGAATTTGGTGAAGGCATAACGCCGTATGATTTGGAACTGTTATCAGAGGCCGGTGGTTCTTATTATTGGTCAACCAGCCTCAGGATTAATATTAAAGGCACATCTGACTCATTAATAATTAGTTCTTGGTTTGATGGTTATGGAGGAGATTTTTCTTGTTATAAAGTTGACCGATTCCAATTTGCGGATGGTACAGTGTTGACTGCAGAGCAGTTGGAAGCTTTATGCTGCCAAGTATATGGGTCTATGGCTGGTGATAATCTCCCAGGTTCCAGCGGCGATGATATTATGTTTGGATATGCCGGTGACGACATCTTGCAAGGTAAAGCGGGTGACGATACTTTGGATGGCGGTGAAGGAAATGATAAGCTTTACGGCCAGGCTGGCAACGACACATATAGATTCGGGATAGGTGGCGGTGTTGACAGAATAAGTAATTCGTCTTCAGATTATGCATTAACAACCGATACAGTTGAGTTTAGTGAGGGCATCACGGTTAATGACTTAGAACTGGTGCGTGATAATGGATTAATGTTGCATACAATTGGTGATTATTCGAATTATTGGTATTCTGTCACAGAAGCAGACCTTAGAATAAATATAAAAGGAACATCTGATTCACTAATAATTCAAAACTGGTTTAATGATGACACGTATAAGGTTGATCAGTTCAAGTTTGCCGATGGCACTGTTTTGACAGCAGCTCAATTGGAATCGATTGGCTGCACGGTATATGGAAGTCAGTTTGATGACTCTTATATAGGTGGATATTATACTGCCAGAGCCGATTGCAGTCACAGATATTTTTGTTCTTATCTCGGAGGTTCCATAGGCAACGATATAATATATGGTTGTGCCGGTGATGATATTTACAGTTTCGGCATAGGCAGCGGTATAGATGAAATATTCAATTACTCGGATGACTATACTTGGGCAACCGATAAGGTGTTGTTTGGCGCGGGTACATCGGCCGCCAGTTTGAAGACGTATAAATATGATGATGACCTCTTAATAAAGATTAATGGAAATTATGATATTACAACAAATCCCGTAGCTAATCAGACGACACTGGAAGATGCCCCGTTTATTTTTACTGTCCCCGGCGATAATCTGGATTTGTTGATTATAAAAGATTGGTTTGATGGAGATGCTTACAAAATTGACCAGTTCCAATTTTCAGATGGTACAATACTGACGGCAGAACAGATGGGCGCCAATGTGCTTAATCCGTTGATTTACAGTGCGACATTGGCTGACGGTTCAGCCCTGCCTTCCTGGTTGAAGTTCGATGCGGAAAAATTGACCTTCAGCGGCATACCGACTAATGATGATGTAGGCACATTGTCGCTTAGAGTAACAGCTTCTGATGAATCCGGTTACAGTGTATCGGAAGATTTCAATATTACAGTGGTCAATGTAAATGATGCGCCTGTTGTCGTCAATCCAATAGCCGATCAGACAACAACAAAAAATGCGTCATTCACTTTCATGGTTCCTGCCAATGTTTTTAATGATATTGATGCCGGTGATATCCTAACTTACAGCGCAAATTTATCTGATGGTTCAACTCTGCCTTCATGGCTGACGTTTGACTCGTCAGCAAATATGTTCAGCGGGACACCACAAGGAAACGATGTCGGGATTTTATCGATTAAAGTAGCAGCCACCGATACGGCCAGGGCAAGCGTATCAACTAACTTCAATATAACTGTGGAAGATGCATATATAAACAATCCGCCGGTTATTACAAATCCTTTAGTTAATCAAACTACACTGGAGGATGAATTATTTACGTTTACAATTCCAGCCGACACCTTCACGGATGCTGATGCGGGAGATGTTTTGATCTACAGTGCCACACTTACCGACGGCACAGACTTGCCTTCTTGGCTTACGTTTGACGCGGCAACAATGACTTTCAGTGGTACTCCTACCAATAATGAAGTAGGAACTATTTCACTTAAAGTAACAGCTACGGATACAACAGGCTCCAGTGTATCCAATGATTTTGATATAACCGTGGTTAACGTTAATGATGCGCCGATTGTTGCCCATCCGATAGCGAATCAGAGCGCACTGGAAGACGGTGCCTTCAGCTTCACCGTACCGTCTGACACTTTTGCCGATGTGGACGCGGGCGATAGCCTGACCTACAGCGCCACACTTACTGACGGCACAGTCCTGCCTTCGTGGCTAACTTTTGATGCGGCAACTATGACTTTTAATGGGACGCCTGAAGATGCCGAAATAATATCCATAAGACTGACAGCAACGGATAGTGCTGCCGCAAGTGTTTCGACTATTTTCAATTTGGATATACAGCCCAGTGTTATAGAAAGTATAACCTATGGAACAAATAAACCGGACTACATCGTTACCAGCTACGATAACGATCTCATCTATGCTTTACAAGGGGAGGATACTGTTTATTCCGGCGAAGGTTATGACATCATTTATGGATATAATGGTAAAGACATGCTCTTCGGAGAAGGGGGAAATGATACGATTTATGGTGGAAATGGCAAGGATTTTATTGATGGCGGCAGTGGTAAGGATGTACTTTATGGTGGTAATGGAACAGATTATCTCGATGGCAGTTCTGGAAATGACAAGCTGATTGGTGGCCTTGGAAGAGATACGCTTCCCGGTGGCGACGGCAGTGACACATATCTATTCGGCAATTCCGACGGACAGGATATCATCAATGAAACTGCCGGTGTCAGTGGTGATACGGATATATTGAAACTTACTGATGCATCAATGACCGAGCCGGTTATAGTCAAGCAATGTAATGATTTGTATGTTTTCACCGATGCCAATAATTACGTTAAAATTGCCAGTGAATTCCAGCAGACGAATTATGGAATCGAAAGGCTGGAAGTTTCCGACGGCCATTATATTACCAGAGATGATATTCAGACGATCGTGGATACCATGAGTGCCATTAATAACGATCCCGGCATTGATGTCTTGCAGAAGTACAACGCCATGATGAATGATGAACAGTACCAGAACATTTTGGCGGCAAGCTGGCAGCAATAGGTAATAAAAATGTCGACCTATCCCGCTCCGCTCCGCTTCGGGGATAGTTCCACTAACGCATCAAATCCCGCGGCGCTTTGCGCCTGGGACAATTCGACTTACAAAAGTCAGATCACTTTGTTCCTGAATTTTGAGTCTCATTGCTTCGCAAATCCTCGTTTTCTGCGAGTGTCACTAAATTAACCCTCCGGTTTTTATTGGAAACTGGAGGGTTTTTCCCCACAAGATAATCTATTTACGTTGTTTCTTAAGAATTATTTATATCTTTCTAGCCAAAAGATAAATTAAAAACCGCCTGTTGCCTCATAAAAAATGTTACCTGGCGAATGGTTTTAAGTTTAGCCAATATTTCAGACAATATTTCATTGACACACAAGACAGTTCTTCTTATACTTTCTCACAAAAAGCGATACTTTATTAAGTAATTGTGTGCTTATCATATAGCTGGAAAAAGCTACGGAATGGTGAGGCATGGATAAAAAATCAGTATTTACATTCTAATATCTATCTGTGTGACCTTGTGTCGTAGCCATTTACCGGCTGAGCATGAAGAAAATTAGCTTAAAAGGTTGCGCAAGCATATCTGCCCTTTTGGAATAAGGTTGACTTTCAAAAAGGAGTAGCAAAAATGGACATTATCAATTATTCGGATGAACACAGGATATTCAGAGAATCTTTAAGGAAGTTTCTGGAGAAGGAAGTTGTGCCGCACATTGAGGAGTGGGAGGAGGCGGGCATTGTTCCCAGAAGCGTCTGGAAAAAAATGGGAGAACAGGGATTCCTCTGTACGAACGTACCTGAAGAATACGGCGGACTGGGAGCCGATTTCCTTTATTCTGTAATTATCGCTGAAGAGACGACAAAGAGTGGTTTCTCCGGACTGATGGCAACTCTGCACAGCGATGTTGTTGTTCCTTACATTACTTCCTTTGCTTCTGAAGAACTGAAACATAAATATCTTCCCGGCTGCATTTCCGGAGACATCATTACCGCTGTAGCCATGACGGAACCAAATGCGGGGAGTGACCTAGCCGCCATGAAGACAACCGCCACGGAAGACGGTGATTATGTTGTTTTAAATGGCCAGAAGACTTTTATCAGCAACGGCATTAACTGTGATCTCGTCGTTGTAGCCGCCAAAGATCCCTCTGTTTCCAATCCTCATGTTGCCGTTGATCTCTTTCTTGTCGATGCGGCCGCTCCCGGTTTTGAGAAAGGCAGGCAAATAAAAAAGATAGGCTGGCATAGCCAGGATACGGCAGAAATGTACTTTACCGACTGCCGGATTCCTAAAGGGAATAGACTGGGGGAAAAAGGGACAGGGTTTTTGAAATTGATGGAAAAGCTTCAGCAGGAGAGGCTGGTTTGTGCCATTGGTGCGGTGGCTGCTGCGGAACTGATTGTGGAAATGACGATTCAGTATTGCAAAGAAAGAACCGCCTTCGGGAAACCTATTTCCAAATTCCAAAATACACAGTTTGAAATTGTCGAAATGTCCACCGAGACGAAGTTGGGAAGGACCTTCATTGACAAGCTCATTATGGATCATATGGAGGGTAAAAATGTGGTCGTGGAAGTATCTATGGCCAAGTACTGGACAACCGATATGGCTTTCCAAGTTGCCGACCGCTGTTTACAACTCTACGGTGGCTACGGATACTGTGACGAATATCCAATATCCCGCGCCTGGCGGGATATCCGAATCACCAGAATATTCGCCGGAACAAATGAAATCATGAAGATGATTGCTGCTCGTTTCATGGGTCTATAATAAAGGAGGCTGTTGATGCCGGGACCTCTGAGCAACTTAAAGGTTCTAGATTTTACAACACTTCTGCCGGGACCATACGCGACAATGATACTTGCTGATATGGGTGCTGACGTACTTCGCGTGCTTTCCGACTCATACCCGGATATGGCCTCTTTCCTTCCTCCATTTTTGCCGGACAGCAACCTATCCTGCAACCTTGCCTACATGGGAAGAGGAAAACGCTCCATAAAACTGAACCTCAAAGCAGCTGGTGCAATTGAGATAATCCACCGTCTTGTTAAGAAGTACGATGTTGTCATCGAGCAGTTCCGTCCAGGGGTTATGGCCAAGCTTGGACTTAGTTATGAAAATCTTAAAGCTGTGAATCCTTCTCTTATTTACTGTTCTCTTACAGGTTACGGACAGACAGGGCCGCTCAAAGGCCGGGCCGGTCATGACATTAATTATTTAGCCCGTTCCGGACTTATGAGCTACTCGGGAAAAAAAGACAAAGGACCGTCTCTTACGGGTATGCAAATTGCTGATGTAGCTTCCGGCTCTAACAATTCCGTAATTGGTATTCTGGCAGCGGTAGTACACCGCAAAGAGACGGGAGAGGGGCAGTATATAGACATTTCCATGACCGACGGCGTTATAGCTTTCAACTCCATGATGGCCACAACATATCTTGCTGGAGCACCCGAACCAAAGAGGGAACAGGAATTTTTAAACGGCGGTTCACTTTATGATTTTTATGAAACAAAAGACGGGCAATATATAAGTTTTGGCGGTCTGGAAGCCCAGTTCTTTGTCAACTTTTGCCGGATAATCGGACGTGAGGATTTGATTCCACATGGAATTATGCCGCCCAATCTGGAAAAAGCAAAAAATGAAGTCCGGGAAATTTTTTTACAAAAGACAAGGGATCAATGGATAGAAATTTTTTCGCAAGTGGATGCCTGTGTTGAACCTGTTCTTTCACTTGCCGAAGCACTTGCCGATGAAAATACCAAGGCCAGGGAAATGATTGTGGAGTTTATCCTGCCTTCGGGAGAAAAATTGAAACAGCTTGCCAACCCTATCAAGTTTTCCGCCACTAAACAGGAATATCGTTTTATCGGATGCGAAGCCGGAACTCATACAAGAGAAGTTCTTCTCGAAATCGGTTATAATGAACAACAAATCAGGAACTACGAAAAAGAAGGAGTTTTTAATTGATTATTGATAAATTTTTTCAACATTTAAAAAGGAGGGCAAAATGGCGGATAGATCAAAATTAGGTATGGAGTTTCCTTCTTATACCTTTGAAGTAGAAAAGGGAAAGATAGCCGAATTTGCCATGGCCATTTCTCAGAAGGAGGATAAGAATCAGGTAAATCCTCTCTATGTGGACAGGGAAGCGGCGAAAAAGTCCGGCTACAATGACATCATCGCGCCGCCGACTTTTCACGCCTGTTTCCCTCTCTGGGCGGCGGGCGGTCTTTTGCCCATCATTCAGGCCTTGGGCATTGATCTTATCAGACTGCTTCATGGTGAAGAGGAATACTCCTACTATGGAGAAATACATCCCGGAGATATTATGGTTGGAAAAAGCAAAGTCATCGAGATGTACCAGAAAGAAAAAAAAGATAAACCGGGCAAGTTCATGGATTTCACGGTTGTTGAAATGGAAATCCGCAATCAAAAGGGAGAGCTTGTTATCAAATCCCGCTCTACAATGATAGAAAGATAAGGAGGACGACATGGCTGAAAAAATTTACTTTGAAGATATTAATATTGGTGACACTATGCCGGCCTTCACATCGGCTCCCATCACCAGAACTCATCTGGTTCGGTACGCGGGCGCCTCCGGAGATTTCAATCCCTTGCATCATGACGAGACTTTTGTCGCTATGTTCGGCATGCCCAGGGTTATTGCCCACGGAATGTTCATTATGGGAATAGCAAGCAATGCGATTACCCTGTGGATTGACAATAAGTGTCTGAAAAATTTTAAAGTGCGTTTTTCGGGAATGACTGAGCCGGCTGATCTGACGGATTTTGAGAACACTAAAGCCCGTGCCACAATTACCATCACCGGCAAGGTGGTGAAAAAATTTGCAGAAGGCGGGGAAAACCGCATCCAGTGCGACATTCAGGCTATCGATGCTCTGGGGAGTGTAAAATTAACCGGCAGCTTTATCGCTGCTCTTCCATCCAGATAAATTATTTAGTTAGAAGAGGCTCTACATTTTTAGACTGATTGCGGCAGGAAACAAATAGTATCTTACATTGTACAGGGAGGGTTTTACCATGATGGATTTCCCCTTGCTTCTGCGAACTTTTCTGCTGAGGTCTGCAAAATATTTTCCCAAAAAAGAAATCGTTTCTGTGTTTCCCGAATCTGTTCACCGGTATACCTATGCAAATTACTATAGAAGAGTATGCCAACTTGCGCACGCGCTGAAATCTTTGGGTATAAAACGCGGGGACAGAGTGGCAAGTGTTGCTCTCAACGACCATCGGCACCTGGAACTTTACTTCGGAGTTCCGTGTTCCGGAGCAGTTCTCCATACTGTTAACTTCAGGTTGCCCATGAATCATCTTGTCTATATCATCAATCATGCCGAAGATCAGATTATCTTCGTGGATGAAGACCTGCTTATGTTTGTGGAAATGATAAAAGACCAGCTTAAGACGGTTAAACACATTGTGGTGCTTTCGCATACGGGGAAGAAGCCTGTGACAGGCATTGAAAACCTCATTATGTATGATGAACTGATCGCCCAGTTTCCGGAGGAATATGATTTCCCTTTGGATTTTTCCGAGAAGGATCCTGCCATGATCTGCTATACGTCAGCTACAACCGGCGCCCCCAAGGGTGTTGTTTATTCCCATCGAGCCATTATTTTGCACACCTATGCTGTGGCAGTTACTTTCGGCGCCAGCGAAGCTGACTGCATCTTGCATATAGTGCCAATGTTTCATGCTAATGCCTGGTGTGGACCTTTCGCGGCAGTGGGAGCCGGTTGCAAGCAGGTGCTTCCCGGACGCGAGGTTATTAATATGGAAAAGCTTTGCCGAACAATTGCCCAGGAAAAGGTCACCTTTACTGCCGGAGTTCCCACCATCTGGATAATGCTTTATGAATATCTGGAAAAAGGCGGATGGCATGATTTCTCATCATTGAGAACTATAGCAAGCGGCGGAGCGGCGATACCGAGACAGCTCTTAATCGACCTTAACGAGAAGTATAATTTCCCCATCAAGCAGGCTTACGGCTCCACCGAGACAACGCCACTGGCAACGGCGGCAATTTCCAAAAGCTATATGACTGACTGGCCGGATGAAAAGCTCTATGATGTTAAGACAAGTGCTGGCATCATCGCCATAGGTCTGGAGATGAAGATAGTAGATAATTCTGGCGCCGAAGTAAAGATGGATGGTAAGGAGTGGGGAGAGATTTGCCTGCGTGGTCCCTGGATTGCCAACGAGTATTACAAGGACCCAGAACGTTCCAGGGAGACCTTTATTGACGGATGGTACCACACCGGTGATATCGGTACCATCGACGAAGAAGGTTATGTGAGGCTTGTTGACCGGAAAAAGGATCTGATAAAGAGTGCAGGCGAATGGGTATCCTCGGTGGATTTGGAAAACTTGATTATGGCACACCCCAAAGTCATGGAGGCGGCCATTATCGGAGTGCCCCATCCCAAATGGCAGGAACGGCCGCTGGCCTGTGTCATTGTCAGACCTGGAGAAAGCGTGTCGGTTGACGAGATTAAGGAATTCCTCAAGAATAAGGTCAAGGCCGCCTTTTGGATACCTGAAGAAATCATTTTTTTGAAAGAGATGCCCAAAACCGGTGTGGGCAAATTCAACAAACTTGAGCTGCGAAAGCTTTATGCAGAGGGCCAGTTGAAATCTCTGTGAGTTTGAACTTGTAGATAAATTAAATTATAGAACTTTGATTAAAATTAGAATAAATTCAAAATCTCAAGGAGGGTAACATGTCGGAAATAAGATTTGATGGAAGAGTAGCAATTGTAACCGGAGCAGGAGCGGGTTTAGGTCGCTGCCACGCATTGGAATTTGCCAAGAGAGGGGCGAAGGTAGTCGTCAACGATTTGGGTGGTGCCCGTGATGGCTCAGGCGCCAGCCATAGCGCGGCTGATAATGTCGTTAACGAGATCAAAGCGTTGGGCGGCCAGGCCATTGCCAACTATGATTCCGTGGCAACCGTTGCCGGCGGAGAGGCTATCGTCAAGGCTGCCGTGGAAGCTTTCGGCAAGGTTGATATTCTGGTTAACAATGCCGGAATTCTCCGCGATAAAAGTTTCAGCAAGATGACAGAAGAGGAGTGGGATCTGGTAACCAGCGTTCATCTCCGTGGCGCCTACTGCGTGACCAAGCCGGCTTTTAACGTGATGCGCGATAACCAGTATGGCCGCATTGTCTGCACCACTTCCGGAGCAGGCCTTTACGGCAACTTCGGCCAGGCAAATTACAGCGCCGCCAAGATGGGAATTGTTGGTCTAATGAACGTCCTGAATATTGAAGGTGCAAAATATAACATTAAGACTAACACTATCGCTCCGGTCGCCGCCTCCCGCTTGACCGAGGACGTACTGCCGCCGGAAGTGTTCAATAAATTGAAGCCGGATTTCATCGTGCCCATAGTTCTTTTCCTCGCTTCCGAGGCAAATCAGGATTCCGGTATGATATTCAACTGCGCCGCCGGTTGGTATAGCCGTGCGGCTGTTGTCTGTTCCAAGGGTGTTACCATCGGTGATGGTAAGCGTCCGATCAAACCTGAAGAGATCCAGGAAAACTGGAATGACATCAAGAAACTGGACGAGGCAAAACCGCTCGGCAGCGTGGCTGAATCCTTCGCCTACGTGATGCCGCTTCTCCAATAACCGGAGATGTTGTTTGAGTCTAGAGTGAAAGAGTGCAGCTATGAATAAAGCGCGGCGACTCGGATTGATATCGGACAGCCATGGAAACTTCCAGGCGACCGAAGAAGCAATAAGCATCCTTATTGACCGGGGCTGCGAACAGGTGATTCATCTCGGTGATTTCTGTGATACCAATCGCCGCGACCGCTTAGAAGATATCGTCAGACTCTTTCAAAAGCGGGGGATTATAGCAATCAAGGGAAACAACGACTACTTAGTCGAACTATCATTGTCCAACGATTCCATCGGGAACCATTCGGACCAGAAATGGATGTATGAATTTTTAAAGAATGTTCCCATGAAGGTGGTCAAGGACAATATTTGCTTCGCCCACTCCTTTCCGTTTGACTACCTGCGGTCTTTTTACGAACCCATAGATGTAGGGTCCACCCAGCGGGCTTTCCTTCTCTTTCAACAGATGCCCTACAGGATACTCTTCTGCGGCCATTCCCATACGCCGGTATATTTTTGTTGTGAGACTCAAATTTTAAAAACGAAGTGTGTTGAAATTTGCAAGTCGAACAATCCCGCCATAAGCGGAGGGTATAATACCCCGCCCCTTGGGTCGGAATTAGGGGCCAGTTCCGATAGCTATCGGAATTGCCATGAGGTTCATACCCGTGACTTGATATATCCGGACAGCGTTCTTCGCGAGATTACACCGCTCGGGGAAAAAGTTTTATTGCAACCGGAGGGCCGTTATATATTTGTGGTGGGTTCCGCCGATGAAGGCGAGTGCGCTGTTTTCGATACGGAAGAATTTACCTACGAGCGGATTAATATCTTCTCCTGAGTTTATAAAAGTGAGGAAGACAATACCTGTAATCCAGTAAAAGAATTTAGTATCTTTGCCGGATGCGCTACTTTTGACAGAAGGGACAATAAAAAGTGCTTCTCCCTCCCTGTTTTATTCTGCAGATATTATTTCCGCAAACAAAACATTTTTCCCCTTCCCTCCCGTAAACTTTTAATTCGTGCTGATTCTCACCCCTGCGCCCATACAAATCCCGCCAATCGGAAATAGATGTGCCCCTTTTTTCAATTCCCTTTTTCAAAATACGTTTTGCGTAACTGAAAATTTTCTTCCATTCTTTGATTGATAAAGCCGAAGCCCGCCGCAGAGGAGAAATTCCCGAGCGATGCAAAATCTCACAGGCGTAGATGTTGCCGATGCCCGCTAATGCCTTCTGGTCCATCAGCAATGTTTTAACATTAATCTTCCGGCCGGCCTGTTTTTCCAGAAAAGCCACTTTATCAAAATTCATCAACAGGTCATTATTAATTTTCTCCTGTTTTGTTTTTTCCACCTTCACAGTCGCAAAACGGCGTGGGTCAACGAGAAACACGTGGCCGTCGGCAAATGATAACCTCCACCGGCCATGCATTGGTCTGGACAAACTCTTCTTCCATAGAAGCCTGCCCGTCATGCGCAGATGTATTTTTATGGAGTTGCCGTTATTAAGATGAATGAGTATCGCCTTGCCCTGTCGCTCAACCTTGATTATTTTGCCCGTTTTTAAATATTTGATGACGGCAAGCTTGTTGTCATAAACCTCGCTGGTTAATATCTTCCTGCCGCAAATCTTCTCCTGCAGCTGGCGGCATAACGTTTCTACTTCGGGTAATTCGGGCATAATTCTTCTTTCGCATTTGGATTAGTAAAATTTTTTTCCGTCAATCAGACGATTTCGTCTTACTAGAAAAAAATTTTTTTGCCTAATTTTTTTTCAGAATGACAAAATCTGTCTTGTTTTCTCAAAAACTCCGCTTCAACCGTCTGATGTTCCACCGATGGACATAAACCTCTTCTTTGACAATTTTTATCCATATCCTCCGGAAAAAATCTAGTCGTCTATGGATTATTACGATGGTTCCTTAAAGTCGTTTATTTTGCGCTGATGCAGAATCCACGGGGGTTTCCACAGCATCAAATATTTTATCTCCTGTCCTGTAAAAAAGTATTTTGCAAATTTTAACGGCGAATATTCAGTAGGGTTGCCGGGAAAATTTTCCCTCGGCATAAGTCCTTTGAGAAATATTTTTTTGAAAAAATGCAAAAAAGTGTTGACAAAATTTTCTGTATGAGTAAATTTCATAATCAAGAAGTAAATTTTTTGCTGCAAAATAATTTAACGGGAGGGTGATCCTCATCAAGGAGGAACTAATGGAAAGCGAG
>JAFGLS010000145.1 GCA_016927935.1 Syntrophaceae bacterium
AACTGTTTGAACCGAAGGCGAGTTTTGTCATTGCCTGAAGCGAGCCTTAGATTTATCCAAAATGCTTTCCGGCATGCGAAAAAGATACTTGGGCAACAGCCTGTTGAAATATCAGTTTTCCCCACACACGAATCAAGCCAGTGAAATACTGACCGAGCCGCCACGACCAAGAATATCATGCAGATGAACATATCCCTTGAGTTCTTTTTTTTCATTAACCACGGCAAAAGAAGTTATTTCACTTTTCTGCATCATCTCCATTGCCTGCGCCAGAGAGATTTTTTCATCAATTGTCTTGGGCTTGCGGGTCATGATTTCATCGATAATTTTACCATCAAAAGATATTCCCTTGCCGATCATCCTGCGAACATCTCCGTCTGTTAAAATTCCCAGCAGTTTGTTTTTCTTATCGGTTATCAAAACAAACCCGACATTTTTATTATTGATTTCCCTTATAGCTTTGCGCACGGAAGTGCCCGCAGGCACTCTGGGAATTTTTTTACCGGTAATCATGGCATCACCAACCGTTTCCCTGAGTCTCGTTCCCAGATTTCCTCCCGGATGAAATTTATAGAAATCTTTTTCTTTAAACTGCTTTTCGGCAAGCAACGCTATAGCCAGCGCGTCTCCTATTGCCAGAGCGGCCGTCGAACTGGACGTAGGAACAAGGTTGAAAGGACATGCTTCTTTTTCCACGGAAACATCAATCACCACATCGCTCACCCGCGCAAGAGTTGACGATAAGTCACCCGTAAAAGATATGATGGGGGCTCCGATATGACGAATGGATTTGATGACGGGTACAAGTTCTCTCGTTTCACCACTGTTGGAAATAGCCAGCAATATATCTTCTTTAGTGACTATTCCCAAATCGCCATGAAGACCCTCCACCGGATGCAGAAAAAGAGCCTGTGTCCCTGTGCTGGTCAAGGTGGCGACAATTTTTCGTCCAATCAAACCCGACTTCCCGATGCCGGTAATGATGACTCTTCCCTTGGATTTACAGATTAAATCAACGGCAAGGGAAAAGTTGCTGTCAATTCTATCAATTAATCGCAAAATACTCTGCGCTTCTATTTTCAACACATCTTTAGCCCGTTTAATTATATTTTGTTTTTTCATTCTTTTTTCGCCTTCTATTTAAATTATTAACTCTGATGCTTTCGGTTGAAATTGGTGTCGTGTCTCAAAAATAAATTGTCATATCAACCAAAGGCTATAGTCCAGCTCTGCTGGGAAGATATCTTTTACCTTAATAAATTTATTAAGATTTCTCGCTATGCTCAAAATGACATTGCTTAAAGGAATTTACGGTGCATGATACTAGCAAAAAAATACCAACAAGACAAGAATCAATTGATTTTAAAATATTACAAATACGCGCTAGCGTAAATTTGTTATTATCTCATGTTTATTGACCTTGCAACATGTATCTGCTAAAGCATAATGGCATTCAATCCAAGGAATTAGAATATGAAGGCCATTTTTATTTCCGACGCTCATTTAAGGAATTCCGGCGACAAACGATACAAAAAGCTGATAAATTTTTTTGATGCTGTTAAAGAAGGGAAAATCTATACGCTGGTCAATTCTGATTCTGCGGGCACAGATAAGAAATTAATTAATGACCTTTACATTACAGGCGATTTGTTTGATTTCTGGTTTTGTACAAAAGAAAAAATTAACCCTGAATTTAAACCTGTCATTGATAAACTAATCGAAATGCAAAAGGCGGGTGTCCACATTCACTTAAGCGAAGGGAACCATGACTTCTTTATGGGAGAATATTTTCATGATGTTCTAGGAATGAAAGTATATGAAGAAACTAATGACGCAAAACTTGATAATCTGAATGTTTTAATCGCTCATGGCGACACGGCAGACAGCAGCAATACCGTATATCTTTTTTTTCGCAAAGTTTTACGCAGTCGGGCATTCTACAATTTTCAGCGTTTCGTTCCGGCTTCAATTCGCTGGGCACTAGCCGGTTTTTTTTCCACAACTAGTAAAAAATTAACCATAGAAAACGGCAATGTGCTGTTAAAAAAAATGTCACCTTTCGCATTAGCCAGATTTCAACAGGGATATGATGTTGTTATTCTCGGACATTGTCACGTACCCAGCATAAACTATTACACCATCAAAGACACAAAAAGGATTTTTGCCACACCAGGCGACTGGATGACACATTATTCTTTTCTATACTATGAAAATAATAAATTTTCTCTTCACTATTACCGGCAATAATTATTTAACGATTTAAAGATATTTTAAAACTACTATCAGAAAGGATTAAAAAAATGAATTTTGGAGGAATTTATCCCGAACCTTCGCTGGGCGAAGCCCTGTTCGTTGTTGTTCCTGTTCCCTATGACCTGACTTCTACTTATCAGCCTGGAAGCCGCAGAGGACCGGCAGCTATCATCGAAGCTTCCATGAATATGGAACTCTATGACGAAGAATTGAAAAAAGAAACTTATCTGGCCGGAATTTACACAGTGCTGCCGATTCCTGTTGACGCGCGCGGACCAAAAAATATGATTAATGCCGTTCGTAAAACGATTTCAGGAATTGCCGCTATGAATAAAATACCGGTAATGCTGGGCGGAGAGCACAGCATCAGTTGGGGAGCCGTGCAGGCGCTTAAAGAAAAGTATCCGAAACTTTCCGTTCTGCAACTGGATGCTCACGCCGATTTGAGGGAAAGCTATCAGGAAAGTCCCTATAGCCACGCCTCTGTAGCCAGAAGAATTTCGGAAATATGTCCGCTCGTTCAGGTGGGTATTAGAAGCATGAGTAAAGAAGACGCCGATTTTTTATCAAAAAGCAAAGTTAAATCCTTCAGCGCAGATTTTGTTTCTGATAACAAAGATTGGTGTGAAAAAATCTGCAGGGATTTGAAAGGCGATTTGTTTGTAACGATTGATCTGGATGTTTTCGATCCATCTACAATGCCGTCGACCGGCACACCCGAACCCGGCGGTCTCTACTGGAAAGATGTTTTACGTCTGCTGAAGCGTGTTTCTCAATCCTGCAAAATTCGCGGATTCGATGTGGTGGAACTGGCGCCAATTCCCGGCATCGTCGCTCCCGATTTTATGGCAGCTAAACTTATCTATCGTTTCATGGGATACATAAGCGGATAATTCGTGCGAACATCTTTCAAATATCCGGCAAAAAGCGCGATTTTAAAGGATTTTAAAAAATAACTCCTTGACAATTATCGGAGATAATGCTGTAAAGTCAACGATTTTAATATCGCGGGGTGGAGCAGTTCGGTAGCTCGTTGGGCTCATAACCCAAAGGTCGCAGGTTCAAATCCTGCCCCCGCTACCAATAATATCAAGGGGTTAGCTGATGCAGTTAGCCCCTTTTTTATGTTTTGGAGGGATCTTTCTAACGGATTTATGTTATTTTTTCTATTGAGAAATTGGAATTTATTTTATAATGTTTAAACTAGATAATCTTTTACATAATTAAATGGTAAAAGGAGAGAAGCATGATAATTGTAAAAGGTGTTCCGCCAACTGACCCACTTTAGTATCACAAATCAGTTAACGAAAGGCAGAATTATCAGATAATATACTTTCTATAGCAAAAGGAGAAACTGGTCTAATAAACTTAAACGAAAAGCCAGGGAGAATGAAAAATGAAAAAAATATTATTTATTGTGTTGGTTGTTATACTTTTTGCTTCGCCGGTTATATCAAACGCAGAAACGAAAGTAGAGCCGTCTCCTGAGCTTAAAGTTGCTGACGCCCTATTTGTCAGACCACCTTGTGCTATTTTCTCAGTCATCTCTACGGCAACATTTCTCGTTATTGTCATACCCGCTCATATCATAGGTATATCAGAACCACTTGCGGAGTGGATGGTTTATGCTCCTTGGCGATTCACGGGTGGAAGGTATTTAGGGGAGTTCAATCGTTGCAAGAGTGGAAAACCAATTGTGGATCCGGAAGAGGGAAAATTTTAAAACAGGCTGATTTCCGGTTATCTGCCACAATGATACTTGCATTTTTCCTGTCTGTTCTTCTTTTTTACGTCTCGGAAAGAAAAAGTCAAGCGGCAAATAGCAAAAAATATAAATAATAAACAGCATCAAAATTGGACAGAGGGATGAATTATTATGAAAGAAAAAAGAAGAACGCCAAGAATAGATGAGGAGAATGAGGTTACCATAACAGTCGTCTCCGAAGAACATACTCTTTATAATCTTCCGAAAAAAAAATTAATAGGTAACTACACCAAGAATGTTTCTGAGGGCGGTGCCAAAATTCAGACCTATATTTATTTACCCATAGATACCCTTATCAAAATGGAGTTCTTATCAGAGGGTATAAAACAACAAATAAACGCTATCGGAAAAGTAAAATGGATTAAAATCATAGTTGAAGGTTGGTCTTATGATGCCGGTGTGGAATTCTGCGGTACCCCCAACGAAGCAATTAAAAAACTTGGGGATTACATATCAAAGAAACTAAAATCTCAAGGTCATAACCCGGCATAGGCATACTTTTCCCAAAATGATTTTTTTCTATAATCCTCAATTCTCAGGACCACCAAATAATGAAATTTGACAAGAAAAAGAAACAAATAGCCGCCTGTCCCATTTGTGCATTTCAATTACATTTAATTTATAGTTTGTTCTACGATCTGCCCGACCAATGCTGATTTTTTATGTTTTACTCACTAGTTTGCCTATCTCCTGATTACGTTATTACTTATCGATTGAATAATTTTTTGATTAATTTTTTAAATCTCTTCGGCTTAACACCTTGCTTAGGAGCCAAGACAGTCAAGCCTAAAACGCCTTTTGTCGGCTTAATAATGACATTCTTATTTTTCTTGCGTGTGATTTCCAAAATACTCATTTATTCCTCTTTATTTAACCTGCCTGTTACCGACTTTTTTATTTAATTTATCACAGAGTATAATCTTTTTAGAAGAAATTTTATCTCTTGCTGACCTAATCCTCAATTTTCTGTTTTATCTTTTTATGCTATCCTACAATCTGCGCTTCCCCCGATATAGTGGACATATAGAAGAGTTTAAGCTAATTAAAGAAAAGGAAATAGTCAAATATGTTTGGATTAGGAATGCCGGAGATTATTATTCTTATTATAATTTTGATAATTTTTGGTCCAGGCAAACTTCCAGACCTCGGAAAAGCAATTGGAAAAAGTATAAAAGATTTTAAAAAAACGATTCATGAACCTGATGATAAGAAAAATGATGATAGTACCAAATCCCACGAAAATGAAAATAAATAGAAAGAATATTTCTAATCAATTTTATTGCTTCTTTGTAGTCTTCCTTTTTATCATCCTCAAGTCATGACAGCTATAGACACATTACACAACATATTGCGGTTAAAATTTACTTGACATACTAGATATAGTCTGTTAAAAATAAACACAATATTATCAAAACTCCATTTCTCCTGATTTTTTTTCGAGTTAGATCGGCACAAGCAATAATAAATAATTAACACATACCACTCTCCATGAGAGTGTAAATATAGAGGAGCTACGGGTAGGCAAAGGTAGCCATAACCCGATCTGTGCAAAGAGCGCTTTTGCTCTTTCAACACAAGGAGGTAATTATGACAAGAATAAACCTATTAGTAGCAAGAGTTTTGCTTTTAGGATTTTGCATTTTATGTATTTTTTCCGGTAGTGTATGGGCGGAAGAAACCAAAATATCAGTAACGGCGTACACATTGAAGGAGTGTTACCACAATAAAGGGAAGACAGCTTCCGGAGAGTTAGTAAAAACTGGAATGGTAGCTGTTTCACGAGACTTGGAACGTAAGGGTTTTAAATTAGGAACTAAAATTAAAATCAGTGACATGGGAATCTTTACAGTCAAAGACAGGACAAGTCGCAAGAACCGTGGTAATATTGACATTTATATGGCTTCCTATAATAAGGCGTTAAGATTCGGGAGGCAAAAATATGTTTTGGTAGAAAAACAAAATGAAATTAATGTCTTAAATGGTAAACAGAAGTACGTTTGTATTTTAGATTAATTTACGCAGATTTTAAAAAGTTACCATCTAGGGGTATTGCTCCTCACCCTTAGATGGTAAAAATTTTAAAATGGTTTCTTTAATAATAAAATACTTAAATCCGTAATCAATAAAGCCGTGTTATTTTCTCTTTTTTAAAAAAAGAATAGTGCTATTATAATAACCAGCTTATTGGAAAAAGCGAAGTTCTGATACTGGTTATCGGGGGAATAACTATGAAAACAATTGCAGAATTGGTGAATGCTCTTAAAGAAAAATTAGAACAATTAAATATTGACGCAATTGAGCTTGCCGAAGAGAAGGTGGTAAGGGAGGCCGGTACTCAAGCAAAAAAACTTTTAAAAGAAATAAAAAAAAATATCAAAGAAGTACGGCATACAATTAATGAAATCAAAAATAAAAGTAAGAAAAAAATCGTTTCGCGAGAAAGAAGAAAAGACGAACGACTAGAAGAATATAACGAGGTCACCATATCCGTTATCTCCCCTAGGGAAAATATTCCTAAAGAAAAATTCATCTATAATTTCATCGAGGATATTTCTAAGTCCGGCGCTAAAATTCGGGGCAATATTCTTTTACCTGTCGATACTCTCCTCAAGATAGATTTCACATTAGAGACACTGCAAAAACAGATAACCGCTTTCGGAAAAGTAAAATGGATCAAGGTTATCTTTAAGGACAATAGGTTGTTCAATACGGGTGTTGAACTAGTAAATACACCCAGTGAAGCTACCAAAATAATTATGGATCACATCGCGCAAAAGAAAAAGCTAAAGGATACATCTCTTTTGATTAATGCGAAAATTAATAAGCCAAAATCTAAATAGACGAAATGCATCGTGAAACATTCATGCAGGCATTTTAAAAAATGCTCGTGTAAGATTGTCTAAAATTGCCTGCCACAATTAGATAAGAGGAAATGCCCTAACCGGCATCAGTCACAAATTACAGTAAATCCAACCGGTTTATTATTTGCAAAATCGCCTCTGTATTGTTTGCCGTTACGACAGGTGTATGTTCCTTTACCGCTTATTTTACCATCCACAAATTCACCATCATATTTACTGCCATTTGCCCAAGTATATGTTCCTCTTCCGTTCGGCTTGCCATTCACAATACTGCCTTCGTATTTAGTTCCATCTGCAAAAGGATATGTTTCTATTTTTTGGGAAGTAGAACTTACTTCTTTTAGTTTCCAGCCACGTGCTTCCATGCAATAATTATATAAATCAACATTCGATATAACAGTGCCACTAGTATTTCCAAGATTAGTCCCTTTATTTGCTTCCTTCATACAGTCATATCTATCTTTCGTGAACTCCTGCTGCGTGACATTAGGTTTTGACCATACTTCTGTGGTTAAAGGCTCCATAACGCAAGCCCATATAAGCGTCAATATTAAGAAGATAACACTTATAATAATTAATGAAACTGCTTTTTCTTTGGCAATAATAATTTTTTTCATGTTTCCCCCTCAATCTTTTTTAAAAAAACTTTTTACTGAAGATATTAAAATACACGTCTGATTATAGAACATCATTGTGGTTGATAATAAATTTTAAAATTCCAAATGTCAACCGAATATAAAAAAAGGATAATCACCCCCAAGATAAGCCGTTTTCTTATTTCCTGTAATGTTGCTCTCATTATTTTACCAGTTGATACTGCATATAGGTCATTAATTTAATTCTCACCGAACGGAAAACTTCTAAGCCTCGTATTTTATTTTCATTATTTGCTTTGACATAAAACTATTATTCGTGTATTTCATCTTACATAACAATAAGATAACCAGCTCCTTAGCCGGATTTTTTTGTCACATTTAAAGACTTACATTAAGAAAAAACATGAAGAAGAGAAATGAAAAAACAGATAGAAATAAAACCGGATTAAAAAATTCCGCAACTTTGGAAAAATCTGCCGCAGATCCGTCAAAAAAGCAGAACTGGGCGGATGAAAAACTGCTGCAAAGTCAGAAAGAACTGCTGGCTCTCATGGATGCCTCACCCATAGGTATTAGCTGGGCGGACAGACAGGGAAATATCCAGTACCTAAACCGGAAGCATCAGGAACTCTTCGGCTATACTCTTGAGGATATTCCCACTATTGATGCCTGGCGCTCGTTGGCCTATCCCGACCCTGCCTACCGGCAACAGGTTCCTCCGTTAATGAATCAAATTACCGAAGCTCAAAAACACGGAAAAGAAGCCATCCCCATAGAAATAACCGTCACCTGCAAAGACGGTTCCTTTCGCCACGTAATGCAGACTGGGGCTTTCACCTCTAACCATGTTCTGGCCGTTTATCATGACATCACCGAATATAAAGAAACGGAAGAAAAACTGCGCCTGGAAAAAGAGCTTCACCAAAGTGCTGAAAAATATCGAGCCATTATCGAAGGTATCCAGGAAGGATATTTTGAAGTTGATCTTGCCGGCAACTTCACCTTTTTCAACAATTCAGTATGTCGTATACTTGGTTATCCGAGAGAAGAATTGAGGGGAATGAATTACCAGCACTATACAGATAAGGAGGAGTTTGAAAAAGTTTATCATGCTTATAACAAAGTTTATATCACGGGGGAACCCAACAATGCTTTGGGCTGGCAAGTTATAAGAAAAGACGGAACTAAAAGATACGTTGAGGGATCCGTATCATTACTAAAAGATTCATCAGGCAAGTCAATTGGATTTAGGGGAATTATACACGATATCACCGGGCGTAAAGAGACAGAGGAAAAACTTCGCCAAAGCGAGGAAAAATACCGTACCATTCTGGAAACCATGCAGGAGGCTTACTTCGAAGTTAACCTTGCCGGCAGTTTCACCTTTTTCAATGATTCTTTTTGCCGGATTCTCGGCTACTCCAGAGAAGAGATGACGGGTATGAATTACCGGAAGTACATGGATGAAGAAAACGCAAAAAGAACTTATCAAAGGTATAATAAGGTTTACACCACCGGGGAACCCGCCGAAGAATTCGGTTGGGAGATGATAAAAAAAGACGGAACCAGGATATACGTTGAAGAATCAATATCCTTGATAAAAGATTCGTCCGGCAAGACGATAGGGTTCAGGGGAATAGTCCGTGACGTTACCGAGCGCAGACAGACGGAAGAAACTCTCCGCCAAAGTGAGGAAAAATACCGCACTATTATTGAAAAAATAGAGGACGGTTATTATGAGGTTGATCTTACCGGCAAACTTACCTTTTTCAATAACGCGACGTGCGTATTGTACGGGTATTCCAAAGAGGAATTGATGGGCATGACTTATCAGCGTTACACCGATAAGGAGAACGCCAGAAAGCTTTTCCAAGCATTTAATGAAGTTTACAGAACGGGAATAGGTAGTCATGTATTTGAATATGAGGCGATAAGGAAAGACGGAACCAAAAGGCAGGTCGAGATATTCACTTCATTAATGAAAGATTCAGAGAGTAACTTAAGAGGGTTTAGAGGAATTATCCGTGATATCACCGAACGAAGAAAGGCGGAGGAAACTCTCCGTCAGAGCGAGGAAAAATACCGCACCATTCTGGAAAACATAGAGGAAGGTTATTACGAAGTGGATCTTTCCGGTAAATTCACTTTTTTCAATGACTCCATGTGCCAAATCACCGGCTACTCCAGAGAAGAATTGACGGGCATGAGTTACCAGCAGTATGCAGACGAAGAAAATTCAAAAAAGGTTTTTCAAGAGTTTAATAAACTTTATACCACGAGGGGATCAACCGCGGGATTCGATTGGCAGATGATAAGAAAGGACGGTGCGAGAAGATACATTGAAGCATCTGCATCACTAATAAAAGATTCATCGGGCAAATCAATAGGATTCAGGGGAATTGTTCGTGACATTACCGAGCGTAAGAAAGCGGAAGAAAAGATTCGGCAAACACTTAATAGTCTCAAGAAAGCGGTGGGCACGACCATTCAGGTTTTGGTGACCGCTCTGGAAACAAGAGATCCCTATACGGCAGGTCATCAAAGCCAATCAGCAAATCTGGCCTATGCCATAGCCACGGAAATGGGATTGCCTCAGGATAAAATTGAAGGGATTAACATGGCCGGCATTATCCATGATATCGGGAAATTATCCATACCCGCGGAGATATTATCCAAACCTACTAAATTGACAAACCTGGAAATTGCCCTGATTCAAGAACACGCCCATAGCGGATTTGAGATGTTGAAGGATGTGGAGTCCCCTTGGCCGCTGGCGGAAATAGTTTATCAGCACCATGAGCGAATTAACGGCTCCGGCTATCCCAGAAACCTGAAAGGAGATGAAATTCTCATGGAAGCCCGCATTCTCGGCGTGGCAGACGTTGTGGAAGCCATGGCCTCTCACCGTCCTTATCGTCCGGCATTAGGCATTGAGGTTGCTTTAGAAGAAATTGAGAAAAATAAAGGAATTCTCTACGATACCGCTGTAGCCGATACCTGCCTGAAATTATTTAGAGAAAAAGGCTATCAGATTAAATAATAGGGAGTGTAAATCTAACTGTGTAAATGGTTTTAATTCGGGTAAGGAATAAAACCAGAATAGACAGGAGGATTTATCATGAAGTTA
>JAFGLS010000146.1 GCA_016927935.1 Syntrophaceae bacterium
AAGGCGCAAAGGCACGAAAAAGAATACAGAATGCAGAATACAGTAGACAGAATTGGGAATCAGGCGGTTGGGGATTAGAGCGCATAAAAAAAGGCGAAGCCTGCGAGGCAACTTCGCACCTTCCGGGTAACCTCCGTGATGGAGAGGCTAAATAGCCAAACGACCACCGCAGGGGTTACCCGCTCCATATATATTATACGAAATAATCCGATGAAGTGCAAAAAATGGCGAAATTTGACGCAAAAATCGATAGTTGACCCCGATAAAGTAGCTAAAGCACTTCACGGGGCAGGCGCCGTTCACAGAGGTATTGCTTTAAGGCGGTGCATAAATGCACTATAAAAATTAAAAGCTGAATCCTTGCTTGAAGTAAACTTCAGCCGGATTTGCACTTTAAATTTTGCCGACTGCGCCAACGGCCTTAAAGCAAGGAGGCATTACGAAAATAACGCCGGAGGCATGGATTTTTGGGGGAAAGTTTCCCAGATTGCTACTTTTAGGATTAACCACCAACATGAAGTTGGTGGCTTTCGGACCGGACGGCCGTTTTATTATGATTATTCACATATCGGATTACGGTGTTTAACTGGTTTTCGTCGAAGCAATATCGAACACTAAACCCCTTTGTCCATAACTTGCCAAAAAAACCATTACTTTCCATTGCCAATCTTGACGCATTTTTGTAATGGCTTACCGCTGAGCCGGCCGAAATAAAACTGCAATCTGCTACCAGATGTATGTGGTTTTTCCTAACGGCTATTGTGTAAATTTTCTGATTTAGCTCAGCAGATTCCTCGTATATAGCTTTTTTGATTATTTCTCTTTGTGTAGTATTCAACGATACTTTTGGATATCGCATATTTGCTTTATTTTTATTTTCCAGTGAAGGATTAGGGTCAAGAATTTGGCCATCTTTGACATATTTGCGTTTGTCTCCCTGCAGCCAGTTACCATAAGCCGTCCAGGTTAGCATGTAGCCCAAAACTTTTTGCATCTATATTCCCGTCCGAAAGCCTACCGGTTTATCCGGTGGGTTAATATTTCTTAAATTACTATAAAACCGATCTCCTTCAAATACTCGAAAGTAGAATCATAAAATTCTGCTTTTCTTGTTGGGTCGTCCGAAGCGCCTTGCGGCATCCAAACAATGAGACCCTCTCTGGCTCTAGTAAGAAGGACACGATACTTATTGAGAATATATTGGTGCATTTCAGTATTATTCACATTCTGCCAATGATTCCCGCTAAACCTAAAATACTGCCATTTATCTTTGTTAAATCGAAAATCAGCACCCCAACAAACTGCTGACCAATCCAATTCAAGTCCCTGCACGGCAAATTCTGTGGCCACGTCTTCTAATGCATTTGAAGCTCTTACATCATCTATTCGATTCAGGAACCAATTAGGCATGTCGTCTGAACCTTGTAATGCATTCTTCACATCTAGCCCATAGGCTTTTAATCTTCTTGCGCCGGAACTTGCAGTAAGTCCGATTCGTCGTGTTCCACGGCGTTTTTGTCTTAACCATGCTTTGGCATTTTCAAGGGAACGAGTTAAATAAACAGGATAATCCTGCAAACACTTTTGCAGAATATCTTTCGCCAATTCTATTTCTACATTTAAGAGGGCATGAACGAAATCTGATGTTTTTTCTGCTCGATAAGCGCGAATAGAGACGTCAAGATGCAATGCCTTATCTTCAAACAAATTTACATTTTGCGGAATCTCTTGAAAGAGCGCCTGGCCACCTGTGCTATGTCCTCCAGATTTTAGAACGGGTGAGATATATATTTTCCATTTTGGAAAACGTTTAGATATAGTGCGTCCCCATTCGGATAAACCTGCTTCCCCTCGGTTTATCTCCTGACCTCCACCAATCAATGCAACGACAACAGCCCAATCAGGATGTCGATGTCTATCCATTATCTCTAATATAATTTCTGGTTCAGAATATTTTTGTGACTCAACCGCATGACGCCGTTTTAACCAACGTGCCAGATGTTCACTATTCCATGCCCGCTGAGCTTCATCAAAAATAATGATGTGATCAACTGGAATATCTTTATTATTTAAATATTGATCTCGAAAACGATGTAGGTCTTGAATAAAAGTGGTTACTTCTCTTTTGGCCTCAAACTTAGTCAATTTTTTAGAACTTCGTGCAACCATATCTCTTGTTAAAGCTTCGATAAGAACTTTCACCAAAGGTCCATTTCCAGATAAAAAAGTCCCGAGCTTGCCTGCGTGTAGCTTGTGATTGTGTACAATGTTAAGGCCGGCTAATGTCTTTCCAGAGCCGGGAACGCCAGTAATAAAACAAATTGCCTTCTCTTTATTTGTTTGTGCCTGCTGAATGATTTTGAGAACTGCCTCTGAAGTTGTAGTTAGATTTTCGGCTCCTGCATGATAGCGGCATATTTCTTTAACGTTGTGTTCTGCATAAAGCGTTTTAGCAGCTTCAATTATTGTAGGCGTGGGTTTGTATTCACCCTGATCCCATTTAATCGGGTCTATCGATTCCGCATTGGATTTCTCAAAATAGCGTCCAATATTAATAAGTGTAGCTGATAAATTTTTTCTGTTAACAAT
>JAFGLS010000147.1 GCA_016927935.1 Syntrophaceae bacterium
CCCAGCTGGCTGTTATGTATGACGGCCGTTTTGATTTGGCGGCAATATGAAAAATTATCCATTTACACAGATTATTTTACAGTCTCATTTAATGTAAAGGTTGAGAGGTATAAATAGTTAGCTTCCTTTCTTATGTTAGCTGATAGCCTTTCTCTCTAAATAATTTCAGACAAATGTCGGAGACAACATCGTCATAAAGAAGCCCCTTGTTCTTCTCAATTTCTTCAAGAGCCGCTTCAATGCCTAATGCTGGACGATAAGGACGATGGGAAGCCATAGCTTCCACAACATCAGCCACGGCCATAATACGCGCTTCCAAAAGAATTTCATCTCCTTTTAACTTTCTGGGATAACCGGAGCCGTTCATCCGTTCGTGGTGCTGAAGGACTATTTCCGCCAGCGGCCAGGGAGATTCCACGTTCTTTAACATTTCGTATCCGCTATTAGCATGTTCTTGAATCAGGGAAAATTCAATATTTGTCAATCTGGTAGGTTTGGTCAATATCTCCGTAGGTATGGATAATTTTCCGATGTCATGAACGACACCGGCCATGTGGGTTCCTTCTATTGTACTCTGAGGTAATCCCATTTCCTCGGCAATAGCTCTGGCCAGATCAGCAACCCGGGACTGGTGACCGGCTGTATAGGGATCTCTGAACTCTAAAGCGGATACCAAAACCTGGACAGTAGCACCAACAGCTTTCCTGAGGCTGTCAAAAGTTCGTTGAAGTTCTTCTCCCTGTTTGCGTTCAGTGATATCACGGATAACTCCTCTAAATCCAATTGGTTTGCCTGATGAATCTTCAAGTAATGATATAGATGCATCAATGCATCTTTTATTGCCGTCTTTTGTTGTAATTTGAAAATCAATTTCAGGGAGAGGTTTTCCTGTTTTATAAACTCTATTAAACGCTTGAAAAAGTTTTTCCGCGGTTACCTGATCGGTGTATTGCCGGTAACTCATACCCATCAATTCTTCTCTGGGATAACCATGGACACGGCACAACGAATCGTTAAAGTAGATATAATTGCCGGCAAGATTAATCTCAAAATAGCCTTCCTGCATGTTTTCCAAAATGTTTCTGTATTTTTCCTCGTGCTGCTGAATATCAGTGACCAAAATCTTCTGTAACGATTCATAATAGTATGTACCCAAGGTGATTGAAATATAGATGATGCCGAAACGCATAATAGATGAAAAGGGATATGGCTGGGAATGCATCATCTGCTCAGGTGCTGCCATAAGAAAGACATTTATGCATAAAAAGAGCAGGGAAAGCACCAATCCTTTATTTTTTCCCGTGACAGCAAAGCATACTATCGGTAGAATAAACGCCCAATAAAATATTGAACTTTCCGTTCTGCCGAAGATAGTTGTCATGCTGCAATAAAGGATAACGCCGCTACCTACCATCCAGTCAATAACGGCCGTTTTCCCCTTTTTGCGAATATAGAGAAGGATGAACAGAGAAATAAAGAATCCTAAACCGTTCCATACGAAAATGGAATAGTGCTGGCTGTAAAAATGGTAAATGGAAAAAGAAAGCATAATAAACATCATTCCGAGCAGGAAAAATACCACCAATATCCGTCTTCCCCTTTCCGTCGGTTCAAGTAAAGATGAACCGCCTACCTTTTCCAAAAGGCGAATAACAATTGAGCCTTCTTTATGTTTGAGAGATGTATTTTGCATGGAGCTCCTTATCTTTGCCCAACATTGTTAATGCTATAGATGTTATTTATTATTGTTTATTATTTAACATAAATTTATGAGTTTGAAAATGGAGAAATTCAGGAAGTTAAGGAGATTGACTAAAAAATTAAAGCTTCCGCTCTTGACTTTTCTAAATCTTTCCTGTAAGAAATTGACGACCTTTTAAGGGAGACAGTTTATGGTCCCGGTCACCACCAAACCGTATTTTAATAGTGCTACCTTAACAAAAATGCAGAGAGCGTCCCTGCATTTTTTTTATTAATTCCAAAGAATTCATTTACTGCTATGGTTTCTAAAGCTTGGCAAAATGGTCCCACTTCGCTTCGCTTCGGGGATAATTTCCAATCCCGATATCGGGATTTGATAGTTCGACTTACAAATTTCATTACGCTATGCTTATGAAATTTGAGTCTCAATACGACTAACGCTTCACCATGGTTTAGCGAGTCTCATTATTAAGGAGGATATTTACAATGGCAAAGGTTCAGGTATTTGAGAATAAAAAGTTGGCTCTGGGCATCAACAGTCTGGGAAGAATAGGGAAATTAACCTTATGGCACCATATTAACAGAAAATATTTCAAGGAGATTTTTGTTAATCAGGGAAGAGAAGTGGGAACGGGTCTTGATTCCATTGCCCAGACAATTGAAAAAGATTCAACTTACGGTTTGATGCACAAATTCTTGTATGGAATAAAAGCGGAAAGAATCATTCAGATCGTCGATGAAAGACAGGGGAAACTGCTGATTGACGGAATTCCTGTTACAATTCTGCGCGAAGCACGAAATCCGGCCGATATACCATGGAGACAACATGGAGTGGAAATCGTTGTGGATTGTACGGGAAAATTTAAAGATCCCACTATCGCTTCGGATAATAAAAGCGGTTCCATTCGCGGACATTTACACGGTGGAGCGAAGGTGGTCATCAATTCTTCACCTTTTAAAATTAAAAACAAAGCCGTGTCTATGCCGGATGACGCCGTCACTCTTATTTATGGGATAAATCATACAGCATTTGATCCGAAAAAACATCTTGTTGTTTCTGCCGCTTCCTGCACAACAACGGGACTTGCCCACATGATTAAACCTCTTTTGGAAAATGAAGAAACGAGCAATATTCTCACGGCCTCGATGTCAACCATTCACGCCGTTACCAATACTCAAAGTGTGCTGGACAGCGTTCCCAAAGCCGGAGAAAAGGATTTAAGAAAAAAACGTAGCATTTTGGACAGCATAATCCTGACCTCCACGAATGCCGCCCAAGCTTTGGCGGAGGTGATTCCGGAGGTTCAGAGTATCGGCTTCATGGCTGATTCCATCAGAATACCCGCCAGTACAATATCTCTGATTGTTTTAAATACGACTTTTCAGGCGCGCGGCAACAAACAAATGGTTGTCAATACAAAAATGCTCAATGAACTATACAGCAAAGCTGCCGCCAGCAATCCGGACAAATTGATAAAATTCACGATGGAGCAAAATGTGTCCGCTGATCTTTTCGGCGTGGATGCGGCGGTAATAATAGAGGGTCAGTTTAATCACACACGGACGGCATTTATAAATCTGGATATTGCTCAAATACCAAATCTGCCGGTAGAAATTGTCAAATCATTTCCCGAGAAAATAATGAAGGTACCGGTTGTTCATGCCAAGATATTCGGCTGGTATGATAATGAGTACGGAAGCTATACAAACAGGATGGGAGACCTTACTGTTCATATACACAAGAATCTTTTATAAAAAAAATAGGTTATCTATTGAATGTGTTGCTCATTGACCGATGCTATTTGTGGTCAATGAGCAATTTTTTTCATTACTCAGCTTCTATTTCATGTTTCCCCGTATAAACACTGCCGCTCCATCCGTCAATGCTTATAAAATCTCCGGCTTTTACCGTGCGGTTTTCTATTGTGGCGTATTCGTCATTTTCATAGACCTTGAGTTTACTGAAGCCCACAACTCCTACCTTGTTGAGCTGAGGAATTGTCACTGCTGCATGAGAAGTGCTTCCACCTTTGGCCGTGAGAAGTCCTTCAACCTGCAGAAGAACCCTAACATCATCTGGAACTGTATCCGGACGAACCAGAATAAGAGGAGTTTGTGGTTCTTCAGTACGGAATTTTTTAATATCTGTTTCCGAATAAACCGCCCTGCCACAGATGGCACCACCATTAACACCTATGCCGGTTCCCAGAGCCGATGATTGTAAGATAGTAGTATCCTTAAAACGTTTCCATTTTTGTGTCGTTATCTGATTCATGTCACGCGTCTGAAGTATGTACAAATTATCTTTTGTTGGTCCTTCAAATGTAAATTCAATTTCCTGATGGTTAAATCCCTTCTCGTAAATCAGAAACTCTGAAATTTTCACTAGTTCGGCGTAAATTTCCGGAAATTTATATTGCAGAGAAATTTTGGAGTTTCGAAATTCCACTCTACGCTGTTTTTCTGAAATAGGATAGGTCTCCACCAGGCCGGAAACGATATCATCTCCCTGAACACCAAAGATAAAGTCTCCATAAAGTGTTACATCCGAGGATAAACTTTTTGGGTCTCTGGTAAAAATAACACCTGAACCGGAATTATCATTGAGATTTCCAAATACCATTTTCTGAACAATCACGGCTGTGCCCCAATTATCGGAAATATGCATTTGCCGGCGATAGATTTCTGCTTGTTCCGAATGCCATGAGTCAAAAACCTGCAGGATGGCATGCCGCAACTGATCCAGAGGCTTATCTTTAAATTCAATACCGTTGTCGGTTAAGCCTTTTCTATAGGCAAGAGCTATTTGTTTCATTTGTTCTGGTGAAAACTGTATTTTTCTTTCCACACCGTATTCTCGTTTGAATTTGTCTATTATCGCATCGAAGAAATTACGATTCAATCCTTGAAACATACCCCACATCTGTAAAAACCGGCGGTAGGAATCCCATGCTGCCCACTGGAAATCATTTTTTTTGCTGATAGCCTTCACGATGGTTTCGTTAATTCCCACATTTAGAAAAGATTTCATCATTCCGGGAAGGGAAACCGTTGCGCCACTTCTCACGGAAAGCAACAAAGGATTACGATGGTCGCCAAGTTTGAGGCCCGTTATCTTTTCCAATTTTTTTAACTCTTTGTTGACTCGCACCGCAAGATCATTAAAAATATATTTGTAACCGTAAACCGCGTCATATCCTCTGAATACTTCAGTGGTTATAATAAATCCAGATGGTACATTGAATCCAAAGGACACGAGTTCTTTGAGAAAATATCCCTTATTTCCAAGAAGTATCTGATTGTCCAGTTTCTTGTTCTTTTTATTTAAGGAAGAAACCGTTAAATCAGGATTATAAGCCATGATGGTTTTGAGCACCTGTTTGTTGTCTTTAAATTTTTCCAATTCAGCATAGAGGGTTTTAATAACCGCATTAACAAAGTTATCCAATACCTGAATGCCAAAAGCCGAAGAAATTATTCCCCGGATAAAATTCTCCGAGTGCTGATATCTTAATTTTTCATGTTTCTTATGCTCGGATTTTTTCTGTGTTGGAGTGTCTTGCCGGAAAATCTGATTGATTATAACCGGCAGGTTGGGAGTATGGATATCAATGTAAAAATTACGTATAATGTCCTGAATATCTTTGGACATAAAACGGAAAATGTCCACGTACTGCTCTAAAGAAAACTGCTTGAGGGGCAGTGAGTTTGTCACGTATTTGACCTTCGCTGCCAGGCTTTGCATCGCAATGCCTTCAATTTCCAAAGCCTTGATGTACAGCCAAAGGTATGTGTGAATCTTCCTGATAGTTTGCTTTGTGATAAATTTTAAATTAAATGATTGCCCCAATTCTTCAAAAAGCATTGTGACGAGGCTCTCCAATCTCAGGGACAGGCCAACAGCATCAAATTTCTTCTCAGAGTAGGTTCCGTACATGGAGGGAATGCCCGCAGCAATATGTCTTTTGTAATATATATTTTCGTAGAATTGCGTTTTCTGGGGAGAGACTATTCTTTCTTTTAAAATAGATAAAAACTTAAGAATAATCGTAATGCTGCGATAATAGTTCTTTGCGTTCAAAGCCCGTTTCAGAGATGAAATATCGGTTTGAGGGAAAGCGTTGGTCGCTTCCAAATCATTCAACAAGTCTATAAATTGCGGATTATATTTTTTATATATCAACTGGTAGATGCGGATAATAATTTTGACCCGCTCCTGATCTCTCTCGTTAACGTCCTTTATGTTATTTAACTCTTTGCTAACCCTTTCGTTATCCCAATCGAGAAATTGGAGAGGATTATCGTTTGTTTTCGTGAAAAAAAGTTTAAATACTTTATTCATTCCGTTGAAATATTCTCCGGAATTCACAACCTGTTTGTAAACTTCATCAGAAAGATGCGCACGGAGGAAATTCTTGTCTCCCGACCTCCAGTACTGAAAAATATCTTCAATAAATTTAACAAGCATACTGTTGCTTTCTACATGTGATTGTTTGCGGAAAAAATAAATCAGCTTGTCGTTGCGCGAAGAAAGTTCATCAATTTTGGTAGTGATTTCTCTAAGTTCTCCTTCAGCGCCGATTTTATTGAAATATACGGGAAAAATTCGGAGAAGTTGCTTTATCAAACTATAAGCAGGCACAATATCACTATTGAGCAGAGCGGAAATATTTTTCTGAATGAGATCCGTGTCGCGAACGAATATCCCTCCAATTTTCAGATTGATTATTAGTGCTGAAATCAACCTCTTCGTCCATCGTGGTTTCATCCCGATAATTTCCAGCCATAAACGAATATTTATGATGTGAGCCGGATTGACTTTTACCTGCCATTCTTCGTTTGAGCCTTGGATTTCCGGATACTGGAAGCCGTAATTAATCAACTCATCAATAAATGTATCGGCAAGCGCATGGTCATTTTGTGCGAAAACTTCCCGAGATGTTGTTTTAATACAATCAAAAATAGACACGCTGAATTCGTTCTGAGATTTATTCTTTTTCAAGAAACCGAAAATCTTACGCACAAAGTCACTGAGCTTTTCCTGCCTTTCCTCCTGAAAAACCATCTTGAGAGAATGATTAATCTCCCGCAAAGCACTGGCATGAATATCGGTAAGACTGGGAACATCCATTATGTTTATGAGAAAACGCAGTTTCACAATATGATGACGTCCCTCATACGCTCTGGATTTCTCCAATTGATCGGCAATTTGCAGATATCCGTTAACTATCTGAAAATAATCCGGCATATCCAGATAGCTTTTAAGAGCTTCAATATCTTTTTCAACGGTATTCTTTCTAAGAGTTTCCAGCTTTTCTATTAGAGTCCGTAAATTTTCATGACTGAGTGGTTGAATTAACTCCCTGTAGACTGCGGCCAATTCCTGATTTTCTCCGTCTTCCGCGATAAACCATTCGGAAGGGTTCTGCTGAGAAAGCCAAAACTTATAAGTGATTTTGAAAATCCTGTAAACTAAACCATTAAACAGAGAATCCTGAATGTCTATATTTTTTTCTAGAATGTTTTTAATGATTTTTTTTATATAAGACGAACATTTTTTAAAAATAAATTCATCTTCTTTAATAACATTAAAAAGAGATTTTTTAATTTCGGGAAACAAAGACAGATTTCTCGAAAGATTTTCGTTGCTCTGATTGAATATTGTGTCAATATAATCAAAGAGGTATTGTATGGCACTGTCCCTGAGATCTCTGTCTGACGACGATTTAATAACGTCAAAATAAATAGAAACCATCATGTCCAGAGCCGAAAGACCGTTCTGGTGATTATTGTAAATGTGGAAGTTTCCTATGGAAATAGATTTTAGTTCTTTTAGAACATACTCCCAGTTTACAAAAGGATGGTTTAATTCCATCAGAAGTTCGCGAGTCTTTTTTTGCAGACCGTAATGATTTTCCACTATTTTAAGCAGAGTGGAGTGCCGATCGGGGATTTCTATGGTCGCAGCTGTTCTTTCTAGGTTAACTTTCAAAGCAGAAGATCCCCAATCTTCGCTTTTTTTGATTGGTTTATTTTTGCCCGCCATTTCAGAAAGACCTTTTAAAAGGAAATTAATCAGAATCCGCGCATTTTTTCAAGTTCGGAACGTATCAGTTGGAAATCACAGGAATTCTTTTCTATGCTTGACCTGTCTTACTCGCTTCAGAGTGGTATTGATAAAAAAATAAAACTCCGATACTGCCCCTAATAAAAGGGCTTTATCTGCTTGAAGATTTATCTTTTTTGAAAGTTACTTTTTTCTTTTTTTTGCTGCTTTTTTCGAAGCTTTCTTTGCAGATTTCTTTATGGTTTTCTTGACTTTCTTTTTTTTCACCACTTTTGCTTTTTTTGTCGCGCGTTTTTTCTTTGACATCCTTTTTACTTTTTTTAGCGCTTTTTTCTTTTTGGGTCCAGCCACTGCCTGAACTTTTTTTGGTTTTGCCGGGCCAAGATTCTTCATAGCTTCTTCACAGCAAATAATGTCAATTGTGGCACAACCACATTCTTCTTCCACAATTACCTTCAATCCACATGCCTCACAAACCAGAATATCTCCAACCTTTGCTCTCGACATTTTTTCCTCCTCGTTTTGAGGGTCTGAATATTTACCCTCCAATATTTGTTTAATTTTAAATGAAAATATTATTTTTTCAAGCATAAAATGGTAAGTTTTTTCAAAACATAGACGGCTTGACATTCATTAGCGATTTGATATTATCTGCTGAAAAAAACAGGGTTTGCTTCGGATAAAAAATTTTCATATTTAAAATCTCCGCACCAAGTAGCTACAATTTTTACAGCTATAAGCCACTGGAATAATTTATGCCACTTAAAAAAGAACAAAAATACCGTAGCTGGGTCGAAGTTGATCTTAATAATTTTATCGGTAATCTCCAAGAGATTAAAAAAATCATTGGAACCCAAGTTGGTATTATGTTGGCTGTCAAAGCCGACGCTTATGGACACGGTGCCATAGAAATATCGCGTACCGCGCTTAATAATGGCGCAAAGATGCTGGGAGTGGCCAATGCCGACGAAGGTGTTCAACTGAGAATCAGCGGTATTGAAGCGCCGATTATTATTTTAGGGCCGTCAACAAATGCGGAAATAGAACAAATAATCAAATACAATATCACACCGTCAGTTTCGGATTTGGCTTTCGCCAGAAAATTAAACAAAGCGCTGGCCAAATCCGGGCGCAAAATTTCTGTGCATGTTGAGGTGGACACCGGTATGGGACGTGGTGGAACCATGCATACGGAAGCGGTTAATCTTGTTCTCCAAATATCCAGATTGTCCAATATTGTTATGGAAGGAATTTTCAGCCATTTCGCCTCCAGTGAAAAAATGATTTCCTATAATGAAAAACAGTGGAAAAATTTTGTGGATTTGCTTGCTGATATAAAGCGCAGGAAAATTGATATTCCCATCCGGCATATAGGCAACAGCGGTGCGATTTTGAACTATCCCGATTTCAAATTGAACATGGTGCGCCCCGGCATCATGACTTACGGTATTTATCCGTCGCCGGAAAACGAATCAAAAGCGAAACTTGCTCCGGTAATGTCATTTAAAACAAATATTGTTTTGCTAAAAAGCTTTCCCGCCGGTTATGGCATCGGTTACAATAGTACTTTTGTTACCTCCAGGACAACGCGTATAGCGACGATTCCTGTAGGTTACGGAGACGGCTACGCTTTTATTCTTTCCAATCAAGGTGAGGCGCTTATTCGTGGGATAAGGGCGCCGATTGTCGGCCGGATTTCCATGGATATGTGCACGATTGATGTTACCCATATTCCAGACTGTGCTGTTGGTGATGAAGTAGTTCTTTTGGGCAGGCAGGGTAAAGAATATATCAGCGCCAACGAAATTGCCGCCAGGGCCAAAACAATCAGCTATGAAGTGCTTTGCGCTTTGGGAAAAAGGGCGCCGCGAATTTTCCTGCAAAAGGGTAAAAAGGACGCTGTTGAGCCGAGACTGCGGCGGATATTCATTCCGGATGAGGAAAAATCAATCGACCGTGTTGACAATATTATTCGCCATTGCCTGCAAACACGTGCGCGTGACGAAGAACTGGGCAATGCCATTTATTACGAAATGTTTGAAACACTTTTCGGCAAGGAAGACAGCCGTCTGGAACTGCGTTCATGCTTCCGTTATGACATTCGCATAGCAAAACTGCCGGAAGTGAAAAACTCCTCATTTTCCTCAAGCTATCTTCGTGTTAACATTCATATCGAATATAGAAAAATAATCCGTGATAATATCTTTATGATTGGTTGCGCATCCAATAACACGCAGTTGGCCGCGTTGTTTGAAGCCCCTCTCTGCGAATACCGCTGGCTTTTGAGCGACGGCAGAAATTTATCTCTGGAACATGATTTTACCGTCAGGCATGTGCGCATTGATGGTGAAAATATTCCCATTATCGAAGCAAAAAACACAAAACGAGGCTTGGAAGTCTGGTGCGGCTCTGAAAAGCTCAGAAAAAAAATAAATACCGAAGTGAAGCTGGAAATAGAAATTTACACCAAGAAAGCAAAAGAGAATAGAATTTTCCCGGTTTATCTGGTTTATCCGGTCAGAGGTCTGGAGATTAATTTAAATTACGAAAAGGCGGGCATAACAAACGTCAGGATGGAAAGCTTCTTTGCTGGAAAACATCCGCAGCCTTCAATATCGCAAAAGAAAGGAAAGTCCATCGGCATAAAGATATTGGACAAGGAATGGATTTTCCCGACAAGCGGGGTGATATTCATCTGGGACATCTGAAGAATAATAGCGATATTTGATAAGTTATCATTATATTTGTCACCACGGCGGAGGCCGGGGTCCAGTTCAAATAATCCTAGATTTACCCTGTCGGGCACCATGGCCTGCTAGACCCATGCCGGAATGACCAATGTAAAGACTATTATAAAATAATTAATTACCACTTCTTTCTTTTAGCAACCAGATCCCCAGAGCGGCCAGAACCACAGCGGCAATAGCGCTGAGCCAGACAGGAACAACAAATCCCGCGGCAACTACATGGACTTTCAACAAGAAACGGCACAACTGGGCACACGCCATGATTAGAAGTAAAATACCAACAATCAATGATGCCGGACGCTTCATCTTTTTATCTCCTGAAAAAGACAAAAATTTATTCAATTTTGTCCGATTTTTGTAAATTATGCCTTGCGCAAAGGATACGAACATTGTCTGGCGTTATACTTGCTCCACCCTTGGAATATGGAAGATCATGATCGAAATGTAGTTCATCTGATGCTCCACAAATAACACAACGTCCATTATCTCTTTCCCAAACAATTTTTTTAATATCGCTGGGGATTATACGTGTTCGTTGACGTAATTTGTTTTCAGTTATGCCTGAAGAACTAAAATCTATTTCAGTTTCTTCTAAAAAGAAGCGATATACTTTACGCTTGTCAGCATTAATATATTTATAATCTATAAGCTTAAAAAAGCCTTTCTCAGACCAAACACCAGAAAATATTTTTTCATAAGCTCGAACAATTTCTGGTGTTCTTTTCCCACCTTTATAGTCTTCAACTGCCGAAGCAAACAATCCATTTTGAGTTAATTTACCTGACATCGTGACTTTTGGTTGGTCAAGTTTTTTAGGATCTAAATTTGATGATGTCTTTGGAACATCATGTCCTTCATACTCAATAGTTATGCCATCTTGTAAAATACTGTCTTTATAAGGGGCATTACGCCTTTGAGACATTAAGATGACTGAATAGTTAGCATTAAGACGATAATTCATACCTCGCTGAAGTGTTTGAACTTTTTCAGCATCACACATTTGCCTGTAGGAAATTATCTCATCTTTCATTAAGTAAAAAACTTTCTGTTTTTATTCCTAGTTTTTTCTTATGGCGGTCGAGAGCCAGAGCAATCAGTTTGTCCAGAAGATCACCGTATTTGAGGCCGGTGGCATCCCAGAGTTTGGGATACATACTGATGCTGGTGAAACCGGGAATGGTGTTTATTTCATTGAGATAAAATTTGTTTGTTTTCTTATCGAGAAAGAAATCAACCCTTGCCATGGAAGAACAGCCCAGTGCCATGTAACCTTTGAGAGCGGTCATTCTGATTTTGGCGGAAAGCAGCATGTCTGTTTTCGCAGGAATTACAAGCTTTGCGCCTTCAGGGTCAATATACTTTGCCTCATAGGAATAAAATTCGTGAGACGGAATTATCTCTCCCAGTATTGACGCGGCAGGATGTTCGTTTCCCAGAACGGCGCATTCAATCTCTCGGCAGTCAATCGCCTCTTCAATCATGACGCGCGTATCAAACTGAAAGGCAAAGTTAATTGCCGCCGCCAGAGATTCTTTTTTCTTAACTTTTTTAATGCCGACGGACGAACCGGTACAAACGGGTTTAACAAAAAGTGGCAGTCCAAGTTTTTCCAGCACATTTTTCATAATGAACTTTGAATCATCCTGCCAACGTTGCTTATTCACAGTTACGGTAGGAACAACTGGTATGCCCGCATGATTAAGCAATCTTTTGGCGATATCTTTGTCCATGCCCACAGAAGAGCCGGTTACATCAGCGCCAACATATGGAACCATTGCCAATTCCAGCAGTCCTTGCAGAGTGCCGTCCTCGCCGAAAGTTCCGTGAAGTATTGGAATCACCAAATCCACCACCACTTCTTTGTTCTTGTTTTTGGTGTCGTAAAGATGGAGTTTGTTTTTCTGCTCGAAATGATTAACCAGCCACAAGCCTTTCTTTTTCAAAGCCAGTTTTCTGCCGAAATCCTTGTCGGGGATGATTTCGGGTTTTTCCTGGACGTGCCAGCGGCCATCTTTGTCTATACCGATTGCCGTTACGTTATATTTATTACGGTCGAGCGCCGAAAAAACCGAAGCGGCTGAACACAAAGAAACATCATGTTCACCGGACCTCCCGCCGTATAAAATGCCAATCCTCAGTTTTGCAGATTTCTGGAGAACAGTTTTACGCGTCATGACAATCCTCAATATTGCGGTGTTTTTTATGGATATACGCCGCAAGCGCCGAAGTTGTCAATTTAATTTTGTATTTATCCTTTTATTGTTTTTAAAAGGAGTATTGACAACATATACTTCTGTAAATATATTACAGCCGGACTGAAAAAGTTTTTGCGGTGATTTTATGCCCCTTTATTTTAGCGCGGCGCAAGTGCCCGTAACAAAAAAAGCTTTCAGTGATGCGGAAAATCTGGTGTCGCGCCAGTTCCGGATAAGCGATGCGGAATTTAAGAAGAATAAATATGATGTAAAAACACTGGCTTATCTTGACGAGAAGGAAATAAAAGATGGGGCTTTTGCTCATCTTTGCAAATATACTTATGAAAAAACGGACGGCTCTACTGTAAGGATTGGAAATAAATTCGATTTTTACCGTATCTGCCTGCAGGACAATATTATTCTGGACGCGGTGAAAAGGGCTAATCCTTTTATTAAATTAAGCCCTTTGATGCTTTACATAGCTGTCCATGAACTTATTCATGTCCTGCGTTTCACCAACGGCGAGATTGCTTTTGACGCCGCTGCGGAAGAGAAGGAAAAAGAAGAGGTTATCGTAAACAATCTGACCCGGGCCGCTTTATTGCCGGTAAAAGGTTATGATTTGGAAATAGTTTTGGACTGCTTCAGCAGTGATTTTAAAAATTTTGATACATTTAATTAACGGAGGTAAGTTTTTTATATGCCTATCTATGAATATAAATGTGAGAAATGCGGCAGACAGTTTGAAGCGTTTCGGGGAATTGCCGATCCGGAATTAAAAAGCTGCAAGTTCTGTAAAGGTAAGGTGCATAAATTGGTTTCGTTATCTTCATTCAGTCTGAAGGGGACAGGCTGGTATGTTACGGACTATAAGGGAAAGAAACCTGAAGCTACAGCCAAGAAAGAAAAATCAGATACAAGCGATAGTTCATCGACAAAAGAAAAAACAAAAACTGAAACTACAAAATCAAGCGGTGAGTCTGATTAAATAAGAACTTTTTATTGGTCTTTACGACCTAGCCTTAAAATAAGGCTGGAGTTCCCGGCATAATTCTTCGGGAATAGTCGGACAAATAATTTCATTGTGCAGTTTTTCAAAATAATTCAAATCGCTGGTTCCCAATGGATAAACAACAAAGCGCGGAACTATTTTCCCCTGCACGCAGAAATAATTATTGCTGGTCATTGTGGCGTAAAAAGACATATTAAAACTTATGAAGTTATTGGTATAGAGATAGCTGAATACCCGGGAAAGCCCCGTCAGAAATTCGTAAAAATTTGACTCCGTCAAATCAAAGAATGATGTTTTATCCGGGAAAATAAAATCTATTTCGCCGGCCATACCCTTTGGCGCGAAACTTGTCAGCCAGCAGATATTGCCTGTATTAACGATGAATCTTTTATTCGCTTTCTTTTCCATAGCGATTAAATTTTTCCATAAATTGTCACCATTGGATGCCGCGGCATAATTCTGCGCGCTGGTCAAAAGTTTCTGCATAAAACTTGTTGGTTTATAACCCGCAATTGTCTGCAAATGTGGATGAATCAGACCGCCGCCCGCAGGAGGCATGTAATTCCAATTAATAGAACAGTATTTATAGCCAAGATTAATTTCAACAATCCGATGAAAATAATCGCGGCATACAGCAAAACCATCACGCATAAATTCCGGCGTCAATTCACTGATCGGGACAAAATGACGGGACGAAAAAATAGCCACGTTGTTGTTGGGGTCATAAGGAAATGCATTGGGGAAAAGACAGGCTTCTCCCCTTTTAAAACTTCCTTTTTCAGCAATATCAGGCGTAAATCGGGGAGTTGTTTTTTCAAAGAGATCGGGGCAAAAAGGACATAATGATTCCGGTGATTTTTCCAGATAATAATCAATATCAGGTTTCTGTGTGATACGAACACGATAAGGCAATATGCGGCAAGCTACACCGGTAATTTCATCATAACGCGATTCAATGGTTACTTTCTTTTCTTCAAAACTGTTGAAAGGATCTAAATAATGTCCAGTTGATATTTCTTTTTTAAATCCCAAATCTCTCATAATATTCCTTTCTGTGTTAGAGTTTACATTAATTTTCGCGGAAAATTTGTTTAGGTTCTCTTCTCAGACTTCCAATAAGAAATCTTTCCACATTTCTCTGGGACAATTCGCTTTCCAGATTTTTTCTCAGTGCATCGATAGGGATTTCCATTCGGGCAGCACTTCGGTGTCCACCTCCCTGACCGATTAATCCAAAAGCCCTTTGCGCAATAGCGCCGCAATTCTGCCTGTAGCCATCACCGCGGAAAATGATTATCAGCCTGTTGCCAACTATTCCGGCCACAACGACATAATAAGTACCGATTAAGCGCAGGTAGAAATCGGCTATCTGGACACAGACATCAGCGCTTTCTACTTCTCCCAGAAAGCAAACCCGCCGGCCGCGGAAGTTGTTCATATGGTGATAGGCGTAATTATAATATTTCAAAAAACGGGGTGGCGTTTCATTAAGTTCAACACGGCGAATAAACTGCATATTGGCGTATTTTGTATGATAGGTATAGGCGCTGATATCTTCAAAAATAATGGAACGATCGAAATTGTTAGTATCCGTTTTAATTCCATAAAGAAGAGCGGTATGTAAATTACGTGGAATTTTTACACGTGAACAAAGCAAATATTCCGTGAGAATGCTGGACAAGGCGCCGTAATTGGGCCTTACATCTGCCAGGTCGGCTTTCCATTCTCCTTCATAAGGATGATGATCTAAAACAATCCGCGGTTTTATGGAGTTTGAGGTTTTGTGAAAAAAAGAAGGCTGGGCATCTAAAAGTGATATCAAACGGTAAGAACTCAAATCCATTTGATTAAGCAAATGAATGTAGAGACGCATTGAGGAAACAAACTCAATGTTTTGCTCTCTGATTAATGGCTCGGTGGATACAAAAACGCTTCTAGAAAGACCTTTTGTCTGCTGGACAATTTCACGAAGCGCCATAGCTGAAGCGATAGCATCGGGATCAGGACTGCCATACATCAGTAGAGCTAATGAGTCATCAGGCTGAACCATCTCCATAAGTTTCTTAAAATTCAGTTCTGTCTCTTTTCTAATGGGAACGGATTCTACTCTCATGGATCCGGCGACATACAGCTTTGCCGGTATCGCCTCCTTAATAAACGAAAATTTTGCCGGGATGATCTTTGACTACCTCGCCGACGACAGCAGCATTGGTGATTCCAACTTTACGCATTTTTTTTACAAGATTTAAGGCACTGTTTCCGGGCAGACTGAAGAACAATCCTCCTGCCGTTTGCGGATCAAAAAGGACATCAAAAATCCAGTCCGGACATGTCTTTTCTTTTACTACCTTATTTAGGCGGAAATCTTTATTGCGGTAAAGACCACCAGGAACGTAACCGGTTTCCAATAATTTTCGCACACCGGTGAAAAGCGGAACGACAGCGGAATTTATTTTTATTCCGACATTGCTGTCTTCAATCATTTCGCAGGCGTGTCCGAGCAAACCAAAACCGGTTATATCAGTACAAGCGTGAACATTGCCTGCGGCAATCATCTTCTCGGTCGCTTTCTTATTAAGACTGGTCATGCTGGAAACAGCCTGCTTGATTTGTTCGGGAGAAGCCTCCTGCACTTTTATCGCAGTGCTGATGATTCCCGTTCCCAGAGGCTTTGTCAGAATCAATTTATCTCCAGTTCTCGCGCCCCGGTTGTATAAAACTTTTTCAGGATGAATAACTCCCGTCACGGAAAGACCGTATTTGATTTCGTTATCCTCAACGCTATGCCCTCCGATTAGCAGAACACCGGCCTCTTGCATTTTATCAAAGCCGCCTTGCAAAACTTCACTCAGCACGGATTTATCCATGGTATTAATCGGAAAACAGGCAATATTCATCGCGGTCAGCGGTTTCGCGCCCATGGCGTAAATATCATTAAGCGCATTAGTGGCGGCTATCTGGCCGAAGGTAAAAGGATCATCAACCGTAGGTGTAAAAAAATCAACCGACTGCACAATAGCCAGGTCGTCTGAAATTTTATACACTCCCGCGTCTTCCGCGTGCTCAAATCCGCTCAACAGATTTGGATCGTGACTCATCGGCAAATCGCGCATGATTTCGGACAGGTCACCCGGACCTATTTTACAGGCTCAACCAGCGCCATTAACTGTTTGCGTTAAACGAACAAACTTTTTTTCTTTCATTTTTCCTCTTTAAATTTTTTCCAACTTCTTTTTATTGAAAAGTGGAATGCAGTAATTATAGGGAGAACCTTCTTGCCTGTCAATGTAATGTTTGGCGAAAGTGATCGGATAAAGATTTTTCTTATGGCTGTTCAATTAGCAATTTTATTAACCACTATCCACAGCTCGCCATAAACTATACACGATTATTCGTACCTTTTGAGTTCGAAAAGTTTTTTATTGTGAGTGGAGACAATATGATAAAAACGGTCTTGCGGAACGAAAATATAGGGAACATCATCTTCCCGTCTGTACAGAAAATGGGACAGAATCATTCGGTTGATGGCTTGATGGCCAACGATCATAATATTATCAGCGTGTCTGTTTAAAAAAAACGCCTTCTTGATTCCTTCTGTAATACGAGGTTTCATAGTCTCGTAACTTTCGCCACTAGGATAGACATAGTGGTATTTATCTGCACCCCGTTTTTTAAAAATGTGCGGCATATTCTTTTCAATTTGCTCGTAAGTCATTTTTTCGCAAATTCCAGCGTTTATTTCATCAAATTCTTTTAACGAAACGATGCGGCAATCATCTTGCCTTTTACAAATAGTTCTGGCGGTATCCATGGTCCTGATTTTTCGGCTGGTGAAAATATAAGAAATCTTTTTTTTCTTAAAGAATTGCCCCAGGGCCAATGCTTGTTTGTGACCTTTTGCGGTTAAAGGCGAATCACCGCCAATTCTGTTTTCAAGATTATATTCCGATTCTGTGTGCCGGATAAGGAAAAGATTTTTTACCTCGTCGGTAACAAGGTAGTCGCGCAGAGTTTCATAAAAAGGAATCACATCACTGTGCTTTTCCTCAATAATCATGTTTTGCAAAGAATCTATGCGGATGTAATTTCTTTCAACTTTTAAAGGCGTGTAAATCATCCGGTAATAATCAATTCTTTTTAAGAATTCTTTTGCCGCTTTATCTTTAAGACGAACAAATTCAGGTAACTTGATTTTTTCCTGAATGCTCAGATGCAGTATTTCCTCATCGTCATTGACGCATTCGATGAAGAGAAGCGGATGATCGTTGAGATATTTTTCAATTACGGCACGTCTTTTTCTGCGGGCATTTGTCGCGTCCAGAATCGCTATCTGACCGCTTTTGCACAGATAGCTTTTAGCCTTTTCCATATTAATCCGGGCAATCTTTTCCCGCAACTCCATGGCGGCTGAATTTTCCGAGGAATAGAACTCAGATCTCGATGTTTCACCAATGGGGAGATATGTCCTGCGCAAATTTCCGTTATTAAATATCCGGGTGGTAATGCCGCTTTTATGAAAAGCGTCCCTAAGGCGCACGGCCAGCGTGGATTTTCCCCGGGCGGGAAGTCCCATTAAAACTATGTATAATTTTTCATCACTCATATAAGTAACTACTTTAATTAATTAAGGGGGATAACCAATCCCCCTTAATTAACATAAACTTTGCGTTGAAAAACAAAAGACTAATCAACAGCCATCATTACATTGGATGCTTTGATAATCGCGTAAGCCTTCTTGCCGGCTTTTAAACCGAGCTTCTTTGCGGACTCTTTGGAAATGATCGAAACCACCTGTGCTCCTCCCGAAAGTTTTAAAAGAACTTCTGTATTAATCGCACCTTCAGTAACTTTTACCACTTTCCCCTTTAATACATTGCGTGCGCTTATTTTCATGTTGTCCTCCTTTGTTTGGATGTTTGATAATATATTGCCTCTGCTGGTGCAAGTATAAGGATATCGGTATCGTAAGTCAATCACGGATATGAGCGCCAGATGTCGTAATTATCCGGTTCACAGCCGGGCGTATAACCTAAAGGTCACACGTGCAGGGAGACCGGTTAATCCAGTTCTTTTTATCCCCCTCTTTGATAAAGAGGGGTGAGGGGAGATTTTTGTCATGTCGATTGACAAGATACACACTTTTTTAAAAGGGCAGTATTCTACCAAATCCACCAAGTTTGTTTTGAGAGAGGGTTTGTAGGATGTGGTGCTCTTATAGGTTTTGAACCTTTTGAAATATTTAATGAATCCCAAAACTCAACAGGTGTTCTCATTTTGATTGATTTTGTCTTTTCTTTAAGTTGCTTTAAAAAATCAAAATCATATGTAAGAAGATATAGGCAACCACCAAGCTCAGATTCTGCTAATATTCTACAATCATTTTCTTTTTTCTTGCCTTTATAAAAATTGGCGTAAAAATTAAATCTATTTTCAGTAATTTTGTAATCGGATTTTGGTACATCACCAAGTAAAACATTACTAACCCCATCATGTCTTTCTTTCTTCGATGTCTCTTTAATTTTCTGATATTCCAGTTTAACAGTGGGCGATATATGTAAAATTTTATTTCGGTAAAGGTATATTCTTAACAGTGCAATTTTTTGGTTAGCTAATTTATCCACTGGCTGTTCACAAGAATACATAGCATCAACTAAATATGTATGGCAATTTGAATCGATGGCAATGTCAGTATTTATCAACATTTTTTCTAAATCCAATATTTTATTCAACCTTTGTTTTCTAAGAAATTAGATTCTATTTTTGCGATTATCTTGTACTAATTTAATGATGAATCATTTAGCTTTTTTAATTTCAAAAAATTAAAAATATTTTGATATAATTCCAAGTAAAATATAAAGTATCAACGGAATAATTATTGCTGCAATTATTGCCAGAAGCACTTGTGCAACAGAACGTTCTTTGTCAGCTTTTTCTGTAATATAAGAATCTTCATCATTTGCTTTCTCTTGTGGTTTAACAGCCGGCACCAATCCTCTTTTTTTAATTTCTGTCGACAAGGCATTTATAGATTTTGATAATTCGATATCTATTTCATTACTACATGATGCAATTGCTTTTGCTCGATTGTAGGTTTTAATAAGTTCATCGGCGGTAAATTTGTTAAGTCCGTTTTCACTTATGGAGGATTTCAATAATTCAATAAATTTTTCATCCTGCTGTTTTACTTCCGCCGTTGAATGTGTTACTCGACTTTTAACTTCTCTAGATGACTTTGTTGCCGCCTCTCGAATAATTTTTTCTATTTCAGCTTCTTCACTTATAGAAGTCTCAGACCAACGGTTTACAACAAGACATTGTGCCATTATATCATGAAGCCCTTGCTTCTTCTGCGTAAAGGCAACCATAATATATCCTATGCCAATTATGATTGAAGAAAGAAACTTGCCAAAATAACGGCCATTAGCCTTTCCAAAAGCAATCCTGTTTCCATTCAAATCAATGACTTTTATTCCCAAAGCCATTTTCCCAAGTGTCGCTTGTTTAAGGGAACTTTCCATTAAGGTGTAGTAAAGCCAAGCTATGATTATGCCCCAGAAAAGATACTTTCCTCGCAAAACAGAGACATTATCTGTTCCATTTGTGAAAAAAATCAATGCGAATAGGTACATAATTACAGATAAAATGATAAAATCTATGAACCACGCTGCAACTCTTTTCCAAAATCCTGCGTAGCTTATTGCTTGCACCGTCGGTTTTACTGTGGGAAGTGTAGTTACTGTACTTTTGGGTGACTGCACTTCTGGAGCAGGAACAGCGGTAACTGTACTTTGCTGGGGTGATTCTAGAAGCGTTGAAATTTTGCCATTAGAAGTATCTTTATTTGAAGTAGGTTCCTCCTTCTTTTCAAGCCATTCCCCGCAATAACGACATTTCTGGGCTGTATCCTGAATCTCTTCCTGACAAAAAGGACATTTTTTCATAGCTTGCCTCGTATGTACAAATGTTAGGTGAACTATTATGGGAATACTTTTATATTAGCTTTATTGGTAAGTTTTTTTATTTGTGTAAGAACTATAAGAATTTCAAGGTTATATGTCAAGAATATCTTGTGTAAAATACTTTTTAAGACTGGATTGCCCGGTCTCCCAGGCATTCGCCTGGCTGTGAGCCGGACAATGACAATGGCCGGTATTTTAAATTGATTTTTTTATGTAAATAAGTTTATAGATTATCACCATTTCGAAATCAAAGATGATATCGAGGCGGCTAGGAGGAGGCTCCGCAGGCGTATATGACAATACGTTGAGGAAGCTGACGACAACGCCAACAAAGATAGCGCTTTGAGTTAGAATTGGTGTACAATTTTAAAAAGGTTAAGCATAATGTCTATTCGTTACTACAGCACAAATCGCAATTTGAAAAATGTCGCTGGCATTACTCCCTTCACCGGCAAAGTCGCTTTTAAGGAAGCTTTGCTCAAAGGTCAGGCAGAGGACGAAGGTTTGTTCATGCCGGATACCATTCCTCAACTTAAGTTAAAAGATATTCAGAAATTGAAAGGCAAACCTTACAGTGATACGGCATTGCTTATCGCCAAAGCGTTTCTTGCCGATGAGTTTTCACCGAACACTCTTAAAAAAGTGGTTAAGGATTCATACAACTATTCGGTCCCCATGGAAGAAATTAGACCCAAAACCTATATCATGCGGCTGGATCAGGGGCCGACAGCTTCTTTTAAGGATTTTGCCGCGCGCATGATGGCCAGACTGATGAGCAACTGTCGCCCAAAATGTGAAAGGCTCAATGTTTTAGTAGCCACTTCCGGCGATACGGGCAGCGCTGTGGGCGAGGCCTTCAAGGGCGTGGCGGGAATTGACGTTACCATCTTGTATCCCCAAAATGAAGTTAGCGGCATGCAGAAGAAACAGCTCGACACGATCGGTGGAAATATCCAGGCGCTAAGCGTTTGCGGTAAATTTGACGATTGTCAGAATTTGGTCAAACAGGCATTTTCTGATTCAGACTTGCTTAAATTTAATCTAACCTCTGCCAATTCCATTAATTTTGGCCGAATTCTGCCACAGATAATCTATTATGTTTATGCCTACGCCCAGCTCTCTGAAAATGGCGAAGATGCAATTTTTTCCGTTCCTTCAGGAAATTTCGGCGACGCTCTGGGCTGTGAATACGCGCGGCGAATGGGCCTGCCAGTGGCCAAGCTTGTTATGCCCACCAATGAAAATGATGAATTCCCCATCTATCTCAACACAGGCAAGTATAAAAAAGTGTCACCTTCCAGAGCATGCATTTCCAATGCGATGAATGTCGGGCATCCCAGTAATTTAGCTCGATTCTTTGATTTATACGGAGGAACGGTTGACCGTGTGGGACAGGTTCACAGGTACCCTGATCTGCAAAAAATGCGGAAATACATTTTTTCAGTGAGCATCACCGATGAGCAAACCAGGGAAACCATCAAGAGTGTTTACAAACGCTATCATGTGATTTTGGAACAGCATGGAGCCGTAGGCTGGGCTGGACTGGAAGAGTATTTTAAAAGATTTCCTGAACAGAAGCTGGCTATTTGTCTGGAAACAGCACATCCGGCAAAATTTCCCGAAGAGATTGAAAAGCTCTTAGGATTGACCATACCGGTGCCGGAGAGCATGAAGAGCATTGATCAGCGAGAAGGCTCTGCCGTCGCCATATCCAACGATTACAATAATTTCAAAAATTATTTGCTAAAGAAATTGAAGATTAAAGAATAGTTAATCTTTTTCGATTCCTTATTTTCCCTTGTTGCTGTTTTATTCTATTGGCGGATAATTCGCAATTGCATTTTTATCGTAATCATGCTACGTAAATAATCAAAAGAAAACTTCAATCATTATTCAGTGCAATCATAAAAATCTGTCGTAACTCAATAATAACGGCAACAACATAACAATCATCCGG
>JAFGLS010000148.1 GCA_016927935.1 Syntrophaceae bacterium
AAGTTCCTCGCCAATGAGAATGATCTCATCTTTCACCTTCCCTTTATGCAGAGACACAATACCGTCACGGCTGGCAATGGCCTCTTCTATCTTTATGGACTTCGACAGCACCTGAGGAAAGACATTACCACCAAAGGACAATAGTATTTCATCCTTAATCTGCCGGGTAATCACCGGAACGCTGTCAAAGGCATTTATGATGACTCCCAACAGTTTCAGTTCAGGATTAAGGCTCTTCTTCACCTTCTGTACGGTGGCCATTAAATCATTGGTGCCCTGCATGGAATAAAGGCTTGGGTTCATGGGTATGATAATATATTCGGCAGCGGTCAGGGCATTGACCGTAAGTACTCCTAAAGATGGCGGAGAGTCAATGAGGATGTATTCAAAGTTGCTGAATACTTCATGTTCCAACAGTTCTTTCAGCCTGGTATAGGCGTCAATCTCGGCTATGAGAGACTTCTCTAACATAGCCATCTTAATGTCACCGGCAAGGAGAGAGATTCCCTTCTGCACTTCGGCTATCTCATAGTCACGGCCGGAAAGGCCTTCATGACAGCCAGGCAGTTCAACATCAGTTAAACTTCTGGTGAGATTGGCCTGTGGATCAAGGTCTATGGTTAAAACGGATTTGTTGAGTTTTGCAAGGTACAGTCCCAGTTCGCGGGTGAGCGTGGTCTTGCCCACGCCCCCTTTCTGGTTACTAAAGGTAATAACAGCGCCCATGGCTCCCTCCCGGATATTTGTGTTGACAATCTCCGAAAAAGGCGGCACCATTTTTGTATGCGTAAATTTGGCGACGCTTCTTCGGAAGTGATCCCGTTACGGACATCGCTTCGTAGTGTCCGGTAAAATCCCCGGTTGTTCGCGCAATCGGGGATTTTTTGTGAAAAAAATTCAAAAAACGTTCTTGATGCACTTATGCATTAAAATAAAACATTTGTTCTTTACTTTGTCAAGCCTTTTTTCTTTACAATACTGCCTATATCTATTATTTTTGTTGATTTATTTAAATAAAATAGCTATTTTCGTATAAAAATAATGAGTTATTGCTTTATACAGGATGTTATATATGAATTTTGGACATCGATTAAAAGAATTACGCAACAGAATGAAACTGTCTCAGTCTGAACTTGCTAATTTAACCGGCCTGCATTATACTCAAATTGGCAGATACGAAAAAGGAAAGTCGCTACCCTCATCTGATATATTAAAAAAATTAGCTGAAATCTTTAGCGTAAGTATCGACTATCTCATTGAAGGATCAACCGAAGATACCGCAAAATCGCATATACATGACAGGGATTTACTCAAACAATTTACCGAAATTGAAACCCTTGACCAAAAAGATAAAGAAGTAATAAAAATTTTCCTTGATGCTTTTCTCACTAAAAAACATATTCAGGAATTGGCAAAATAACAGGCAGGGAATTCGATATGCAGATTAATATTACAAAAAATGAACTCTATACCATGATTAAAAAAGCCGTGAAAGACGTTATTCACGAGGAGCGGATTGACCTCATCCTTAAAGATATTCCCTATGTCTCCGATGAAGAACAGCGGGACATTGAAAAACGCTACGGCAAAAAACCTCCCAAACGAAAAGCTGTCCGCCGCGAGATTCTTGACATATGAGCTGGTCTATCGAGTATTCCAAAGACGCCGATACGTTTCTTAAAAAACAGCGCCATATCAAAGACAAGTTAATCGGCGAAATAAAAAAACTCATCCAAAAGCTGCAGGGTGAGACCGTTAATATCAACTTCAGAAAAATGACCGGTGACTGGGAAGGCTATTACCGCATCCGCAAGGGAAAAATCAGAATTCTGGTTCATCTTGATTTTTCCGCTTCCGTAGTATTTGTTGAAAACATCGACTTCAGAGGCGATGTGTATAAATGAAATCATAGCGACTCAGTTGAATAAATTGCCTTCCTTCTTTCAACTTTCCCCTATAATTTCGTAATCTCCCTCAAACCATTTGCACTTCAAATGAATTATCATAACTGCCGGGTGGTCTTCATCAGTACCAATAGGCGGATTTTCATCAACGATTTTAATTTCAAGTTGATCCCAATTTTCCCTATCATCACTGATATAAAAATTACAATTTTCCACTTTGTAATATAAAACTTTTTTAGTTTTTGTTAACCAGCTATAAGGATCATTTTTTTTAGAATCATACAAAAATAATTTCTTAGTATCACTTGTCATCATAATGACACTATTCTTTAATATCTCAGTTTTGCATTTTTCAATATATTTATATGAAAGGTGTAAAGTTCCTATTGGTTCTAAAAATCGAGGTTTACCCTCAATAAGGGCAACACCATTCAACCAAGTAATATTATCGTTTTCACATTCAACTGTTTCTTTTAAAATTGTTTTACTTGTTTCTTCAGAATCTTTTTTGCAACTCAGTATAAAAGTAATTATTATTAATATAAAAATAATAAATATTTTTTTCATTATATACCCCATATTCTAATTTGCATTATATGGCAATGGACGGAGCATTTGATCAAAATAATCTCGTCTATCAATTACCTTATGTTCAATTTCAGGTTTTTGACCATTTTCTATTTGCCTTTTACTTTCATCATTATACTCAATCCCTTGCTCTTCCAAACCAGTTACCACACATCCTTCTGAATCATAAGCTCTGTGTTCCCGTAGAGAGCTTTCACCTACATCATCAATGCGTTCCAAAGCAACGGGAAATCTTGAGCCCTCCGGAGACTTTTTCTTAACATAAATTCCAGGATCTGTTGGATGCTCAAAACCTTCAGATGGATTATCCTCTCTCCACCAGACTTTTTTCCCATTATCACCATCCCCTACAGTAAAAGCACCTTTCTTTGTATCAAAAATTTCATGACCTCTCATACCAACTGACCACTGGCCTTGGGAATTAAAATCATCGTAATTTTCTTCAATAACGCTAATCACAATGTCTCTTGGTGACTCCGTTTTACCAATTGATTTAATTTTACCTACTATTGTATCTTTAGCCTCAGTCAAAGATTCTTTTATAGTATTTTTAATATCACTGGCGGTTTCTTTTACAGCATCAACAGCATCACTAGCTGTCTCTTTTACTGAATTCCATAATGACCCCAAACTACTCATTCCATTATTATCAACAACGGCATGACCAGTAGGATCACTGTATCTTATGGGGTTGTTCTTACTATACGAGTATCTATTCCAACCTTGAGTATCATACTCCCCATCAATCACCGTATCAGGAGTAACAAACCGCCCGATCCCCGCGTCATAATGCCTGGCATTATAAAAATAATACCCAGTCTCCTTATCCAGCTCCTGTGAGTTATACTTCGGGGTCTCCCAAAATCGCAAAAAAAGCCGGGACAGGCTCTTGTCCCATCCGGAAAACGGTCAATACTGGCTTTCCACAGGCAAAATATAATGTAAAAGATCAAG
>JAFGLS010000149.1 GCA_016927935.1 Syntrophaceae bacterium
ACTTCATAATAACCATCTTCAATGTTTTCCAGAATAGTTCGATACTTCTCCTCGCTCTGTTGAATATCCTTGATCATCATTTTGAATGCTGATTCGTAATAGTATGTGCCAAATGTGATTATAATATAGATAATACCGAAGCGCACAACGAACGAAGGGGAATATGGTTTGAAAAGCATCATTTGTTCAGGCGCTGTCATTAGAAAGACATTTATGCAGAAAGAAAGTAGAGAAAGAACCAATCCTTTTTTCTTTCCTGTGACAGCAAAACATACTATTGGTAACAGAAATGCCCAAAAAAATATTGAGCTTTCTGCTCTGCCAAAGATAGTTGTCATACCGCAAAAAAGGACAACGCCGCTGCCCACCATCCAGTCAACAGCATCCGTTTTCCCCTTTTTACGAACATAGAACAGTATAGACAGAGAAAGAAAAAATCCCAGATAGTCCCACAACACAATGATGTAATGCCGATTGTAAGTATGGTAGATAGAAAAAGAAAGCATAACAATCATCATTACCAGCAGGGAAAATACCGCCAATATCCGTCTGCGCCTCTCTTCCGAACTAAGCAGGAAGGAGCCGCCAATTTTGTCTAAAAGACGAATAATTCTTGAGTCTTCATTATATTCTGGAGATTTACTTTTCATGGCACTTCTTATTTTTGCTCAACAAACTTAAATAATCTTAATGAATTAAGGAATATTCCTCTTTACAAAATCCCCCATTTTATAAATTGCCTTCCTTGCGTCAGGAAGGACTTTCGCCCAGAGTTGGAAATCATGCACCATATTGGGCCATATCTGCAGTTCGGCCTGCGTGCCTGCCGCCTTGGCCTTGTTTGCGGCCGTAACTGAATCATTCAGCAGGATTTCTTCACTGCCAACATGGAAAAGGATAGGCGGCAGATTGGAAAAATTTCCGAACACCGGGGATATTGAAGGATCAGACGGGTCCTTGCCCTGCAGGTAATTGTAGGCACAATCATGAAGGACATTACTCTTGAACAGATGGTCTCCTTTCTTTCGCTCCTCGTAGTCTTTTCCTTTAAGGGTAAGATCAGTCCATGCGGATATGCATACGGCACAGGCCGGCAGCGGGGTACGGGTGTTCGGGAGCAAGACGGTAGTCGAACGAAAGCGCACGCGCTTCTGAAGCCATGGCGATTCGCGATACCATGTAGCGGTAGAACACAGGTGAAAAAAGAGAAAATCCTCCGCCGTGAATAAAGAAAATGCACCTGTCGGCATTTAGTCCCTTTATATCGGTCCACTCGCCCTTTATGCCGCCCGTATCAAAAGGTGTAATTTTGCATTTTAACGGGGGGCACAGGAAAATCCAGGCAAATATAGCTGATGTCATGTTTATAGATCTGTATCTGCGTCGAATATTGACGCGGCTGAAAATCTTGCCATACATAAACTTAATTATGAAGTTTACCACGCTGTTTATCATCATACTGTGGATCCTTGTTGTTGTAATAATGAATTGAAGATCTCATTTAAAAATCAGTTTCCATGTCATGGGGGTAGCGTTTTTTACAATCTTCTGGATTATTTTGCTTTGATTAAGCATGCAGGACAGATAAAAGAGCTTCACCATTAACAGGCATGAGTTGCATGATACGCACTCCGCAGTTTCTTTTCCCCTGCCTTCAAGCCATCTTTTCGGGAGATCCGGCTCCTTTATCAGTGGCCTGCTCATGGAGAAAAAAGAAACATCCCCTTCGGAAAGTATTCTTTCCATGGATTCGATATTCCTGTTTCCCCCGACAAGAATTACCGGAATGGAAAGATCCAGTTTTCTGACGTAATCCAGAAAATATGATTGCTTTCCTCGATCACTTATGCGCGTGCGGGCCTCCGGTATGGGAACCGGAATAAAACCAAGTTCTTCCTTTGAACGGGAAAGGCAGTCCCACATGCCGCCGCTTACTTCTATGGCATCGAGCCCGATTTTTTCGATTTCCAATATAAGCTCTTTGAAGGAATCACGGCCGATACCTTCCGCTACATGATCTTCGCAGTTTATCTTGGCAATAATCGGAAAGCGGCCGACTTTTTGCTTTGCGGAGGAAACAATGTCCCGAAGGATTTTTACTCTTTTCGTGACGGAGCCGCCGTATTCGTCAGTCCTTTTATTCGTATAGGGTGAAAGAAATGAACTGATAAGCCAGCCATGGGCGGCGTGAATCTGAACGCCGTCAAAGCCGGCCTTTTGAACGCGTACAATCGCGTCTGAAAATGCCTTTATGATATTCTGAATCTCTTCGGCTGACAGAGAACGAGGCGATTTTTTCAGCACGGGACAAGGTATATCCGATGGCCCAACAGGTTCGGCATCGTGATTGTCGTGCATTACCTGTCTTCCGGCGTGGCTGATCTGGGCGAATATTTTACATCCGCTTCCGGCTTTATGCACAATGTCGGCGATCAGCTTTATTTCATTTATGAATTTGTCATCAAAGAGGCATACCTGTTTGGGGTTTGCCTTTCCGTTTGCTGCTACGGTCGTGTGTCCCGTTATGATCAATCCAATTCCGCCTTCCGCAAGGTTTTTATAAAGCATAAGCATTTTATCTGTAATCATACCGTCTTTGGTCATGGCGGCTTCATAGGTAGCAGAACGGACCAGTCGGTTCTTAAGCTTAAGTCCCGCTATTTCTGCTTCTGAAAATATTTTGTAGGAATCTCTAATCATTCGAACTAAGATTTAGATTATAAATTTTAAGGCACATGTCAAACTTTTTTGCTTACACAGTCTTTCCAGAGATTACGCAAATAGTTTAGATGAGTTATTTATTTTTGAAGATTTCAGGTTGATAGTTAGCACAAAATCGGATTTATTAAAACTGAAGATTACGGGTAAGGTTGTATAAATATCAAGACTAAATTAGTATTATTAGTTGAAGTTTTAAGTAGTTAGTTGCCTTTTTTATGCGAGCTGATAGCCTTGCTCTCTAAATAATTTCAGACAAGTTTCGGAGACCTCTCCATCATAAAGAATTCCCTTATTTTTTTCGATCTCCTGAAGAGCTGCTTCA
>JAFGLS010000150.1 GCA_016927935.1 Syntrophaceae bacterium
CGTCTGCATCCACCAAGCCGGTCTCGTCAACCGGCAAAATGGAGAGCGCAAAGCCCAACTTTTCCAGGTAATGAGCGACTTCCATCACCGCCGGGTGCTCGACGGCGGAGACGATCAGGTGCCGGCCTTTATCCCGGTGCGCCAGGCAGTAGCCCTTGATGGCTAAATTGTTGGCTTCGCTGCCGCCGCTGGTAAAGATGATTTCGTCGCTGTGGCAGCCGAGCAGCGCCGCAACCTGCCGGCGGGCAGTTTCGACCGCCTTTTTCGTCTGGGCGCCGAACCAGTGGGCGCTGGACGGATTGCCGAACTGCGTCTGCAGATAAGGCAGCATTTCCGCCGCCACCTCGGCATCGACCGGGGTGGTGGCGTTGTAATCAAGATAGATAGGAATCATAGGTTTTTTTCTTTTTTAATTGGATATGGCGGGGATTGCTTCGTTCCAACGCAATCCCGAGAAATTAGATACTCTTGTTCCTCCACTTAGAACACAATACAACGATGTCGACGCAAGCGGAGCGCAAGTATTATTCTTTTTACAAGATGCCGTGGAGCGCGGCGATCTCCTCTAGAGAAGCACCTCTCCGGCTAGTCTTCTTTCAGCGGGGATTGTTTCATCCGCCTCCGGCGGATTCGCAATGACATGCTTTTTTCTATCCTTTCAGAAATAATGGCATTTCTGCCAATATCAACTGCCAATGACATTCTTTTCATTATCCTGGCAGAGATTATAATATTTTTGCCGATCCAGCATCACACGAACACTCTAATATTTTCCAAGTCCGATTCGTCTCAAGATGAAATGCTCCTTGGCAAATATAACTGCCTTACCATATTAAAAGCAAGTCATTTTTTCTGTTACACAATTGCGCCCAAATAACTATTTAAATTCTCTAATAATTTTGCTAATTTAAAGATGAGAAGGGTGGGGCTTGATCCACCTTCCTGTGATGTAATTCAAGTAATGGATACGAAACTCAGTACGGATTAAATCGGAACGGAGATGAAATTTTACTGTTTTGCACCGGCGCGAACGCTTCAAAAACTGGAGAAAGAGCGCATCGATTTGTTCGCAGTGCTTAATGCAATCGCCTCCGCGACCGATACGCGCGACCTGGTCGTAAGCTTGTATCTGCTCGAAAGCAGCCGTTGGTTTGGCGGCACTGCCTATGTGCGATCCTGGATCACACCGCGACAATTTTATGCGAGACGGGGTAAATGGCGCATCTATCCGCTGCCGCCTTTGCCAGCTGACCTGCCGGCACAATTCAAATTGATTCGGCTCGCTTTACCGGCCGTTGATTCTATTTATCCGCTGAGGGAAAAGGATAGCTATCACTGGCATCATACCTATCAGTCCTTTTCAGATCATCTTGCCTTTATTTTTGCTCATGAATTGCATCATTTCCGGCGATTCCACCTCCATTTTCATCCACACGAAGGCGAACATTCGGCTAATGCCTGGGCCCTGCAGCGCGTGCGCCAATGCGGTTTCAGGGTCGACAGTGTAAAACCGGTGTTTCCAAAACGTAAACCACGCTCTCGCGCAAACCCGGATTTCATAAAATTACTGAATCCATTGGATTTTTTATATCATGACGACAAAGCCTTTTTTTTCGATTGGCCCGGCATGGTGCGGCGCATTTTAGTCTCAGTGGACGAAAAAACCAGAAAAAAGTATATCATGGATAAACTGCATCATATCGAGCAATTAAGAAAATTGCCGGTTGGAACGAGTGTGTGGATTTCCTTTGATCCCTCAAAGAAATATTTGTATCAGCCGGTTAAAATTGTACGCTCGCCGCGACGCCATGCGTACCGTGTGGTAATCGAAACGTCGGATAAAAAAATCTGGCGCTGGCCTATGAGCTGGTTGAGTCAACGAAATCCGGTGTCTGCTCGACATTAAAAAAAAGGCATTACCTGGGGAATTCCTTTTTTACTATCGATTTTCGTTGTGTATGGTTTATTTATAGGATATGCAGGCCACCTTCATGGCGGCTTATCCATAGAATGATCTAATTTTATTTTTTTTAGAGGGCCTGATTAAGTAAAATTTGTCTATAATCACAAAACTTGGTTGGATTAAATAAAAACAAATATTTATCATAATAGAATATTTTATAGTTTATCATTTTTTGGTGTCTTTTCCGGTTCTATAAGTATTTTACCAAAAATTGTTCTTTGACATAAGGTTTTTATTTTCAATTTGTTAATCTATTGATAATATTTTACTGTTTCTCAAGATTTTTCTTGCTTTTTTTCTCTAAATTTGATAATGTATAAAGTAGGTTAATGCTATTGAATATTTATTTTATACTTTATCTTTTAGAGGTGACGATGCAAAAACCTAAAATCAATGATCAATTCCAACGATTATTTCTTCAAAAATCATGTTGGACAATCGATAATTTGTGTCATGCTCTCGAATACTCTGCTATTTCTGTTCGCAGATTTCTCAAAGAAATCGGCTACTATAACAGTTTCACTCATAACGGCAAATGGTATACACTTTCTTCTATACCCACTTTCAACAGAGATGGCCTATGGTTTTTCGACAGCATCGGTTTTTCAATGCACGGCAATCTGAAACAGACCATTCTGTTCTACATCGATAAAAGTCCGGAAGGACTATCAGCCAAAGCGCTGGAAAGCAAGCTCTCAATTCCTTGTCACGCTGTTTTAAATCATCTTTACAAGAGTGGAAAGACAGAGCGTGTAAAAGGTGAAAAGGGATATGTTTACCTATCCACCGATGAGAGCAACAAAAGCAGGCAACTGTTTCAGATACAAAGACGGCTCGACCAGACAGTTAAACCTCAAAGCTTGAGTCCATTATCTGCCGTATATGTTCTGGCAGAATATATTAGGAATCCTCAAGCCAGTTATGTCGAGCTTTCCAAAGCAGTGGCGCACCACCAAGTGATTGCGCCACCAGAAGCGATTGCCCGTCTTTTCAAAGAGCATGATTTAAAAAAAACTCCAAATTGATTGAACTTTACAGGTATTATCTTCGGCAAGCGCAACAACAGCATGCACCAGCCATGCTTTTCAAAAAAACGCCCATTCTGAATTTTGAGGTGGAACAGAAAACTTGTCCGATTGACGGTCACAGACTGTATATACAAAAAACGTGTGAACGGCATATTAAATCCATTGGTATCGGCACATTCACTGCTCGTTTCCCTGCGCTTTATTGTAAAAAGCATCCGCGATTTGGTTCGTGGCGTCCGGAAGAGCTGGATACATTGGTGGCATCAAACAGCAATGTTGCCTATAATGTTATCGTTGAAATCGGCAAGCTGCGTTTTATGGAAAATCGCCAGGTGAAAGAGATACGCTCCATTCTCTGTGAAGACCAGGCAATTAATTTGTCGACAAGTGAGATCGAGCTATTGATTGACAAGTTTGTCTTTTACCTTGCAGCAGTGCACCAACAGAGTCATGAACTCATAAAAGAACAGATCAAAAAACAGGGCGGTTATATTCTGCATCTCGATTCGACCTGTGAAGGCGACAGTCCTAAAATAACGTCAAGCTTTGATGCTGTATCTGGCTTTGTTCTTTATTCTGCTAAACTGACGAGTGAAAATAAAGATGAGATTGCTTGTTTTTTAAAAACGATCCAAGATCACTTTGGATCACCTCACGCCATTGTGTCTGACATGAGTAAAGGGATTGAAATTGCTGTCCTTGAGACATTCGGAAATATTCGACATTATATCTGCCATTATCATTTCCTGGCCGCTGTCGGCAAGTCACTTTTTGAGAAAGAACATGATAGTTTGCGTCAGGCGTTGTCGCGAGCCGGGATTTCTGGCGCTTTAAAAACTCTGAGACGAAAAATGAATAAAAGCATTGTTGGTTCTACTGTTGAAAAAATAGATATGCACCTGACCCAGCCTCAACAACTTGGCAAAACACAACAAGCAACAGAACTCTTGATTTATTATCTGATCTTGTGGATCCTTGATTATTCTTCTGATGGAAATGGTTATGGTTTTCCGTTTGACCAACGATATTTGAATTTATACGAACGCCTTCAGGAAGCGCAAATGATAATCAACGCTGTGACATCCTATTATCCTGTAAAAACAGAAAACGACAACCTCCTTTGGAAACTTTACCATATCATTAAACCGGTTGTTGATAACGCATCTATCAAAAGCACGGTCGCAAGCTATAAAATCAAATTGGCGGTTTTTACTGATTTACGCCATGCTCTTGAAATTGCGCCTGAAACCGTTCATAACGGACTCACTCAAGAGAGTGTCATCTCTTCTACTCAAGAACTGAACAGAATCCAAACAAAAGTCAAAAAATTCATGGCAGATATCGAGAAAAAAACAATCAAAACGACTGATCGGAAAATACAGAATAGTTATGAAAATGTCAAAGAGCGCTTAGAAAAATCCTGGCATAGATTATTTGCTGATCCTTTGATTGTGAACGTCAAAGGCGAAAAGAAACTTTTCTTTGTTCATCGTACTAATAATATTATGGAAAAACATTTTCGTCAACTCAATTATCGATACCGGCGAATTCATGGCAATAGGTCCGTGCGTCGTAATTTAGAGAATATTCCTGAACAGCTTCCATTGGTCGAAAATTTGAACAATCCAAATTATTTGCAACTTGTCTTTCAAGATGAAACAAAAATTGCACAACGATTTTCTGAAATTAATGTCAAAGAAATTAGAAAAGTACTTATTGATCATCGCAATAAAAAACAAGTCCTGTGTTCACGGCAAACCAAACACATTTTACGATTACCTGAATTTAAACAACGGTTGGTCTCTGCTTTTTCGACGGTGGCTGCTTGAAATTAGCAAAATCCAACCAAGTTTTGTGATTATAG
>JAFGLS010000151.1 GCA_016927935.1 Syntrophaceae bacterium
CTTAGGGATGCCTGTTGAGGATGCTTCTTGATTACACTGACCTTCCAGTAACCATATTGCATGAATTGTTTGAAAAGATGCCAAAAGGAGTTTCTTGGATAGTATTGAATTTTAATCCTGCCGTCCTGGATAATTTTCCCCCCCCCTTCACGCAGCCGGAAGGATAACTCATCATCCTGATTTCTTACCATTGACTCATCATACATCCCCACCGCTAAAAGACGCTTTCGCTTAAAACACCCTCCATATACGGTATCTGTTTCTCCGACGAAATCGCCGCGATCACGCAATGCCCCACCCATGGCAATTCGACTTTTGTAAGCCAAAGCAATGGCATTTTGTGTATACCCATTACCCAATTCAGGAACGAGGACACCACCCACATTGTCTGCTCCTGTTCTTTCACTCAGTTCAATTAAATCGCACAGGTAACTCTTAGGGTGAATGCATCTCGCATCTGCCCTAATAATATATTCTCCCTTTGCATACTGAATCCCTAAATTCATCGCACTTGGGACAATTTTGTCTGGGTTATCGATTAGAATAAAATCCGGGAATCGGCTCTTGAGATGGGAAAGAATCTCGCGGGTACCGTCGTTACTCATACCGTCAATCAGGATGACCTCAAACCCCCCGGGCGGAGGCGTAAACCCGTAAATATTTGTCAGACAGTGTTCTATATGTTTGGCCTCGTTCCGGCATGGGATCAAAACCGATATCTGCGGCGTCTGTGAACTCATAGGATGTGTCTGCTGATAGCGGACATTGGAGAGCATATTGTCTAATGTAATTCAAACGCACCCAGATCGAACGCAGTGCCCTGTGGCCGTTTGATTCCATCTTTATCATGCGATACATCGCTTAACGGAATCCCTTTATCAATTGCTGCTGATCTTGGCAGAAGGTGGAAGTTCTCCTCTGCCGGCTTCACAAAATGCGGGTCCCCGATTACGGGGGACGAATCAGACAGCTTGTACAATCGAAGAGGCTTCGGCCAATAGAGATTATTCTGAATAATCAAAGAAGTATTGCCCTTTTCGTTTGATACATGGTATGCATTTGAACTCTTAGTTTTAGTAAGGTCAAAGATATTGTTTTTGATTTCCACGTTAGCAACGTCGTTTGTCGTACCATAGATCGGAAGCGCTGTCTCCCCGTTGCCGAACCACGTGTTATTGTATATTTTTACATTCGACACAATTCCTGGGATGTATATGCCGCTGTGTGCGTTGTTAAACAACACATTATTCCTGATGATGACGTTTTCGATGCGCGCATGGTCATACGCTGCGAGGATGATTCCTGACCGCTCCTGAGAATGCGAAACCGTATTCCCCTCGATAATCACATTTTTTATAAGCCTTTCAAATCCAGGAGGGTCCTGGCTTCGCCGTTGGTCAAAAACATGAATGCCGTAACCGGTCATGCCTTTGGCTACATTATTTCTGATGGTCATATTGGAGCTGTGGCTGATGTAGTAACAGTGACCCTGCGTGCCCACAGTGTTGCCTTTTATATCACAGATATTCCCCTCCAGCAAAATGTTAGTACCACCGGCGTCGACTGCGGCCCACGCATAACCCGAGCCAGTAAAAGAATTATTTGCAATTTGTACGGTATTCCCATCAACACCGATGGATTTTCCGTTTTTTAGATGCAATCCTTCAATACGAATATAATCACATTCAATGATTAAAGGTCTACTCGCATTGACAAAGATGGGTCTCTCACCCGGATAGGCCTGTATCGTCAGTAATTTTCCCTGAGTTCCTCCATGCCCGTGATCTGCTCTTAACCAAATCTCTCCCTCATTATAAATACCGCCCCTTATCAATACAGTATCACCAGGTTTAGCCTTTGTAGCTGCATGCTGCACAGTCGCCCAGGGATACCTCAAGGAACCATTGTTTCTGTCCGAACCATTTGGACTGACATAATAGTAGTCCCCCTGTTTCCCCGATGATTCGATTAATTTTATTTTGCCACATGCCTCCCCTTCCGGAAGCAAAAAAGCGACAAAGGGGATCATACATAAACCCAAAAGAAAGGCAAACTTAATTGCGTCTACTCGTTGAAACCTTCTTCCTAATATCATTGGTTTAGACCTTAGTCTCATCCTATTGACCGCTCTCTTGCGTCCCAATAGCCTCGTTTCCTTCTTTTCTTTCTCTGTGTACCCCATTGCTTTCCCGCGAAAGGACAAGATATCTATCAACCAATCCCCAAATGATCCAGAAATAACTTCCCATTATGAAATAGGACCACCGATCGCCAAACAAATTCGTAGTCGCACACGCAAGTACACACCCCATAAACCCAAGGCCCAGTCCTCGCTCAAAACCGTTTTTACCTGTTTTCAGCAACTTCCAACCACTTCGAGAAGCCATAAACAAAACAATCAACAGCAATATAAACCCAACCATCCCCTGTTCGGATAATATCTTCAAGTAATAATTGTGTGTATCTTTCCAAGGTATCCCAGGCGGCATGGCATATTCAAAACCACCAAATCCTATCCCGATCAAAGGATTTTTTTCAAAAAGATCTATTGCATGATTCCATAGGTCAAACCGGATGGCAACCGAGTGCTCTATATTGCCCATCTCTCCTTTCGTCATCATAATTCGCTCGACAACTGATGGCGGCAACAGGGTTTGCCATGCAATCACAAGCACAAAAGCTAAAATCAATAAACTCCTCTTTTTTATCAGCCCAAAAAACACTAAAACGACGAGCGCAGCTACGTATGCGCCTCTTGAATAGGCAAAGAAAAGCGGATGGAGACTAAATAAAATCGTCACCAAAAATAACATCTTGCGCCAACGATTGTTATCTAAAAAGAACAGCCCTAAAAGAACTGCCGAAAAGTGGGCTATAAAAGCGCCAAAGTGATTCGATCCTAAACCAACTATCCAGAAAGGACCTGTGCTACGACTATCTTCGATAAATGACGCACCCGGTATATAACTCCGGTAGCTCCTGATCGAAATAAATAACATGACCAAGGCTATGACAACAACCATAATTTTGCGTTGTTTCTCGTCGTCTTTTAATGCGTTGAAAGCCAACAGATACATGGACATCATAACAACGTAATTCTTCCATGGCTTTAACATAGGATTTTCAGTGGTGACGGGGAAAGGAAGAGAAAAATTTATACTGCTATTCCAGACTGCAAGATAACTCGTCAAAATTAGGATGAATATCAGTATCGAATTTCCTCCTCTTTCAAACCCTCTTTTGTTAACAAATATTCCAATCACAACAGCAAAAAACAGAATATCTAATAAATCTTTTCCCATTGGAAAACCATCAAGCTTATAAAAGATATTTGGCTGTGGGATCAGAACAACCATTAGGAGAAGGCCCCATTCGGCCTTTCTAAAAATAGTAGCAATCGCCGTAAAAATCCCGCCAATGTATAAAATTGGTAACCCTATGTTTCTTAAAAAATTAAAGATAAAAGTTAGAAAGCCCATTCTTTCACTCCATGTTTTTGTTTCTCAAGATTTCACAATATTCTTGAGATCGGATAAGTTCATTCGAACTTTGTTTAAGACTCTTTCTACAATTTCTATATTAACCTCACCCTCCTCGAGCCGCTTCATTGCTTCCTCTCGAGTCATTAAACCCCACCGAATATTTTTGCTAAATAAATCATCTTTTTCGGTGGCGCCTATCACCTTTTGAAATAAGTAGTTCTTTAAAGAATCTATTTCACAATCAAACCGCCATGGCGATTTGTTATCCTTCGCTTTTTCCCATCCGATCTCTCTCAGACAA
>JAFGLS010000152.1 GCA_016927935.1 Syntrophaceae bacterium
ATTTTGCACAGCACTTGGGACGATAGCTTGCCGTTGTTCAGATAGAGGAATTTTCGAGGGGCATTGCAGACAGCGCACCTGCAATCAACCGGAGGCGCCTTGCCGCGCTTGCGTTTGATCGGGGAGATTTTTTTACCGGTGCTATGTTCATGCTTTTTTTGCAGTTCGCACCAATCGAGATCCTCTTCCTTTGCATTAAGCTCAGAACCAAGCAGGGGAGGAAAAGTATCGACACGAAATTCCCGATAATGAGGCGGTTTTTCAAGAGGCTTCAGAACGATATCCGATCTGGCGTTGTTCAAGACCTCATGAAAGATAACAACGGCGGAAGCAAGCTCATTGAAGGTTAATTGACGACAGAACCACTTAACGATTTTCAAGATTGGATTTTTCATATTGTATGCGGGTTTTTTGGGTTGTCATAAAATATTTCTTTGCCAAGATATTTTAACAACTGACCCGCATACAATTCAACTTTCACCCTGAAAAAAACAGGGAGAAACCATAGAGAACCATAACTACATGTAATAAAAGAATATATGCTTATTTGTTGTCAATTTGTTAGACAAAAGTTTTGGCTTTCATAGGAGAAAAATATGGAAATAGTAACTGATATGGAAGAGTTAGATAACGCTATAGAATTATTTTGGCAAAACTTAGAAAGCGCTTCTCTAAGCCAAAAAGAAAATGACTTAGGAGACAATATCACCGTTTCAATAAAGATAAATAATGGTGAGTTCTATTGTTATAGTATTGCTAATACTAAAGGAGCCAAAGGGAATGGTCCTTTACGCCACCACATTTTTATTAAATATGTATATCACGAAGAGTTGACAAATCTTATGGAAATCGGAATCCCTTTGGAATATCATGGAAGACTCCCATTTGGGAGAGTGTCAAGAGAGAATGAAAAATATTATCTTCTGCGTGCTGTTAATGGTTTTTACCATAGAAGCGTTCCTGAAAATTTCTCACAGATTATCAAAGAAAAATTAAAAGATGACATTATAAAAATAAACGGAAGAGATTGGATAAGAGTTTGCTCTATAAGCGATTTTAATCAAAGTGATTTCGTAAGGATAATAAGAGCAATTAAAGCATGTAAGATCAACTTCTGCGCAGATGATGAATTTTTGATTGAAGACATAGAAGATATAAATAGAAATGAAAATTTGACAGATACTGAAAAAAAGCTGTTGACAAAAGCCAGAATAGGGCAGGGTAACTTTCGGGCTCAGATTATTAATTACTGGAATGGAGTTTGTGCTGTTACAGGATGCGATGAAATCGGAATTCTGATTGCTTCGCATATAAAGCCGTGGAGAGAAAGCGATAATAATGAAAGACTGGACAAATATAACGGATTACTGCTGTCACCGAATATTGACAGGCTGTTTGATAATGGTTTTATAACCTTTAACGATAAAGGCGAAATTTCAATATCGAAATTCCTTTGTGAAGAAAACAGAAAAAGATTAGGTGTGACTGATAAAATGTCTGTTAAATTAAACAGTAAACAAAAAAAATATATGAAATACCATCGGGAGAATATTTTCAGGTCTTAGGGACTGTTAAAAAATAACATTTACAATTAAGTAAAAATGAGTTATCCATGTTCTCATGGAAACAGAACATAATCTCAAAGAAAAATTGGCTATCATGTTGCCTCACCTTAGCGAAAAACAACGCCGTCTGCTTCTGGCGGCAGAGGCCAAGGCGTTGGGATGGGGAGGCGTGTCCAAGGTCGCCAAGGCTTCAGGAATTTCCAGGGTGACAATTCATAAGGCACTCGGTGAAATCGAGGAAAAGACTATCGAAGCCGAAAGAATCCGAAAGCCCGGAGGAGGCCGCAAGGACATTACCGAATACCAGCCGGATATTGTGGAAAAGCTGGAAGCTATTGTTGATCCAATAACCCGGGGCGATCCACGCACACCGCTGAGGTGGACATGCAAAAGCACGCGGCAGTTGTCCAAGGCTCTGGCGCGAAAAGGCTATTCGATAAGTCATGTCAGTGTTGCTGAACTGCTGCATCAATTGGACTACAGCCTGCAAGCCAACGCAAAAAATCTTGAAGGCGAAAGCCACCCAGACCGCGATGCCCAGTTTCACTTTATCAACAAACGAGTTAAATCCTTTTTGAATCGTGATCAACCGGTTATATCGGTGGATACCAAGAAAAAAGAACTTGTCGGCAACTTTAAAAACGGCGGCAAGGAATGGCAGCCGGAAGGGTGTCCGGAGCAAGTCGAGGTTTATGATTTCGGCGGTCCGAATAGATCCAAGGCGATCCCCTATGGCATTTATGATATAGGGAAAAACATGGGATGGGTGAATGTCGGGACGGATCATGACACCGCCAGTTTTGCAGTCGCAAGCATCCGACGATGGTGGTATGGAATGGGGCGTCCTTTGTACCCGAAGGCCTCGGATTTGCTGATTTGTGCGGATGGCGGCGGCAGCAACGGCTACCGTGTTCGTTTGTGGAAAGTCGAATTGCAGAAATTCGCTCAGGAAACGGGCCTTACAATATCCATATGCCATTTCCCGCCTGGAACCAGCAAATGGAATAAAATCGAGCATCGGCTCTTTTCCCACATCAGCATGAACTGGCGTGGACGACCGCTTGTCAGCCACGAGGTCATTGTAAAACTTATCGGGCAAACTACCACGGAAACCGGGCTTGAGGTGAAGGCACAACTCGATAAAAAGCGGTATCCCCTCAAGGTCAAGGTGACTGATGAGGAACTGAAGAAGATAAATATCAAGCCGCACAAGTTTCATGGTGAATGGAATTATAGCATCGGCCCTTAAAGCAATATTTGTAAACTTTATTATTTAACAGTTATTTAAGCAGCAAACTCCGGGGGTTTTACCAGTATTTCGGGGTTCGAAGTAATTTTAAGGTGCTGGAGGTGGTATATGAGTTTACTCAA
>JAFGLS010000153.1 GCA_016927935.1 Syntrophaceae bacterium
ACCCGGCTTCGGTAACATTTTTTATGAGGCAACGTTTGCTATCCGCTTCCTTCTCTCGGTAACATTTATTTATGAGGCAACAGGCGGCTGATTTGCTGATTAATTTTTTGCGGGAGATTCTTTATTTGTTCAATGGAGAGAGTTTTGTTACGTATGACTGCGAAATAAAGATGTTCAGCAATAAAAAGCTCACGGCGCGGTTGGCTGGAGAGCCGTTCAATAAAATAAAGTATACGATTAAAACCGAGATTAAGGCGGTAACCTATTCCGGCTTGAGCGTTAAGAAAAAAAAATTAGGTTGGAAAGCTAGAATCATTTTTGATGTGTGATAGAATGTCTTTGCGAGAGAAGCAATCTCAATAAATATTAAAAAGATTAGATTGCCACGCCATCTGAGAGACGGCTCGTAAGGACAAAGATAAGTTCTGCGTAATGAATAATGTCCCCCGCTGGCGGGGGCAGGGGGTGGAAGTTTTTTAAAACAGGCTTAATTTTGCTCAATTACGCATGAAGTGCATTATGTCCACCTCCGTTCCGATTAGTATCGGGACATCTCCGCCAGCGGAGGACATTAATTTTAAGAGAATCTGTTATGTCGGAAATAAAACTGGAAAAAATAGATGACAACCGCTGGCTTCTGCCGCAGACAGGTTCAATGCGCGTGCCGGGGATTATCTACGCCAATGAAAAAATTTATAATCTGCTCAAAAATGATGAAAGCGCAAAGCAGGTTGCCAACGTAGCACATTTACCCGGTATTGTTAATTATTCACTGGCTATGCCTGATGTCCACTGGGGTTATGGATTTCCCATCGGCGGTGTAGCGGCTTTCGAACTGGAGGGCGGCATTATCTCTCCGGGCGGCGTTGGCTATGATATCAACTGCGGTTGCCGTTTGATTGTTACAAAATTATCTATGCAGGATATAAAAGATAAGCTCAGTGATTTAACCAACGCATTATATCGGCATATACCTTCCGGTGTTGGTTCCACCGGTTCAATAAAATTGTCGGGCAAAGATCAGAAGAAGGTTCTGGAAGAAGGCGCTGGTTGGGCGGTAAAAGCCGGATTCGGTTCACCGGAAGATCTGGAAACGACAGAAGATGGAGGCGCGATAAAAGGCGCTGATTTCGAACAGGTTTCAGAGCGCGCGTTGGAGCGGGGCAAACAGCAATTAGGAACACTGGGTTCCGGCAATCATTTTCTGGAAATTGAAGTTGTGCAGGAAATATTTGATGAAGCAGCGGCAAAAACTTTCGGCTTGCACAAAGGGCAGGTTGCCGTCATGATTCATACCGGTTCGCGGGGATTAGGTTATCAGATTTGCGATGATTATCTGGCGTTGATGATTAAACATGCGCACGAAACAGGTATTGTACTGCCGGACAGACAACTGGCCTGCGCTTATCTTGATTCGGCAAGGGGGAAAAATTATCTGACAGCCATGGCTTGCGGAGCAAATTATGCCTGGGCAAATCGGCAAATACTGATGCAACGCACGAGGGAAGTATTTGAAAAAACTTTGCGTATGGCGCCAAGAGAACTGGGATTAAAGCTGGTTTACGATGTTTGTCATAACATTGCCAAGATGGAAGAGTTTAGCATTGGTGGAAAAATGAAAAAACTTTGTGTTCACCGCAAAGGCGCAACACGCGCATTTCCAGCCGGTCATGAAGCTTTGCCTGAACACTATAAAAAAGTCGGTCAGCCGGTGCTCATTCCGGGTGATATGGGAAGCGGTTCTTATGTTTTGGTAGGACAGGAAAAGGCGATGTCAGAAACATTCGGCAGCGCTTGTCATGGAGCCGGCCGGGTGATGAGCCGGTCGCAAGCAATAAAATCCAGCAAGGGACGTTCGATTGCCCGTGAGCTGGCCGACAAAGGTGTTTTGGTGATGGCCGGATCCAAAGGCACGCTCAGTGAAGAAATGCCGGAAGCCTATAAAAATTTGCAAGACGTTGTGCAGGTAATGCACGACGCTGGCATTGCCAAAAAAGTGGCAAGACTGAAATCAATTTCCTGTATAAAAGGTTAATTGCTTTATGCCTGTAGAAAAAACAAAAACTACTCAGATATTGCTCTTTGTTTTTCATTGTATTCCCCGAAGCGTGCGCAAGGGATTTTTTTTAACCATTTTTTTTCTTTTTTATCATTTCGGTACAAAAAACCGTATCATAACCATCCACAACTTGATGCGTTCTTTTCCTGAAAAAGAAACGAAGGAAATCATTAGAATTACAAAAGGAGTTTACCGCCATTTTGCCATTGTGGCCGCTGAATTTTTCGACCTGCCTTATATTAACAAAGAAAACATTCATCAACGGGTTGAGGTGGAAGGTTTGAAAAATTATCAGATGGCTGTTGCCCAAGGGAAAGGTCTTCTCACTATCGTTGCTCATTTCGGCAACTGGGAGTTGATGACTATTGCTGTTCCAGTGTATCTCCAATCGGTTGATATCGTCTACCGGCCGCTGGATAATCCGGTCATTGATAATATGGTTGAATACGTGCGGACCATTCAGGGGAATACTTTGATACCCAAAGGGGGATCAGGAAAAAAGATTATGGAATTATTGAAGGAGAATCACTTAATCGGCGTTCTCAGTGATCAGAACGTTTCCAAAAGAGAAGGTGTTTTTGTGGATTTTTTCGGGCGTCCCGCCTGCACAGGCGTGGGATTGGCGGTAATGGCTATACGCTCCGGTGCTCCTTGTCTTCCCATTTTTATGGCCAGACAGAAATCGGGAAAATATAAATTTATCATAAAACCAGCCATTGATGTTGTTTGTACTGGTAATTATCAAGCAGACTTAGTGACCAATACTCAGCGTTTTGCAAAAATCGTGGAAGAAGTTATTCGCGAATATCCCGAGCAATATTTCTGGTTCCACCAGCGGTGGAAGACAAAGCCGTGGCAGAAAAGAAGGGGTGAAAGAGTGAATGGTGGATAGAGGATGGTGGATGGTGAAAACGGTGGATGTAATTCTTCATCCACCATTTTTTTGTAATAGGGTTAATGTAGATATTGCCGGTAATTAGTTATACTTTTTCCTGAAAGTCGAAATTTCTATGAGACTTTTTTCCGACCTTTCTTTTTGTTCAAGGGGCACACCTTCAGACATTCGTCACAATCAATCCAGTAGTTGTGTCCGGCCGTGTTGATTACCCGTTCTATTTTTTTCAGGCCTTCTTCAGAACGCAGCGCCAGAGGATAAATGGCATGCTTTACCGTATGGCCAAGGCAAATCATTTTATTAAAATGGCTGTTTTCGTCAAACGCTTTAGCCGGACAAGCTTTAGCACAGGCAAAACATTTGCTTGGGCAGGGCATATCCGCAGATAGCAGCTTATCGCCGGGAATTGCCGCGCTGGTGACAACGGCAGCCAAACGTAATAAAGAGCCGTATTGAGGATGATAAACTTGGCCGGAGCGTCCAAATCGTCCCAAGCCCGCATTTACTGCCGCGTGTTTCAGAGACATAATGCCCCACGGTTCCAGTTCATGAAAAACCATCGGGGCGTAGCTGGGAATGGGAACGGAGAGATAATCTCCCTTTGCTTCAATGAAGTTGCTTAGCTCCAGCGCTATATGATCGAGACGGGTATAGACACTGTGATAAGTTCTGTGTACCATGTAAAGACTGTAATCCGGCGAGTGCAGAATTCCCTGCGGAACAGGTATGCCGATGACAATAACTGTCTTTGCGTCTTTGCATATACGCGCGGGATGATGCGCCTGGGGCGCTTCGGCAAAGCGCTCTACTGGCGCGAAACCTACTGCATTAACCTGCGGCCGTAAGAATTTTTTGATGGATTGTTTTAAGGAGTCGGTCATAGTACCTAATTTATTTGTATGATCTCATTTTATCCAGATTGCTAGTCCATTTTAGCTTGCCACTACGTGACCTAATCTTTTTTTATATGTGTGTAAGTTCATGGATGCCGGCAAGCTTGCGCCGTATGCCTTTTTCCGCATTTTTCAGATCGTAGGCTGTCTGCAAATTAATCCAGTATTGCGGTGACAGGCTAAATGCTTTGCCGAACAAAAGCGCCAATTCGGCATTTACCGGCCGCTTGCCTTTGACGATATGAGATATTAGCATAGGCGAAAGACCTATGGCATGGACAAAACCGGTTTGAGAAATACCCAAATCATCAAGAATCTCTTTTAAAAATTCACCCGGATGAATCGGCAGAAGACTATTTTTTATATTCATATTGCTGCCTACAATATTAATTAGTATGATGTCCCCGCGGAATTTTTTATGATTATTGACTGGATTTTTTCCCGGCCTTTCTGATCAGTAGTCCTGTTGTCGAAACCATTATTCTAAATTCTTCCGCGCTGTTAGAATTGATGAATGTAGCGGAGCCATACTCAGCATCCAACAGGGGATTAAGGATTGCGAACCTGCGCCGGAGATCGAACAT
>JAFGLS010000154.1 GCA_016927935.1 Syntrophaceae bacterium
ACCCGGCTTCGGTAACATTTTTTATGAGGCAACGTTTGCTATCCGCTTCCTTCTCTCGGTAACATTTATTTATGAGGCAACAGGCGGACAAATCACGTGCTACAAAATAGGACTTTTCTATTTGCTACTAACAGACAATCTTGATCATAGGAAGAAGCAAACAATTATCATGAAAATAGCAAATTGCGCACAGATGTTATTGATAAGATTATTTTTGGTCGGTGATTCCCAGAGATTCACAGAGTATTTCAGCCGGATCAAGGGCGGGCATGTCAGACAGACTGCTTAATTGTATTCTGCAGGAACCGCAGTCGGCGACGATATTTTCAGCGCCTGTTTGTTTAATCAGAGATACAGCATGCCTGCCGATCTGAATTGATGAAAAAGAGTTTTCTTTTTTAAATCCGTAAGTGCCGGAAAGTCCACAGCAGGCGTCATCAAGAATTTCACACTTCAGACGGGGGATCATCGCCATGAGTTTTTGAGCGGGATAACCGATATTCAAAGCCCGCAGATGGCAGGGGATGTGATAGGCCAACTTACGCGGCACTTCGGCAAATTCAGGTTTGACATATCCTTCATTGATCAGCTTGATGATATACTCGTGCAAATTGTAGCAGTTTTCGGCAATTTTTTTACCCGCTGGTATTTCCAGAATACCGGTATAATCATGCAAAAGACAAAGTCCGCAGGAAGTGCAGGAATATATCACATCATAGCCTGCATCTATATAATTTGATAGTGATTCGGCGTTTTTTTGTGCGAAGTACCTAGCCAGAGACAAGTTGCCGTTGCCCAGTGCGGGCAGTCCGCAACACCACTGGCGTGGCAGAACAACATCCACGTTTAATCCGGCAAGCATATGGACAATTTTTCTGCCGATGTCGGGGCGGTAAAAATTGATGAAACATCCGTAAAAGAAAGCGACTTTCTTTATGCTTCTATTAAGACTTTTTTTCTCTTTGCTCATTGTACGGAAACGAAATTGGGGAAAGGCAACGTGAGTGGAAATTCCCATTGCCTGAAAAACCCTTTCTCCCATTTTGGTTGAGGCGATAAAATTGGCAAGGGGAGCGGTCAGAGAGCCGAGAACGCTCAAATAATAGTTGTTGGCAAAAAGCAGATTCGCCGGTGTTTGGGGGTGTTCCTTGCCATACCTTTGCTGTTCTTGTAGAATTATTTGTGCCGGCTCTACGCCGCAGGGACACGCCATTTCACAGCGTTTGCACTGACTGCATAGAAGAACCCAATCGTCTTGCGCTTTTTCCCTGTCAGAACGGAAACGTTGAGCATCAGGTCCTGCCTGTTTTGGTCCCGGAAATTCCGTATTCACCCGGAATATGGGGCAATTTTCTACGCAGATTGTGCAGCGTATGCAGTGTTCATAATTCATGAGACAGGTACTCCGCGCAGGATTGTGCCGCAACATGGGCAGTAGCCAGTGCCAGACCGTGGCCACAGCCGTTTTTCAGTATCTCCGTTTCGGCCAAAATTCCACCGCAGACAAAAATATTTTTCCACGGCACATTGACCGGACGCATGGATTGATCAACGATGATGCCTGCTTTGCCGATCCCGTGATTTAGAGAAAAATAATCATTATCAAACCATGTTTCACGCGTACCGGGAACATGCACGGGCAGATTAAACACATTTTCTACAATGGTTTCACGCGTAGCTGTCAGTCCCCCGCCAACAAATGAACCGGTGCCCAGAATAAATGCTTTGGCGTTGATGCTGTTAGGCCTTCCCGGGGAATGTGTCGTAACAGCTTCAATCAGATTGTCCGATTTTTCTATTCCCGCAACCGGCCATGCCCAGTAAATAGCCCCACCTTTTTTACGGAAGTTTTTTTTCAGTGCATTAAACAATCTTCTGCCGGGCATGGAAGGTGGAATGGTCGGTATTTCAAAGACCGGTTTCTCCATAATGGTTGTCAGGGTGTTGACAATTTTAGCTGCCGATTCCAGGCCGAGAACGGCAGGGAAAGCGATCTTTGTTTCGTTAATATTCAGTTTTTCCAGCCAGATTATAAATTTTTCCAAAAAGTCTTTTTCTTCAAATCGGGCCGCAATACTCATGGTGCTGTCAACGCCGGCATCATATACCGAAAATCCGGTACTCTTACGGCGTGATAAGATGTAGCCGGGATAAAAATCTTTTAGTCCCTGGAAGGTTATGATGTGGATACTTTCATCTGTGTCCTGTGGTGCCGCTTCCATTGTGGAAGGGACGAGGCAGGAAACCTTTAACGTTCCCAGAGCAGAAATGACAGAGCGGTTTTTTTCGCAAGAGCCGATATAGGGAACTCCTATATCCTTCATGGCCGCTTGAAAATAATCCAATGACTCTCTGACTGTTTTTTCAGAAACCAGACGGAAAGGATGTTCCGGCGGAAGTTCCCTGATGCCGAGAATAGGATTATCATTATGGGAACAAACATCAACACAGCCGGTGGAAAGACAGGCGGTCGGTTCTCCTCTGGTGACCAGCGCGACTTTTAAGCTGCGTTCGGCGAGAAGTGCTCCGGCTGTCAATCCGGTTACACCGGCTCCTATGATGACAACGTCATATTCGGTAACGCTCATTTGGGTTTCTCCATTGCCAGAATACCAAGGTAAATGTATTCCACCAGCTGTTCTTCACGAAGTTGATCCCCCCATAGGGCGTGTCTTATCCCTTTGTAGCGACGTTGGAGAAAATCGCGTAGCATTTCCATAGACTGTTCCGGAGATATAATGTTCAAATCATTCATAATGCCGAGTGCGCGGAAAGTGCAGAAACCGCCCTGACAAGGCCCCATGCCCAGGCGTGTTCTATGCTGGATGTCCCCTACATTTCTTGTTCCGGTTTTTTTGATAATTCTTTCCACTTCGTTTCTGGTAACAAGTTCGCATTCGCATACGATATTTTTCATGTCTATGAGCCTTTTGGCCAAAGGATATCCGCTCAATTCCTCCTGTCCATCAAGAGGAATTTCCGCAGTTTCGCAGGATTTTTTCAGATTAAAATAAGCCATTATGGTATCAACTATTTTTTCCGCCATCAGCCGAAAAGTGGACAACTTGCCTCCAACGATGCTGTACATTCCGTTTTCATGATCTATGATTTGGAAACCGCGGGAGATTTCATGGCTGTTCATTTTCTTGGATTTGAGCAGCGGCCGAACGCCGGAGAAAGCACGGATAATGCGCGTATTATTAAAATGGGGAATCATCCGTCCGGCTTCACTGATAATGGTGTCCACCTCCCGGGATTCAATGTTTATTTTATCCGGATCTTCTACTGCAAGTGATGTGGTTCCGGCCAGGCAAACAGCCTCATTGGGAACCACTATGTCGCCATCGGACGGCTGTCTGAGTCTGTTGATTACCATATTGGTCAGGCGGTGATTGGTGATTACCAGTGATCCTTTGACCAGAGTCATGGAAACTTCAGAACTGGCGAGTGATGCAATCATGTTAGCCCATGCACCTGTAGCGTTAACGATAATATTGGCGTGAATTTCCCTGACTTCTCCCGTTGCCTGATCTATGGCTTTGATGCCCGTACAGCGGCCATGTGATTTAATAATTTCCACAACTTTATGCCGGGTAAAGATAGTTCCACCACGAAGTTCAGATGTTCGGATATTGAGCAGGCAAAGACGAAACGGATCAATGGAGCAGTCGGGAACCTTTATCGCTTCCTCGATTTCCGGATTCAAATTGGGGACAAGATCAATAGCCCGGGTTGAAGAAATGACTTCTACGGGAATTCCGGCTTCTTCACAGCGTCGGAGAAATATTTCACGGAAACGTTTGGAATCACCGGGCAGGCGAACAAATAATCCCCCCGTTTCTTCCACGCATTTTCTGCCTATTCTTCGGAGAATAAGATTTTCTTCGTAACATTCATGGGCAGTTACCGTGTCGGTAACCGCATATCTGCTTCCGCTGTGCAGAAGACCGTGACAGGCACCGGTGGCTCCTGCCGCCAAATCTCCTTTTTCGACAAGACAATGGGGAATGCCGCGTAGAGCCAGATCCCTGGCAATGCCGCAGCCGGTGGCTCCGCCGCCGATTATAATTACATCCGTTTTAATCATTAACTGTAAGCTGACCTTTCAACTTTGAAAGTAGAACATAAAACTTTTTTTATTTTTCTTCTTCCCAACTCATGGCTCGTTTAACTGCTTTTTTCCAGTTTTCGTATAGTTTATTACGTTTATCCTCACTCATTACCGGATTAAAAACGCGATTAATCTTACGTCTTTTTGCGATCATAGATTGATCCTTCCAAAAACCGACAGCGAGGCCCGCTAAATAAGCCGCGCCCATCGCTGTCGTTTCAATAATTTCCGGCCGCTCCACGGGGACGCCCAGAATATCCGACTGGAATTGCATAATGAAATTGTTGGCACAGGCGCCGCCGTCCACGCGTAGTTCGTGTAAACGGAGTCCGCATTCATTGCGCATCAGTTCCAGAACGTCACGGGTCTGGTAGGCAATGGATTCCAATGTCGCCCGTATAATATGATTTCTTGTTGTTCCACGGGTCAGCCCTACAATGGCGCCGCGCGCGTACATATCCCAGTAGGGAGCGCCCAGTCCTACAAATGCTGGCACAACATAAATGCCGAGAGAATCTTCAACTCTTGACGCAAAATATTCGCTGTCTTTTGCGTCATAGATAAGTTTCATGCTGTCGCGCAGCCATTGCACCGCAGCACCGGCGACAAAAATACTTCCCTCTAAAGCGTATTCAACCTTACCATTTATTCCCCAGGCGATGGTGGTCAAAAGACCGCTTTTTGAATGAACAAACTTTTCACCGGTCAGCATCAGAATAAAACAACCGGTGCCGTATGTGTTTTTAACCATTCCGGGAGAATAGCAGGCTTGTCCGAAAAGAGCCGCCTGCTGATCGCCCGCGTCTCCGGCGATGGGTATTTCCGTTCCGAATAGCCGGGCATCTGTATGGCCATAAACCGCACTGGAAGGCTTTACTTCCGGCAGCATTGCTGCGGGTATGTCGAGTTCTTTTAAAATTTTTTTATCCCATTTGAGGTCTTTGATATTATAAAGCATTGTGCGGGATGCATTGCTGTAATCGGTGACGTGCACTTTTCCTTTCGTCAGATTCCAGATTAACCATGTGTCAATATTGCCGAAGAGAAGCTCGCCATTTTGCGCTTTTTTTCTGGCTCCCTCCACGTTATCCAATATCCATTTTATTTTGGTTCCGGAAAAATAAGCATCCGGCACCAATCCGGTATTTTCTCTTATGTAATTTTCCAGGCCACTGGCTTTGAGTTCATCGCATATTTCCGCGGTACGGCGGCATTGCCAGACTATTGCGTTGTAAACCGGTTTTCCCGTTTTCCTTTCCCAGACAACGGTTGTCTCCCTTTGGTTGGTTATGCCGATGGCGGCTATTTCTTCCGGCAACACAGCAGTAGTTGCCAGAACTTCACTGACTACGCCGCTTTGCGACCCCCATATTTCCATCGGATCATGTTCCACCCATCCGGCTTTCGGATAAATTTGAGGGAATTCTTTTTGAGCTGTTTCTACAACATTTCCTTTACTGTCGTATAGAATGGCGCGTGAACTGGTGGTTCCCTGATCAAGAGATAAAACATAAGATTTTTTCATATTTGTACTCCTAAATATTGGGATAGTAATGAGCATGAAGATGTTGTTAGTATTGCATAATGCTTTGTATTTGCAAATAAAAAAAAGTAATTATGAAATTGATATTGATTAAGATTGTCGAAAAAATAAAATTTACGTCGGAATTTAATACGGCCTGAAAAAATTTGATATTCTTCTTAAAATAATTGACCTGTTGCCTCATAAATAAATGTTACCGAGAGAAGGAATCGGATACGCAACGTTGCCTCATAAAAGATGTTACCGAAGTCGGGTAA
>JAFGLS010000019.1 GCA_016927935.1 Syntrophaceae bacterium
GCTACAACGGGGTTGGTTTATTTTGTTTAACTTGTAGTTTATTAATAAGGTAAGAGCCATTTTCTTTTTTTCCTACTATTTTCAGCCTAAAAGTGTAAAAATGCAGTTGTATTAAAATAAAACGAATCCCAGGCAATTAAGGAGAATTACTATCGCAGCAAAAAGAATAAATCTGTGTGGAATAGTATTGATTTGGACAGTATTAACCACAACTTTTTTTGGACTTCTTCAATGCGATTACTTCTGAAGCCGGAAATCTCTAGCTGGAGAATTTTTAATGTCGGTGGAGAAGGGATAATAGGAGATTTTTGGCTTCCACCTCTCATTGTATTAATTGCTCTGTTTCTTTTTTATCTTGAAGGTAGAGGTAAATTCAGACCGATTTATCATATTTTACTCATCGGTAGGCACCTGGTCATTACAGGCGTTTTTATTTATAGTAGCATGCAATCTAACGCCAAAATATCTTTTGGTACTTGGGGTATTAGCCCGGATTTTATCTGGCTCGTGGTTCCACTTGCAGCTTTTTCTATTCTCGCTATCATTTTAGTGATACAAGAAATTCGCGGACACAGCTTAGTACCAACTTTTAAGTGGAATCAACTTGATTGGAAAGCATTTGGCGTTGCCGCTATTCTATTCCCTGTTACGTTCATATTCTTTCGTTTCGGGGAAGGTTTTAACTGGCTGGTAAAAATTGCCGTCGTAGTAACAATTATACAGTGGATTTTATTATCTGAAGCAGTAGGTCGGCCAGACTTTGATGCATTTAAATATTCTGAAAAATAATAGACTGTATATCAAGATTATATGATAAATCTTGGCTCTTCAATTCAAAATGAAATGTTTGTTAACGGCATCAGCTTTAATCATAAAAAGAACACATAACAACAATAGCATACAGCCGAATTTTACAGCTAGTGGTTTTTCTGGTTTTTCAGTGCTTTTTGGTTCAGGTTTTTGGCCAGTAATCAGGTTAGTCTCCTGCTGTAAAATCGACTGATGCAGATCGTTAGGTTTGTAAAAACAAAGAGATACCCAATGGATGCAATGTGGGAAAAATATAAAGGGTTACTAATTCAAAAGAGATACAGCAATAATACTCAAAGAATCTATTGCAATTATTTCAAGGATTTTAGCACTCATTTCCAAAACGAGAAATTAGAAGGGCTCACTAACGAACAGATAAACAAATACCTGTTAAATCTGATACAGTCAAAAAACATTTCTATCAGTCAGCAGAACCAGCGAATAAATGCCATTAAATTCTTTTATGAAAAAGTACTTGGCAGAAACAAACAATATTATGAGCTACATCGTCCCAATAGGGAGTACAAACTACCAAAAGTGTTGAGTAAAACCGAAGTGAAGAAAATACTTATCTCATGTGGCAATATAAAACACCGCTCCATTTTGATGTTGATATATTCAGCAGGATTGAGACGAAGCGAAGTAATTGATTTAAGGGTTTCTGATATTGACTCCGAAAGGATGGTTATCAATATTATTGGAGCTAAAGGTAACAAAGACAGGGTGTCCTTATTATCTGAAAAGGCTCTTCTGATATTAAGAAAATATTACAAAGAGTATAAGCCCAATAAATATCTTTTTGAAGGAGCAAAGGGCGGGAAATATTCACCAACGAGCATTGCAAAAATTCTGAAAACCGCGGCACAAAAAGCGGGAATACATAAAAACGTTACGCCACACATGTTGAGACATAGTTTTGCCACACATTTACTTGAACAAGGAACAGACTTAAGGTATATTCAAGAGTTACTTGGGCATAAAAGCACAAAAACAACTGAGATTTATACTCATGTTTCCAAAAAGGCGATTGGTAATATTAAAAACCCAGTGGATGAATTTTTTGAATAAAGAGGTGTGCACCTGGTAAAAGAAATATATCAACAATTGTTGTTAGCCCTCCAGATTGGCGGTGTAACAACAATGAATATACACAAACGTTGTATGCAATGCCGAAAGAGTAGATTAACAATAATTCAGAAAGACTATTGATATGACGAAGATCAAACATAGAGTTTTTTTACTGTTAATTGGTATTTTATTACCATCTTTAACCTTGGTTTTTTCTCAAGAAAACAGTAATAATTTCATTCCATCTTTATCATTTAACGAGTTAAAAACAAAAATTGATAGTACTATCAGTGAAAATAATATTCCAGGGGCTGCAATAGCAATTGTATCTTCAGACTCTATTCTATGGATTGAAACATTTGGATTTGCCAATCTGGAAAACCGAAAACCGGTAACAAAAAACACACTTTTTTGTATTGGTTCATGCACCAAGAGTTTTACAGGACTTGCTTTCCTTAGACTTCTTAATGAAGGGAAGATAGAACTGAATACACCTGTAAAAGAAATTGCTCCGGAAATTAAGATCGATAATCCCTGGGAAGCAACGGATCCTGTCAGGATTATTCATTTACTTGAACACACTTCAGGATTTGAAGATTCGCATTTAAATTGGTTTTACTTCGAAAAACCAGTATTAACTATTGAACAAGCTCTTGGTGAAAAAGCACATTTGCGTGAAGTTCGATGGAGACCCGGCACACGGTTCTCATATTCTAGTCCCGGTTTTACATTAGCCGGATATATTCTGGAAAAAATAAGCGGACAACCTTACCAGGATTTTATGAAACAAGCATTGTTAGAGCCGTTAGGTATGGAAACTGCTTCTATTGGATGTTCTTCAGAATGTCAGAAGATCAAAGCTGTTGGTTATGGGAATGAAAATAAGGCATTACCAATTTATTATGATTATGATGAACCTGCTGGCGCATTGAATTCATCAATTGAAGAAATGGCGCTTTTTGTTCAATTCTTGCTTAATGAAGTATATATCGAACAACAGGAAATAATCAGTGAAAAACAATTTGATAAAATCGGAAAACCTTCTTCAACATTAGTTAGTCAAGTTGGGTTGGAATCAGGTTATAGTTTTGGTATTGGAACCAGGTATAGGAATGGAATTAAATGGTTGGGGCATAGCGGTGCTGTCCCGGGATTTGTTTCCGAATATTATTTTAATATTGATCACGGACTGGGCTTTGTGATTTTGCAAAACTCCTTTGATACCAGGTTTAGTGACGATGTTTTTTCTCTTGTTTGGGATTATATGAGTTCTATTACAGCAGCTTCATCTTTCTTACCAACATTTCAACTTTCGGCAGAAGAAGCAGTAAAGTATTGTGGTTATTATGAACCGCGTAATTCCAGAATGCGGATTATGGAATTTGGGGAAAAACTTTCAGGGGGCTTAAAGGTCTTCCGGGAAAGTGATACACTTTACTTAAAATATTTTGGGGGTGAAAAAAGACCGTTTTTTCCGGTTTCACCAAATACATTTAGAAGAGAAAAAGACCCGGAAGCAACTTATGCATTTTTCAGCATTGGGAATGGAGAAATGGCTCTTGCATCAGGGAGTTCATATTTTGAAAAAATTCCGGGTTGGAAACCGGTTGTTTATCGCATACTGGTTTTTGGTGCTTTCATTATTATGATGTTGTCGATAGTATATGCGCTTTTCTGGCTTCCTGTTTATTTTTATAAGAGATTAACTAAAAAAGGGAACTACTTAAAGTACATATGGATGAGGCTTATACCTTTACTCACAGTATTATCGCTTGTTTCAGGTATAGTTCCTTTCATTACTGCTCAACCTTCAATGCTGGAATTGGGTATGAAAACCGTTCCAAATATTGTTTTTTATTATTCTACTTTGCTTTATGCAGGATTATCTGTTGTAAGCTTATTCATTGTTTTTATGAATATTAAGAAAACGATGAGCAAATTCGACCGCAATTTTGCGATTTTATTGTCAATGGTCAATATTGGAATGACTTTATATTTAGGTTACTGGGGAATTATTGGTTTGAAATTATGGATATATTAATAAAATATGTAAATGCACTGCATACAACAGCGTATATAACTTATGGCGGATAAATTGGTAAATTCAAGTTTTGGGCTTTTTAGTAAGTTTGGTGCAAGCGTACAAGAAAGTGCTTTGCAAACCGCCACAAGTCATATACGCAAACCGTTGTGCGTCACCATATAAAGGATTTCTGATTAATTTAAATTAAAGGGCAATGTCATGAAAAACATAAAAACTTTTGTATTGATACTTACTCTTAGTATTCTTATATCAGGTCTTACTCTTGCTCAGGAAAATACATCCCGCGACATTACAATCACTCGTGATGAAATAAAATTGAAAGGAAATTTTTACCCGGCTGAAGGTGCAGGACCTATCACAACGGTAATTTTACTTCACGGATTTCCGGGAAATGAAATCGATGTGCTTGGCGTAGGGCAAAAATTATCGGAATCGGGTATCAATGCGCTGACCTTCAATTACAGCGGTACTTATCAAAGCGACGGGCTTTTCAGCTTCGATAACACGCAAAAGGATATAAAAGCCGCTTATGATTTCGCCCAGCATCCCGCCAATGTTGAGAAATTCCGGATCGATACAACCGAAATAATTTTGGGCGGCTACAGTTACGGCGGCGGAATGGCATTAACATACGCAGCCAATCATCCGGAAATTACAAATGTGTTTTCCATAGCCGGGACCGATCACGGAGAATTTTTTCGGGAGTATTTCCGCAACGAAGAATTTAAACAAATGATTGACAAAATATTCGAACAATTAACCGACCCGCAGGGTCCGGTTCGCTTTTCTGGGGGAGGAAAGCCGAAAGATGTTAAGGAAGAATCCTTTGCTGGTGCAGACTCAACCTACGACCTTAGAAAATGCGCTTCGCTTCTTTCATCAAAAAATATTTTACTGATTGGCGGCTGGGATGATGTGAATGTTACGATGGATCATCACATGCTGCCACTATACCGGGCGCTTCAAAAAGAAAATGCGGACAAAGTCACCATTGTAGCATTTCAGGATGATCATTCATTCAATAAAGTCAGGTCGGAATTAGCGGGTATAATAATCAATTGGCTAACAAATAGCGATTAATGGCGAACGCACAACACGCAATATAGCCAATGGCGGAAGATGTGGAAGTTTGAATCGTTCTGCCCCGCATCAAGATTTGTAACGGCGGATAAGGACGAAGCCCGGAAACCGCCACTGGCCATATTGCCAAACGATGAAAACGATAATCAACCTATCGCATATTTGTTTGTAAGGACTATAAAATGTGAAGGGCCAAATTGCGGTGTAGAAATCCCATTAATGAGAAGTCTCTGGCTTTCGAAGAGCGGTAAAAACTCATCTGGATTTAAGGTTGTAAAAAATATTAAAAGCAAAAAAGTTGAATTTGAGATAATTCAAAATGCTAAGTCGTCTGATATCGGAGAAGGATCAATAAAAAAAGGAACAGCAACCTGTTTCTATTGTGGTTTTACAAATAGTAATCATAATGTAAAACAACAATTAATTAAACGTAAGGGTGGTACTAAGGATTCGCGTCTTATTGCAGTAAGACAAGATGATCCAAAAACAAAAAAAAGAACTTTTAGACTGCCAAACGAGAATGATTTCAAAGCATTAGAACTTGCATCAAATGAATTATCAAAGCAGATAAAGAATCACAAAGGAGATAATTCTCTAATTCCCGATGAGAAATATCCGGATAGTAGTAGTGCCGGTGCTTTAAGTTCATCTGTATTATATGGGATTAAGACATGGAGTGATATTTTTACTGATAGACAACTTCTATCGATAATTACTTTTATCGAACTATTATACAGTATAGAACCACAGTTAGAAGGAAAGTATTCAAAAGATTTCATAAACGGTTTGATAACTGTTTTTGCAATTTGTATCAATAGATTTGCAGATTATAATTCTTCTCTTTGTGGATTGAATGTGACGGGGGGAAGAGGTTTAGTGCACACATTTGGTCGGCAGACTCTACCATTGGTTTGGGATTTTATGGAAACCAATCCTTTTAATAAAGTTGCTGCAAATTGGGATACAGGTGTAAGAGTATTCGAAGAATTTATTGAAAATTCCCTATTTCAGACGAATGGAACTGCAATCCTTGCTGATTCAACTAAACATCCATTACCTGACGAAAACGTAAATATTTTTTTCACAGATCCACCTTATTATGACGCAATTGCGTATGGTGACCTTTCTGATTTTTTTTATGTTTGGTTTAAAAGATCAATTGCACAAATTCATCCAAATCTATTTTCAAACTATCTTGTTGATAAAAACAGTGAGATTGTTAGCCTATCTAAAAGATACCCTGGAGCATATTCTCATAAAACAAAAGAATATTTTGAGTTAAATATGGGAATTGCTATGAAAGAAGGTTTTAGAATTATTAAACCTGGCGGTCTTGGTATAATTGTGTTTGCACACAAATCAACAAGTGGATGGGAAGCAATGTGGAATTCATTAATAAACTCAAATTGGACAATCATTTCTTCCTGGCCGATTGATACAGAAAGAAGAGGCAGACTTAATGCACAGGAGACTGCTGCACTTGTTTCATCAATTCACTTGGTTTGTCGCCCGAGGGAAAATCCTGATGGATCTTTAGCAGAGGACCGAATTGGTGATTGGCGTGATGTACAAACGGAACTACCAAAACGAATTCATGAATGGATGCCACGTTTAGCGGCAGAGGGAGTTGTAGGTGCTGACGCTATTTTTTCCTGTTTGGGCCCGGCCCTGGAAATCTTCAGCCGTTACAGCCGGGAGGAAAAGCCGGACGGCGCCGTGGTGACCCTCCGCGATTACCTGGAGCGGGTCTGGGCGGCGGTCAGCCAGGAGGCGCTGAACATGGTGTTTGAGGGCGGCGACGCCGGCAGCCTGGAAGAAGACGCCCGGGTGACGGCCATGTGGCTGTGGACCCTGCCTATCGGCAGGCAGGCCATGACCACCGCCCAAAACGGCACCAACAGTCAATCTGCTGATGACGAGGAGGATGAAGAAGCAACCGGGAAACCGGCAAAAACCGCCGGCTACGCCCTGGAATACGATACCGCCCGCAAAATCGCCCAGGGGCTGGGCGCCAAACTGGAAGCCCTGAAAAGCGTGGTGGAAATCAAAGGCGACACGGCGCGCCTGCTGCCGGTGCAGGAACGGGCAGCGTATCTGTTCGGCAGCGGTCTGAAAGAGCCCGCCCGCAAAAAACGAAAGCAAGAAACCCAAATGACCCTGTTTGAGGAGATGATGCCGTCCGAAGAAGAAATCACCGAACAGCAGACCAAGCTGAAAATGAAAGAGGCGGGAAAGACCGTGCTGGACCGCCTGCATCAGGCCATGCTGCTGTTTGCCGGCGGCCGCACGGAAGCCCTGAAACGCTTTTTAAGCGAGGACGGCGCCGGACAGGATAACCGCTTCTGGAAACTGGCCCAGGCCTTAAATGCGCTGTATCCCAAAAACAGCGACGAGCGTCGCTGGGTGGAGGCGGTGCAGACCTATAAGAAGAGTTTGGGGTTTTAAAAAGTATTTTGTACACTAATGACGGAAAATCGACGATACTAAGAAGCGAAACGTTTTTAATTTTCTTGACTAAGAAAGGAAAATTGATTATCGTTTCTTAGTTAATGGGATTAAGAAACGATCGTTTCATAATTGGTGAGCAGGAATGATGTTTAAACAAGTGTTTGACAGGGCGGGAAATTTAGTCATTCAGCAAAGAGGGCCGGATGGTTTTAGCGCCTTTATCCCCAAAAAATTACCCCCTGATCCGCCGCTGCATTATGATGATCAATTATTGGAATTGTTGGACAAGGCCCGGGGTGCCCTGGGACGCCTCGATGGCGCTGCATCCGTTCTGCCCAATCCGGATTTGTTTTTGTTTATGTATGTGCGCAAGGAAGCGGTGCTCAGTTCGCAAATTGAGGGCACCCAGGCATCACTGACCGACCTGATTGAATACGAGGATATGGATAATTATAAAAGCAAGCCGGATGATGTGCGCGAAGTTTCCAATTATATCAAAGCAATGGATTATGGTATTGAACGCTTAAAGACGCTGCCGCTCAGTTTGCGCCTGATCCGGGAAATCCATGATAAGCTGCTGGCAGGAACGCGCGGTGGTTATAAGTCGCCGGGATCGTTCCGCACTACCCAAAACTGGATTGGCGGTACAGGACCATCCGATGCACGGTTTGTTCCGCCGCCGCCACAGGAAGTGATGAACGATATGGGTGATCTGGAATTATTCCTGCAAAATAAGGACCTGCGCATGCCGGCATTGATTAAGGCCGGGTTGGCCCATGCTCAGTTCGAAACCATCCATCCCTTTTTGGATGGCAACGGTCGGGTAGGCCGTTTGCTGATCACATTAATATTGATCCATGAAGAAGTATTGGGAAAGCCGTTACTTTATTTGAGCTTATACTTTAAGAAATACCGGGATGAATATTATGAGCGGCTGAATGCCATACGCCGGGATGGCGATTGGGAAGGCTGGTTGAAATTCTACCTGCAAGGCGTCAACGAAATTTCCCTTCAGGCGTTAGAGGCAGCCCGCGCTATTCTCAGTCTGCGGGAAACACATCGAACCAAAATCATGCAACTTGGAAGAGCGGCGGGTTCGGCCATGCAGTTGTTTGATTTGATTTTTAAAAAACCGATGGTTACGGTGAATCTGGTTTCGCGGGAACTATCCCTGAGCGCGCCTGCCGCGCGCAAAGCTGTTACCAATCTGGAGCAATTGGGAATTTTAAAAGAGATCTCGGGAAAGCAGCGTGACCGCCAATATCTGTACAAACAATATTTTGATATTATTCTGAGTGGAATAGATGATTACTGAGATATTCAAATGGAGTTTTCAAGATGTCCTTAAAACCCTGGTATAACATCGTCACACCAAGAGAGGACTTGGTAGAGGGTAAACCGCTAGATGCATCGGAGTTTGCCGTGCATCTGGATCATGTACACGCCGGTACGGCGCCAAAGGATTATACTGATCCGGAACGATTTTTTCAGCGCACCTATCTGACCAAAACTCTGCTGGATATGTCCGCCCAGACGGCGCGTCGCTTTACGGGCATTACCATGGAAACATCGCCGGTCTTTAATCTGACCACCCAGTTCGGCGGTGGAAAAACGCATGCGCTGACCTTGCTTTACCATCTGGCCAAACTTGGCGACAAAGCAAAGCGTTTGCCTGGTGTTGATGACATTTTGGGTAAAGCCGGGATCGAAGAATTAACACAGGCCGATGTATTTGTTTTTGTGGGCACAGAATTCAGTTCGGTCACCGGCCGGGGAGGTGATGAAGAGCCATTGCGAAAAACGCCCTGGGGAGAAATGGCCTGGCAGATCGCCGGCGCCGAAGGTTTTGACAGATTCGCCGAACTGGATAAAAATTTCATTCCGCCATCGGGCGATGATTTTAAAAAGCTGTTCAATCCCGGGCGTCCCGTTCTGCTGCTTTTCGATGAAGTGCTGAACTATGTAAGCAAACACCGTAAATATCACGACCTTGCGGCACAGTTTTACAACTTTATCCATACCCTTTCCGAGTTCGTACGCAGCCGCAATAACATTGTCATGGCCGTTTCCATCCCCGCTTCGGAAATGGAAATGAACATCGAAGACTAGGCCGATTACGATCGTTTTAAAAAAATGCTCGATCGTCTGGGTAAAGCCATGATGATGGCGGCCGAGCATGAAACCAAAAATATTATTCGCCGACGATTATTTGAATGGCATGGCTTCCCGGAAGAGGCCCGAAAAACCATCAGCGAATATATCAGCTGGATTGAAGACCATAAGAACCATTTAAATTTCCATCTGGACACTGCTCGGCAGGAATTTGAGGAGGCTTACCCGTTTCATCCGGCTGTTCTCTCTCTGTTCGAAAGGAAATGGCAAACCCTGCCACGCTTTCAACAAACCCGCGGCATTTTACGTTTGTTGGCCTCATGGGTAGCCAGGGCTTACTCGGATGGTTATAAAAAGCGTTTCAAAGATCCCTTGATTGCTTTGGGAACCGCCCCCTTAGATGATCCCAATTTCCAGGCAGCGGTTTTTGAACAACTGGGAGAGAACCGTCTGGAGGCTGCCGTTACCACCGATATCGCGGGCAGGACTGACGCTCATGCCGTTCGCCTGGATAACGAGGCTATCGATGCCGTCAAAAAGGCCCGATTGCATCGCAAGTGCGCTGCTTCCATCTTTTTTGAATCCAACGGCGGACAAACCCGTGAAGGCCTGGCCACCTTGCCGGAAATTAAACTTTCGGTCGGCGAGCCGGATATTGATATCGGTTTGGTTGATAGCGTTTTGCAGACGCTGCTGGATAGTTGTTACTATCTGACATCAATAAATAACAAATTTAAATTTTCTATCCATGAGAACCTGATTAAACGCTTTACTGACCGCAGGGCTGGCGTTTCTGCGGATAAAATCAATGAAATAGTTGAAATGGAAGTAAGAAAGGTATTTGATAAGGGAAAAGACTTTGAAAATACACTCTTCCCCGAAAAAAATAATCAGATCACTGATCGGCCGGTTGTTTCCCTGGTTGTCTTACATCCATCCAGGCAGCTTAAAGAAAAGGAGAAAACGGCCTTTATTGAAGACGCTATCAGGAACTATGGCGCCACGGCACGGGTCTATAAAAGCGGTCTCATCTTTGCCGTGCCTGATGACAATCACGGCCTTAACGAAGAAGCACGGAAATTCCTGGCCTGGGAAAGCATTTGGGATGAAGCAAGCGAATTAAATCTGGAAGATGATCAGGTAAAACAAGTTAAAATAAACATGGATCGGGCTAAAAAAGATCTTACGGAAAACATCTGGAAAGCCTACAAAAACCTCATTTTATTGAACAAAGATAACCAATTACACACCAAGGATCTGGGATTGATACATAGCAGTCAGGCCCGAACGCTTACGGAATTATACAGGAGCCGCTTGGAATCGGATGGCGAAATCGCTTCTGAAATCAACCCAAATTTTCTGGTACGCCACTGGCCGCCGGCCTTTACGGCATGGAGTACAAAAAGCGTTCGCGACGCCTTTTATCAGACGCCGCAATTCCCGCGTTTATTAAATGCTGAATCGTTGAAAATCACCATTAGTAAAGGTGTGGAAAATGGCTTTATTGCTTATGTGGGCAAAAAAGGAAATAAATACGATCCTTTTTTCTTTGGTCAGCCACTCAATGCACAGGATGTGGAGATTTCCGATGACATGTTCATTATTACCGCTGATGAGGCAAAAATACATATTGAACCCAGAAAGTTAAGCACACTTAAAATCATTCCACAGGAATTGAACCTCGAGCCAGGTAAATCCTATTCATTCATAGTTAAAGGTTACGATCAGCATGGTGATGAGCTCGTTGTTGATTCGGTTGGCTGGGAAACAAATAATGGTGTCATCACAGAAAAAGGTTTATTGACGGTTGGCGAAACAGAAGGGCTTTATCAGGTCATTGCAAAATCCGGTGAGATTAAAGCATCAGCAACCGTGAATGTCCAGAAATCAACGGGAGAGATTACCGCTCCCAAGCCGCCCACTACAGCGCCGCCCGGAAGAACAAAGATTGCCTGGAGCGGACTGATCCATCCAAAAAAATGGAACGTGTTTTATACCAAAATTCTTGCCCGTTTTGCCACAAATCCTTCTCTCAAAGTTACTGTTAACTTTGAAGTGGATGAAGATACCACCGGCGCAGAACATAAAAAAGAGGAAACAAAATCAGCCTTAAGGGAATTGGGATTGGATGAAGAATTAGAATAATCGCACAGTGCGCCAACATGGTATATAGCGCATTAAAACGCGCCATATACATAACCGTTGTGTGGCATTTAAACAGAAACTCTAAATTCAAGCACAAAAAATTGAAAATATATTATGAATAAAATATTGAAAATATTTTTAGGAATCTTTATCACTTTAATAGTATTAGTACTGTCCAGTGGATTTGAAATTTTAATAAAATCTAATATTGATTCTATACCAACGGGTTTAGGTAGTCAAATAGGGATTTTAATTATTTCTATTTTACTAATCTTTGTATTTTCTAAAAAACGAATTATTGAATTTAATTTTAAAAAAGTAAAATTACAGCAA
>JAFGLS010000155.1 GCA_016927935.1 Syntrophaceae bacterium
CGCTGGGCTTCCAGTGCCTTTTCCGAACGCGTGTTGACCTTCATTCCCTCTTTCGCCGGCAGATTGCAGGTTGCCTGAAGCCCGCGCATATCCTCTACTTCCGCGACGCAGACCCGGCATTTTCCCGCGACTCCGGTTTTGTCATGATAGCAAAGGGATGGAATGTAAATCCCGTTTGCCCTGGCCGCCTGAAGTACTGTCTGGCCTTGCTTAAATGGTATCTCTTTTCCGTTCAATAAAAATGTTTTATCCATCTTTCTCTTCCTCTCAGTAAAACAATATAGATGTCACACATGGTATATGTCAAATTTGACATATACCGCAGATGATTCATACAATAGTGACTGATAGTCTGTCAATAAAGAATTTAATTCATTTGGGAAAATTTTCTTGAGTCAGATAAGGATTGTCTGCCTTTTAATATAAATCATTAAGTAACTAATATATTTGAATATATTACATCAGGCAGGGTTTCCCGAACATGCCAGAAATTTAACACGCAGTTATCTTGCGAAATGATCGAACATAGTGACTCTATAGTGCCCTTGGGGGTATTCAGGTATCAATCCATACATATCACAATGGTGTTTTCACAGCCTTCGCACGGCGTTTGGGTTTTTGCGGCGCGAAGTCGGGTGAACATGGTACCAATATATTTTATTGACTTTATTATCTAAATAATTATAATAAAACTACCAGGGACAAAATTCGGCTTCATGCCGTGTGAGATTCCGGCAAGACTGGAAACTCCTATATCCCCGGTATTTTTTTGGCCGCTAATGTAAGCGGCTTTTTTTGTGTGTAGTATTCACCATACTTATTTTCTCTTGTGTCATCAATATCTCGAACTAAATGAAATGCCGGCCATAGTAATTCCATGTATCTGCTTTCTCCACGTTCGTAAAACCTTTGTAAAGACCAGAGAAAATAATCTGCCGCCTGAAGTCCTGCCAAATTTTTAGGTTCGCTGGCGAATACATTAATAGAAGCACAGCTTTTTTTACCGCATTTCTCGGTAAAACGCAGGCGGGCCGTTTCCAAAGCAACTTTTAACGCCGCCGTTCTATCTGCTTTACCTCGTTTCGCAAAATGTATTTCATACGCATCATGCTGGTGTAACCGATCACGAAATAACTGACGTATAAGATAATCATAAAGCTCATTTGTTTTGTATCTGTAAGAATGATCAACTTCATTTCTATGCCTGACATATTCAAGCACTTTTGTCTTATACCTAACGATAGCGAAAAATCTCAAATCGTGCTTCATAAGCACACGAAAGACTTCACGGCGCACTTCAGGCAGATCATCCTTTGCATGAAAAAGAATAGCAGTCTTCTTTGCATCTAATTGTATTGATGGCACATCTTTGAAATAAGGATCTTTAAGAAGAGATGATCGCAAGCCTTTTAAATCTATTTCCAGAGAATCAGGATTGGCCACGGCAAGAAGACCCAACATGAAAAATTTTGAACAACCTTCTTTGCCTATGATGACCCTACCCTTGGCATCAAAGATCGTTGGATCACCAGCTTCATCAACATAATAATGTATAATTTTAAAATCTGTCATATGTTTATTGTTATCGATTATTAACTTTCCACTATTTTTATTTCTTCTTCCGTCAGGCCGTAGAGTTCGTAAACCAGTTTGTCAATCTGCTTGTCGGTTGCGTCAATCTGGCGCTGGAGCAGCGTTTGCTCATGGCCGGTTTTGGCTTCGGTCAGTTGTTTATTTAAGGAAAGCATTTGTTCGACGAGTTGAACCATGTTGTCATATAATTTCTTTTCGTCAGGCTTGTTAAAATCAATAGAACGGATTGGCAATTTTCTTAGATTTTCCGCAAGAACTTTAGCAAACACTTTGTCTTTATTCAGAGACAAAGAATTGTGTATATGATTTAAAAACTTTGAGTTTAAAAGACCAAGAATATAAAAAAGATACTTTTGAATTTTATTTGTCGCCATCATTTGGACTGAATAAGCAAGTGAATCAAAATAATAACCAAAAGCATCATATGAGGCAATTATATGATCTGCTGTTTTTCTAACGAGTATTTTATTCGGCTTAAATATTGCTGGATTACGAAGTGCAAAATCAACCCTTTTTTGAGCTGTCATTCCGGATTTTGATTTAACATCTGTTATTTTTACTTTTTCTTTAAGAGAAAAATCATAATTTACCCATGTTCCAGACCAAGAAAGGAAATATTTTTGAATATCTCTACCCAAAACCAATTCATTATGGTTTTTTGATTCTTTAGAATTAGAAAAAAGAATATGCCTAACGTTACCAGGATTAAGTCCATTTGATATTTCAGTTATATTTCCTAATGGAATTGCAGGAACTTTAAGACTGATTTCTGTTTCAAAGAAATTAGTTTCACTCTTTTCAAGTAAATTCTGCTGTAAAGTCTTGTAATGTTTAAGAATCAAAAAATCCGGCCATATATTTTTTACTTTATAATAATTTAACATGTTTTTAGACGAAATATTACTTACTGAAGCAAAGAAAAGAATTGAATCACCCACTTCTGCATTTGCAAATACTTTATCTCTAATTTCAACTATTTGCGGTATTGCATAATTCGAAACAAGGCTATTACGAGTCGTATTAAAATAAATATTAAACACAAGTGATTTAGGTATTATAAAGCCTAAAATACCAGCATGCCTTAGGAGGTTAAGTCCTTTTTCAAGAAATAGAATATACGTATTAATTTTGTATACATTAAAATGAAATTTGTTTCGGTAATATAACTGCTCATCTGGTTTGTCGGAACCGATTAAAACATACGGCGGATTTCCAATCACTGCGTCAAAACCGTCGGCCTTGAAGATTTCGGGAAACTCGGCATGCCAGTTGAAGATATTGACACGCTTCGCTTCTTCAGAATCAAGTAGGTTCATTTGCTTGCCTTCGTAAAAATCCGGGCCGATAAGCGAATTACCGCACTTGATGTTGTTACCCAAATCGGGCAGCGCTCGTTCACGGAATAATTGAAATGCCGACTTGATTGTTTCTTCGTCTTCTCCTTCCAGCACTTTGAGCAGAAGCGAAAGTTTGGTCACTTCCACCGCCTGCGGGTCAATATCCACGCCGTAAATGTTGTTGAGCAAAATGCGTTTGCGCTCCGTTGTGGTCAACCGCCATTCATTTCGGATTTTCTGATAAAGTTTTGGATTTTTTCCTTTCGCATGTTTCTCCGGATTGTCTTCAACGTATTTGTCCCTGTGCCAGTCCAGAAGATATTGATAAGCGCCGATGAGAAATGAGCCGGAACCGCAGGCGGGATCGAGGATGCGCAATTGCTCCGCTGTTTTCGGATTTTTTCCTTCCAGCAATTTGCCCACGGTGTTTTTAACGATGTAATCAACAATGTAAGTCGGGGTGTAATAAACGCCGCCCGCTTTCCTGACCTCCGGCTTTTCTTCCACCCTGGCGCGATGCCCCGGCGTCAGATGAATAACCTTGCCTAAAAACTGTTCATACACATGACCAAGAATGTCGGCAGGAAGAACGGAAAATTCATAGGGGCTTTCCGGATAATAGAGGCTTTTAAAAATGTCTTTTAAGACTTTATCGTCAATGGCAAGGGAAAGAGTCAAATCATCGGGCGGCTCAAAGCGTTCTTTTTCCTCTTTAAAATGAAAAAGCCCGGAGTTGTATTTGTCATCGGCGTCGTAATAAATTTCTATTAAGCGCTGATAAACATTCGCGCCGTTTTGCAGAGCCATAAGCTGGCCGTAGGGTTCGATGCCTCTGTCTTCACAGATGCGCAGAAAGATAATGCGGTCTATTGTTTTACCCACAGCAAAATTAAGTTCTCTTTGCGTCAGCTTGGAATTGCGCAGGGCGATGTTTTGCGCCAGCGACTGCCGCCAGGCGTCAATTTCGGCAAGGAAAGCCGCGTCCACACCGGCTGTGCCTTTTTTCACTTTTGTTGTTTCAGCGTACTTGTCAAAAGAGCCTTTCATGACCGCTTCTTTGGAAAAAATTGAAGCGATTTCTTCCCAGCGGGAGGGATAGTCCTTGTAATTGAGATACATGATGCGTGCCGTAGCCGCTTTATCGCTCTTATCCGGTTTTATTCTGCTGTCATAAACGGCAAACTCCTCAAAATCGGTGAGGATGGAAAGAGGAAGTTTGGCCGACCAGGCATAACGTCGCAACTGATACGCAGGCCCGATATCTTCAGCGATATTTACAGAAGGTTTTTTTGCTTCGACGAAAAATTTGCGCGTGCCACCGATGCGGAAGCTGTAGTCCGGAGCTTTGCTGGCAGACCCGATTTTTATCGCGTCTTCATGTATGACGTCTTTGTAGGCTTCGGCGTAACCGGCGGTGTTATACACATCCCAACCCAAGGCTTTAAAGAAGGGATTAATAAATTCCTGCCGCAGTTGCTGTTCTTTATATTGGCCGGATCGGTAAGCCTCAAGGTTTTGCTCAAATCGCTCAATCAGCTCAATAATTATTGGCGGTGCAGCCATTATGTTCCTTTTTTATTGAATGTGAAGATTGTTGCGGAAATAATACAACTTCTTGATTTAATTTCAAATACATTTTTTGATTTAATGCCTGATTCAGCATGTGCATTCTGGTTTGAAAAGAAATCCACCCTAACCCTCCTTTAAAAAAGGAGGGTTTTATAAGGAACTTTTTAGGTGAAAGAAAATGACAATAAAAAAACGGGGGAAAACAGAAACGCTTTCCCCCGTTTAAAAATTTTATTAAATTGAATTTACCACGCTTCCGGAAACGCCATGTTGGTAAAGGTATCTTCCAGTTTGACCTTGTGCCCCTGTTCCATCCTCGCCAGTGACTGGAACATTTTTTTCTGCTCGGCGTTGGTGCTGAAATCGGCCATCTTCGCATACATTTCCATTGCCTCTTCTTCATTTTTCACCGCCAGAGCGATGGCATCAACCGGTTTCATGCTTAAACTGAGCTTCGGCTTTTCGATAGACTGGGAAACTTTATAATCTTTGGTTTCGTCAAAATGCATTTGTGTCTTGCCGGAAGTAAGACCTTCCAGAAACTTGCGATGCTTTGCCTCTTCCTCAGCCAGTTCCGCAAAGGTTCGCTTAAGGTTTGTATCCTGTGATTTATCAGAAACTCCTTTGTAAAATTCATAAGCCTCGATTTCATTTGAGACAGCAAATTTGATTATTTTCTTGAATTCATCCGTTTTCATATCAGACCTCCATATAGCAACTTTGATTATTATGCCGCTTCCAGTTTCACAGCACAGACTTTGTATTCCGGAATTTTTCCGATAGGGTCTAAAGCCGGATTCGTCACCATGTTAACGGCCGCATCGGCAAAATGAAAGTTCATAAAAATCGCGCCCGGCGCGCTCTTCTGAGTTATGCTTGCCTTTGCTTCAACTGTGCCGCGTCTTGACGTAACCCTGACTTTCTGACCCGCGGCAATGCCCAGTTTATTCGCGTCCACAGGATTTATTTCCACTAGGCTTTCAGGATAAATCTCGGTCAGCCCTTTCACTCGTGTTGTCATTGTGCCGGTGTGGTAATGATACAAAACACGTCCCGTCGAAAGCAGGAGGGGATATTCTTTGTCCGGCAACTCATTGGGCGGTATAAATTCAATGGCGGTAAAGAGTCCCAGACCGCGGGAGAATTTATCCTTATGCAGGAATTTGGTTCCCTGATGCTCCGGCGTGGGACACGGCCACTGGATGCCCTGTTTTTCAAGACGTTCGTAAGAAATGCCCGCGTAACTGGGCGTGACTTTTTTAACTTCCTCAAAAATTTCCCTCGCCGACGAGTAATTCATCGGGTAACCTATTTTATTGGATATGCCGCAAATGACCTCCCAGTCTGCTTTTGCTTCTCCCGGCGCTTTGACAGCTTTGCGAATTCTCTGAACGCGGCGTTCGGTATTGCTAAAGGTGCCGTCTTTCTCAGCAAAACTCGCCGCGGGAAGAACAACATCGGCCAGTTGTGCGGTTTCGGTCAGGAAAAGATCCTGAACAATTAATAAATCCAGTTTCTTCAATTCTTTTTTCACGTGCTGTAAATCAGGATCGGAAAGCAGCGGATTTTCGCCCATGATATAAATCGCCTTAATATCACCCTTGCCTGCCGCTGCCATCATTTCCATAATTGTCAGTCCCGGTTTGGGGGAAAGTTGCGCGTTCCAGGCCGCTTCAAATTTTTTGCGGACATCCTCATTGGCAACCTGCTGATAGGCGGGATAAACATTGGGCAGAGCGCCCATGTCGCAGGCTCCCTGAACATTATTCTGGCCCCGCAATGGATTGACACCGCCGCCTTCAATTCCGACATTGCCACAAAGCATGGATAGGTTGGCGCATGATTTTACATTGTCTGTTCCGGTTATGTGCTGAGTGATACCCATTGCGTAAAGAATGCTTGCGCTGTTGGCATTTGCGTACAGTCTTGCGGCCTTCTTCAAATCTTCCGCTGGAATGCCGGAAATTTCTTCCACTTTCTCCGGTGTATATTTTTCCACAACCGCTTTGAGCGCATCGAATCCTTCGGTTCGACCGTTTACATATTCTTTGGCGTAAAGATCTTCTTTGATAATAACGTTCATCAGACCGTTAAAGACAGCGACGTCCGTTCCCGGGTTCTGCCGCAACCAGATATCAGCATATTTGACCAGGTCAATTTCTCGCGGATCAATAACAATCAGCTTCGCACCGCGCTTGACGGCCTTTTTAACTTTATAGCTGATGACCGGATGATTTTCCGTAGTGTTGGTTCCCGTCGCCAGTATAAGATCCGTGTATTCAATTTCATCTATGGAATTGGTCATTGCACCGCTGCCGAATGTGGCGGCCAGACCGGCCACCGTTACGGAGTGTCAAAGCCGGGCGCAGTGATCAACATTATTGGTGCCGATTGCAGCTCTCATGAATTTCTGGAAAAGATAATTTTCTTCATTGGTGCAACGAGCCGAAGCCAAACCGGCGATGCTATCCGGACCATTTTTTTCTTTGATAGCAGACAGTTTATCCGCGACAAACTGGAAAGCTTCCTCCCAGGTCGCTTCTTTTAACTCTTCATTCTTATTGTTACGAATCAAAGGTTTTGTCAAACGGTCGGGATGAGATACGAAATCCATACCGAAACGGCCTTTCACGCAAAGGCTTCCATCATTAGGCTGGCTGTATTCCCTGTTGCCCATGACCCTGACGATTTTATTATCCTTGACGAAAAGATCTATCTGACAGCCAACGCCACAATAGGGGCAGGTGGTGCGAATTTTCTCCAGTTCCCATGAACGTCCCTGACCGATGGCCTTTTTCTCAATCAG
>JAFGLS010000156.1 GCA_016927935.1 Syntrophaceae bacterium
CCCGGTAGCTCAGTTGGTAGAGTCCCGATGGAATCGGGATTAACCACTTGGTTACCTAATTGATCCCCGGTAGCTCAGTTGGTAGAGCGGGTGGCTGTTAACCACTTGGTCGGCAGTTCGAGTCTGTCCCGGGGAGCCAGAGATTTCATGGGCAGCCGCGAGGCTGCCTTTTTTACAATGTTTTTCACCTATATCCTGCAATCGGAGTCCACTGGTCGATACTACATTGGATCGACTGACGACCTGCTTCGCCGCATCAGACAGCATAATGATCCTGAATACAGCGGTTCCAAAACTACAAAACGCTTTCGGGGTCCCTGGAATTTGGTCTATTCGGAGAGATTCGAAACTCGATCACAAGCCATGAGTCGAGAGAAGAAGTTAAAATCTTGGAAAAACAGAAAAGCGATCCAGCATTTGATTGAAGCTCAGCTGGTAGAGTCCCGATGAAATCGGGATTAACCACTTGGTCGGCCCCGCTTTCAGCGGGATCCCGGGGAGCCAAAATGCATTTAAAAATAGAGGGTTAGGCGAATCCAAGCCCCTATTTTTTTCTCTTGATTCTCTCGAGAGACCTATAGGAGCAATTCTCATGCTCCAAGAACCGATCCAACTTCTCCGTGGTAGCCTTTGCGTCATCTTTGTCAACGGTTTTATAAGGCAAGATCATCGCCATGGTCTTGTGGCCAGTCGGTTTCATAATAACTGACCTTTCCGCCCCTGGCTTTCACATATTCCTGCCGCAACAAATCCAACAGAGACATGATCTCGCCCATCGGAAATAATGCTTTCAAATATATAAAGTTTTCGGTTTTTTAGGGGCGCTGGGCTGCTTTTCTAATGATATGTGGAAAAGAAGCCCTCAAAGAGGGGATTGTGGAGGTTGGAAAATGGAATGCCAAACAATGTTTATAATTGAAGAAACCGTGGAAGAGAGATTTAGCGATAATGATGTTGATACTTGGCGCTCATCTGATCACTAAAACATTAAGCTTCATCAATCTGATCCGATACTTTATAGAAAATCAAATCAAAGGTGAAACGTTTGTCGGTAGCAACACCCTATTCAATTCTGAAAACAAGGGAAGCATACAAAAAGCAGATTTACCTTTGACATTAAGGCACTCATTCCATATCTATTACCTTCACACTTAATCATGGAAATAGATCAAATATGTGACCTATAAAGTAGGATGATAAAGACTTCGATGGATAAAAATAAATTTACAATACTTTTAAATGACACCCTAAAAGGGCATATGGTCACCCTCAACAAAAGAGAGAAAAGGCGTCTTAGGGAGAAATTTGAGTTTCTGGAGGCTGGGATATGGGATTCTGGAGTGAGAGTTAAAAAGTTAAGCGGTGCATCAGGAAAAGTGATTTTTGAAGCACGCCTTTCAAAAGGAGACAGAATTTTATTTACTCTTGGAAAACATAAAGCAGGAATAGCCATATATATATGGGGTATTGTTAAGCATGATAATGTAAGTAAGACAGTTCATAAAATATTTCCTGATAATGCACCATTCCTCAGTTTTGAACCAGAAATTATTGAAGATTATCCGGAAATTTTGATTGACGAATTTCCGAAAGAATATTTTAGTCAGGAGTCAATTGAGGAAAAATCTCCTGATGAATACGGCCCACAAAAATGGCTTATCCTGAGTGATGAGGAATGGGAACGGATGTTCCTTTCTCAAAACTCTGACAACTTTGAAATATTTCTGTTCCTCACTTCTGAACAGGCCAATGTGCTTGAGATAGATCCCCCTCTACTTCTCTCTGGAACAGCCGGTAGCGGGAAAACAACTATTTCTGTATACTATCTTTTAAGAAAGGATTTTCTAAACAAAAAACGCCTTTTTCTTACATACAACCCATACCTTAAAGAGTTTTCTGAAAGAATTTACTCCGGACTTATTTCTTGTACCGAGCTTGACAGTTCCGGTATAAAACCTGATTTTTACGTGTTTCACGACTTACTTTATGATTTCGCAAAAAGTTCAGGTTTTCGCTACAACAAAAAGAACGAAGTCGGATTACGCGAATTTCAACACATATTCAGAAATCATAAGTTCCACCAAAAATATGATGCAGAGCTTGTGTGGGAAGAGATCCGTTCTATCATAAAGGGTGCAAAACCACCGATATCATTAGAAAGATACAGAAAGCTGCACCAAGCTTATATTCAACATGAACTGGGACAAAACGATCTGTTTGAACTAAAGGATTATCTTCTCGGGCTTAAAAGACTTGAGGTCATAGATAAAATTGAACGAATTATGGAGCGGAAAACCAGATATTCCCGGTTTGACGACTTTGTTCAGGCGATAACCCACGGGAACGATCCTAAAGCAGATGAGCATAAGTATATCCTGGGTGAAGTTCTAAAGATTATTGAAAAAAAAGCAAAAAGCTTTACCGCCCCTCTTTTGACTTACCAGGAATACTTAAACCTCGGTAAAAAGCGGGCACCAAATTTTCTTTTTGAGAGAAAGGATATTTACAGCATTGCAGAATATTACCAGGACAAACTTGAGGGACAGGGCAAATGGGATGAGATAGATCTCTGCAGGCATGCTATTCAACACTTGGATAAACAGGCAAACAGATTTCGCTATGATCTTGTGGTCTGTGATGAAGTACAGGACTTTGCAGATATACAGATCTCCCTTATTTTCAGGCTTGCTAAATCCTATAAAGGCATCGTGTTTACAGGTGATCCAAAACAAATTATCAATCCAAGCGGTTTCCGTTGGGAAGAAGTCAAAAACAAATTCTATGAGCGAGGCGTTGAGGTCCCTGATGTATACCATTTTAATCTTAACTTTCGGTGTGTTGGAAATATAGTTAGACTCTCCAATGCCCTCTTGGATCTAAAACAACAACTAATCGGTCTTTCCGGTTCAGAATTAAAAGAAGACTGGAAATTCAATGGAAGACCGCCCTTCCTTCTCACAGGTATGAGTGAGAAAGACCTCCTTGACCGACTTCATTTTACAGGGGCAGGCCAGATAATCCTTGTCCGGAATAAAAATGATCAGAGAAAACTGAAAAAGGAACTAAATACGGAACTCGTATTTACGATTAACGAGGCAAAGGGCCTAGAGTTTGATACAGTTTTTCTATGGAAGTTCTCATCAGATAAGAAATCGGCCGCTATCTGGAGACGGATAAAGGACGGAAACCATTTTGACCAGAGACATTATCCACACATAAAACATGAGATAAACCTTCTTTTCGTCGCCATTACACGAGCCAGGAACACGCTTATAATCTTTGACTCGTCTAATGATGTTTGGGATCTAGCGATATTCCATAATCTGTTTTACAGGACCGGAGAAAGGGATATCCTCGCAGAGATTTGGCAGCGGGTCTCTACGCCAGAAGAATGGGATAAACAGGGTGATTACTTTTTTAAACGTGAGCACTACCCAGCAGCAGTAGAATGCTACAAGAATGCAGGAAACATTACCCTGGCTGAAATTGCAAAGGCCTTTTCTTTTGAAGAAGAAAAGCAGTTCAAAGCGGCAGCAGAGCTTTACGAGAAACACGGTTACATCCAGGAAGCCGCAGAATGCTACGAGGGCGCAAGCCTTTTTGTGCATGCGCACCGCCTTTGGGAGAAACTGAAAAATAAAAATCGTGTAATGATTTCTAGAATTAAATTATATGAACAAAATGGAGATTTTAATAAAGCAGCAGAAGAGTGGTCAAAATTAAAAGAATTTGAAAAGGCCTTCGAAAATTGGAATAAGGCGGGAAATAACCAAAAAATCGCAGAATACTATTTTTCAAAGAAGAGATATGACAAGGCTGCTGAAGCATTTGAAAAGGCACATAACTATGACTCAGCCGCTTTATGTTACAACAAGGCAAGGCAATTTGAGAAGGCCGCGGACCTTTTTTATAAGGCCGGGAATATTCATAAAGCATTGGTGCTATATAAAGGGCTGAAAATCAAAAGTAAACTTCTTTCGTGTTATATAGAGATTGAAGACTATTACAATGCCGCTCTTCTCTATGAAAGAGATGAGGCGATAGATAAAGCAATTGGCTGTTTTAGGGATTTTGCGGAAATATCCCAAGAAAACAGAAAAGTTCTTTTAGAAGAAGCAATAAAATACTTCCCAAAACGTTCTAAATTAAAGTCAGCTATCCGGTATTCAGCCTTATCCATGCACGACAAATCTGCTCCCATTTTTTTTGAAAATAAATATTACAATATTGCCCTTGATGAGTTCAAGGCGATAAATGATCACGAAGGGGCTGCAGAGTGTTACCTCAAACTTAATAATCACTACGAGGCGGCATTGGAATATGAAAAGTGCGATGGAGAAGATAAAACGGATAAAGTCACAAAAATCTTTGAAGAGTATATTGATTTATATGGTGGGTATAATAAACGCCGAGCGGATAACCTATTTAAGGCCGCGGAATCTTTTTTTAATGAGGGTCTATTTGACAAGGCAATCGTACGATATAAGGCAATCAGAGATGTTGATAGAATCTATGAAACATACTTAAAGATGGATAAAAATGAAGAAGCCCTTAATTATTTCTTAGAATTCGATATGGTGGAATATGGAATTAAATATTTAGATACAAAAAAAGATTTGGCTGTTTCTCCTGATTTTATTGACACTCTCGTTTCAAGATACCATGAAGCTCGGGACAGATTTTTTGATGATGAGGAATATTTAGATATTATTCTGAAACTTTTTAAAATCCTTTTAAAGAAAGATAAAAACCAAGAAATACTGAGCCAAATCAATCTTTTTCTTTCTTCTTTTAATGATTATTTTTTCTATGAAGATTTGCCAAAGTCCTTCACGGATCTTGCTCTGGAGGTAAAACATTATAATACGATATTTGAATTTCTTAAATCCCGGACCTATCGAGATACCAAACCCGAATTTTTAGACTCTTTCATAAAAACCATTAAACAGAAAGCCGAAAAAGAACAAGACGATAACCTCCTTGCATGCTACTTTTTCATGCATGATAAGCATAAATATGAAAATATATTAAAAGACACGGACGTCAAAGAATGTAACTATAAATTATTTACTGAAAGTAAACGGCATTATCATAAAGTAGTGAATTACCTGAATAATAAAGGCGAAATAGAACAGGCAGCACGTATATGCAGACGATATAATAATTTCAGACTTGCGGCAGAGATTTATGAAGGATCGGGCGACTTTGGTTCAGCGGGAAAGCATTATCGTGAAGCGAAGGTGTATGAGGATTCTATTCGCTGCTATAGGAGAATTGGTGATGAGAAAGGGATAGCAAGGGTTTATGAAAGAATGAACAAATTCGATGAAGCAGTCTCTATATGGAAAAAACTTGGTAAAACTAAAGAAGTCAACCGCGTACTTAAAAAGAAAACAAAAGAACTAGGGGCTAAAAAGCAACTTAATCTATTTTAATTGTTTTTATAGCGTTTTTTATGGAGAAGGTATTATTTAGACCTTTGTCATTTTTTTGTCAAAAGAACAATTTATGTCGTTGGTCTGGTTCAGTGGGCCATGATCCAGATAGGGGGAAATCGAAATTGAGGCCGCTTCCGCTCCACCCGAAACCGACTCGGAATTCTCCGGTTCTCCATTTTTCACGTTGGCTTGTTTAATCCCACGGGATTGCGCAAGGACAACCTTATGAAACGCGGAAAACCATTTGACATAATGAACTTTTAGCGTATGATATATCATCTGACCGGTTGCTTGATATGAAGTGATTCGATCAGATCCCTATCGGATCTGAAAGGAGAGAAGCTTTGAATGCCCAGGCTGACATACCCCGACTAGTCCGTGAGATCCGCGCCCGAACGGGGCTCACGCAAGAGAAATTCGCGGCCAAACTCGGCGTCACCTTCCCGACCATCAACCGCTGGGAGAACGACCGCGCCAAGCCGTCGCCCCTGGCCATGCAGAGGATCGAGGAACTGCTGCGCAGTATGGGCGATAACGGCGCTGACTTGTTGAAACGGTATCTTGAAAGTAAAAATTATGGGGTGATCCCTTGATCAAGCTGACAGACCAAAGAATCGAAGCAAGTATTACCCTACTTTGAGCAAAAAAGAATCGTATCTATTGGCATAATGAAAAAATCCGAACTGAAAGCCATCACAGCCAAGGGAGAGGACAGCCGTCTCCAATTCAAGAAGGATATTTGTAACGTGGATGCCCTTGCCTCGGAAATGGTGGC
>JAFGLS010000157.1 GCA_016927935.1 Syntrophaceae bacterium
CGATTCCTCTTTCGGTAACATCGATTTATGAGTCAACGTATCTTTTTTATCCCTCCCTTCGGTAACATTTTTTATGAGGCAATTCGCGGCCCTTGAAGAGATTGAAAAAAATAAGGGAATTCTTTATGATGATGTAGTTTCTAATATTTGTCTGAAATTATTTAGAGAAAAAGGCTATAAGCTTTCATAGGATATGAAATCAATCATGAACATCAATAAATAAAATAAGGAGAATAAGCATGTCGAAAAAAATAATAACAGGATGTGCGCTTATGATATTTTTGCTTTTGCCCCTGATTTCTTTGGGAGAGACAAAGGAAGCAAAAGACTATAAGGAAATAAAGGGAATTGTTTTAATGAACTGGAACGTCGTTGAAGGGGAAATAATCAGCATGAGCGCTGAAATCGTAAAGATTCGCACAAAAGATGGCAAGGAATTATCATATTCTTTCACGAAAGAGGTCCGTTCATTTATACGTGAAGGAGATCTTGTGGAGAAGGAATTCCCTTCATTTATACGTCTGGAAAATGTGCTGCCCGAGCGCAACGGGCCATCCAGCTGCAGTAAGGGGACGCTGTTAACTTATTAATTTATTCATTCCATAACCACTGTATTTTTCAATAAATCCATTTGGCATTGTGCCCAAATCTGCCCTGAACAAGGGTATTTCCCATGTTGAAAGGAAGTACTGGAAAAAGGATTGGATTCCCGCTTTCGAGAGTATATAGCAATAACAAAAAATGTCATTCCGAATCCCGACGCACTTGCCCGGCGCATGGAGGGTGTTGGGATGAGGAATCTTAAAGCTGACAATATATTAAGACTTCTCCCAAGCTTAGCTGGACTATAGCCTTCGGTCGAAGTGATATAAATCTTATTGCGGAGAATGATCCCGCGCATGCGGAACTTCGAAATGACAAGAAAAATAATTGTAACACAGTCTCTTCGCGAAAATGACAGGTGAAGGGGATGACAATCGGCTTAGAACGTCCCGTTAAGTAACGAGGCGGCTTTGTCTATATTATTACTGCCTGGTCTGTGGGCGGCCTGATTTGTGCCGGGTTTTTGTTTATCAGTCTTAATTCTCCTTTTTGTTATAGCCATATTTTACACGCACCAATTCCCTCCCGTACTGCCTCTCCAATCCCCTCATAATAAAATGTCCCCTGGCCATATTCTGAAAGTGGTCCATGAAAATGGAATTGATCAACGCACCACCGACAGCCCCGATGACGGGTATTGCCGATGCCGCAGCCTTCTGTGATACTGTGGCACCAAATCTGGAAGCAATGGTCGCAATTAACCGAACCACAACCGGCGCTCCATCTTCAACGATGCCCTTCTCCACGATATACTTCGCTGCCTCTGATACCTGCTTCGCCAGAAGCGCTTTCACAGCAAAATACCCACTTTCAGAGGCATTGTCTTTTTCAGTGCTGCCGCCTAAAGCAAAAACTTCCAGACAAGCAAGCTTTGTTTCTATCATGTGAATATCTTCGCCCTCACTTCTGGCGATGTCGGCAATGGAGCGAAACATGATGATGGTTGTGGCTGGTAATTCAATCGCCAATGCGGGAAGTCCAAAGGCGCCACCTATGCCTCCTGAAGCGACAACAAGAAGCTTGTGAAGTTTATCGCTCGATGATTTCTTATCGTTGTGGTCAATGGTTTTGACGGCAACATCAAGGGCGTGTTGTAAGGATTTTTGGGTGATTGTCTGGATAGTATCGTTCCATTTAGCCGGCAAGTAGTCGAATGCCTTCTCGAAGGGTATACCAATGACATTGGTAAGTTTGGCGGCGAGACCGGGATTTTCAAGCAGGTCTTTTGCACATTTTAGACGATTAATATCTTCTTGTGTTATCTTCATTTTGATCCTGTGATTGTAACCTGATTGTTCTGAGGTTATTTAATACTATAAAACCACAGATTCCGCAATAAACAGGAGCTTAGGGCTCAGATCTTGATTCCGCTTCGCCCCTGGGATAATTCCACTAAGGGAGGATGGGACGCTGTTAACTTATTAACTTATTCATTCAATTCCTGTTTTGCCCATTAACGAAAAGTTGGCTTAGAGCGTCCCATCAAGTGCCGCAGCGACATCTGCTTTGCATGCCCGGCATTTTTTCGCTCCTTTGAAGAGAGGCTTTCCTCTTGGGTCCCGCGTCGCTTCGCTCCTGTGATAATTCGGCTAACGCTTCAAACATCACTTCGTTCGTTTTCATCGAGCCTCATTACAGTGATAGCGCTTCAGTTCCGCTCTGGCCCATTCCACACTACCTTTTTCATTTCCAAGTTCGGCTACTTTGGATCGCCACAGAGGAATCGCCCTTTTCATCACACGCACCCCCGTGGCCAAGCCGAAGTTTTCTATCAACTCGCATGGCCATTCGCTGCATTGATGGCAGGAATAACAACCTTTTTCCCGCACACAATTTCTGATTGTGCACAGGCTGCAATAGCCGTATAATTTCCTTGATGGATCTGTTTGCATGCAGCCGTAACTCTGAGTATCTTCTTTCTTTGTTCCGTAGAGATTGCCCATGACCTCCATAAATTTTTCGTTTTTGTCCCTTGCTGCAATATAGACACCGCAGGCGCCGCAGCCACGGGTATGAACATCAAAACAAGATTGGCAGTTCATACCCTCCGCTTTGCGGGATTGTTCAACTTACCAATTCCGATACGTTTCACTTTCGGAATTGGAGTTTTACGAATATAGGCCACAGGGCGCCATTAAATTTTTATCCCTTAGTTCTTCTTCTGTCCAACCTTCCATTTTCTTCTCCCGCCTTAAGATTAAAAACTTGATTTGTTTATTTTGCCGCTTTTCTCAAATCAATATGGCAGTAGCCATGAGGATTTTTCTTCAGATAGTCCTGGTGGTATTCTTCCGCCGAATAAAATTCTTTTGCCGGTAAAATCTCCGTTACTATTTTTTTGGAATATCTGCCTGATTTTGCCAATTTTTCCGATGAAGATTTCGCGTTTTTTTCCTGCTGAGGATTTGTGTAAAATATGGCTGAACGGTACTGACTGCCTGTATCATTGCCCTGTCTGTTGAGGCTTGTAGGATCATGTATATCCCAGAAATGTTCCAGCAGCCGCTCGTAGCTTACTATCTTTGGATCAAAAGTGACCCGCACAGCTTCAGCATGTCCCGTTTTGCCGCTGCATACTTTCTCGTAGGTGGGGTTTTTTGTTGTCCCTCCGGTATAGCCGGACTCACTTTTTATTACACCTTTTACACGGCTGAAATATTCATCCACACCCCAGAAACAACCGGCGGCAAAAATCGCCGTTTCGGTTTCCCCGGCGGATTTATTGCCGAATAAATACATGTATTTACCATAGCCTTCTGCTTCCATTTTCGCTCTGGGTATGAATTTTAAAGACGCGGAATTGACGCAATATCTCTTATTAGTTGGGGCCGGACCGTCGTCAAAAACATGTCCCAGGTGAATATCCGCTTTTGTGCTTCTTATTTCCGTACGTTTCATAAAAAAGCTGTTGTCGGGCTTCTCCACAATGACCTTCTTTTCTATGGGGTTGGTAAAACTTGGCCATCCTGTGCCGGAATCAAATTTGTCCGTGGAACTGAAAAGTGGTTCACCGGATACTATATCCACATAAATACCTTCCGCGTGATTGTCCCAGTATTCGTTTTGGAAAGGGGATTCCGTGGCATTGCCAAAGGCTACATCGCGCTGAAGCGGAGTCATCTTTTTTTTGGCATTTTCCACAATTGTTTTTTTATTCATAATATCACCTCGTTTTATACTTTCGGTTGAGACTCGCGCCAGTAAAAATACCCAGACAAGTCCAAACATCAGGATGATTATCAAAATCAGGGAATATTTATTTTTCATAATCCTGCCTTTTTATTACAATATAATTAGAACAAGGCCGGTGGGCAAGAGGCATTTTAGATGTTACCGGAAATGCAATGAAAATTCATTATGTTAGAGATAATAAAAGATGGCACTAATATTGTTTTTCATTGACGGGAGGATGGTTTGAAGCATTTTGTTAGGAATCGTAAAAAAACAAATTTTAGCTGTATGCAAAGATCCAGTTTTTCAATCTGTAACCAATATAATTTTTTCTATAAAATTTACTTGACATATGAATTTTTATTCACTATATGAAGCAACACGAAAAAATGTTCATATAAGTCGAGGGCTCAATTTATTGAATGTTTTTAATAAAAAACAAAAAGGAGGATCCAATGAAAACGAAGATGACAATTGTAATGGTAATTCTTGTTGCTGCTCTGACATTAATTGCGTTTACTGTGCAAGCGGCTAATCCGGGGGCAAAAGCTCCTAGTCCCGCGCAACAGGCCCATCGGGAGAAGATGAAATCATGCAATGCCGAAGCCAAGGCAAAGGCTCTTAAGGGTGAAGAGCGGAAGAAATTCATGAGCAAATGCCTCAAAGGAAAAACAGACCTGGCAAAACCGGTTATAACATCACCTCTTGCGAAAGCACCAGCAGAAGAGCCTGCACTGACCGGAATTGCCAAACAGACCCAGAAGGAAAAAATGAAATTATGCAGTGCCGAAGCAAAGGCAAATGGTCTCAAGGGTGAGAAACGAAAGAAATTCATGAGTGAGTGCCTCAAAACTGACAAGTAAACAAACTGCAAAAGATTCCCAAAGCTTGTTACAGGCGAATTATCGCCATTATAAAAAGAATTCTTAAAGAAACCGGCCTCCATATTAAGTGGATGCCGGTTTTTTTATTTTTTATCTCGTTCTTTAAATCATTAGATCCAATCATCTTATTGATTTTGTAGCTTTCAACAGAAAATCGTGATAAATAAAAAAAGAATTTGATTGAATTTTAGCGTCAACATTTGCTGTTTTTATTGGTTTTTTAAATAGTGATTAAATATGGTGTCAAAAAAATTATGAGCAGTGTTGCCGGTTATCGTAAATTTACATACCATGTTGTTGTTATTTTATTTTTTATGGCATTTAATTTAACGACAAGTATTGCGGAGGATAAAAAGATGAGTCCCCTGAACAGCCAATCTGTTATCAATCTTCCTTCTCCTGTCGGGAAGGGGAAAATGTCACTGGAAGAAGCTCTGAAAAATCGTGAATCAGTCAGGGATTTTTCTTCCCGCTCTTTAACTAAAGAAGAACTTTCTCAGCTTCTTTGGGCTGCACAGGGAATGACTCGTGATTGGGGTGCCAGGACCGCTCCTTCGGCAGGCGCGTTATTTCCTCTGGAAGTCTACGTGGTACTGAAAGAAGGTGTATTTCGTTATTCCTCCAGGGATCATCGTCTTTTCCGTACCATAGGAAACGATATGCGCAACCAACTCGCTGACGCTGCCTTGGGTCAGAATTGTATTCAAAAGGCCCCCGCGATTTTTGTCATTGCCGCTGTTTATGAAAGAACATCGAAAAAATATGGGAACCGGGCGGAAAGATATGTAAAAATAGAAGTCGGTCACGCCGGTCAAAATCTGCTGCTTGAGGCAGTGTCGCTGGGATTGGGAGCCGTTCCCGTTGGTGCCTTCCATGATGAAAAAGTCAAGCGTGTCCTCAATCTTCCCACGAATCATGAACCTTTGTACCTGATTACTGTCGGAAGAAAACGCTGAAAAAAATAATTTATCGCACTAAATTCTCGCTGTGGAACACTGTATAAAAAATAAATATTCGGGAGTTAATAATGATTTGGACATTGAAGAAAATTTTTTACCGGACATATCAATTCTGTATGGGGTTGAGTTTGAAATTTATTCCCTGGTTTGAACCTGAAATCATCTCCGGCGCGGATTGCATCAAAAAACTTCCCGCGGTCATCAAAGAAGAAGGATTTAACAATGTTCTTGTAGTTACCGATGCCGGCCTCATGAACTTGCACATGCTTGATCCTTTCTTTGATGCTCTCCAGTCGGCAGGCGTTAAGTATTCTCTGTATGATCAAGTGCAGCCGAATCCTACAATCGGAAATATCGAAGCGGCGTTTAAAATCTATAAGGAAAATAATTGTCAGGCTATCGTGGCTTTCGGCGGCGGCTCGCCGATGGATTGCGCGAAGGCTACATGCGCGCGGGTCGCCCGTCCGAATCGTCCGGTGACCAAGATGAGAGGTTTGTTTAAGGTAATGCTTCCTGCCTTTAAAATGGGCTCTCTTTTTCCTCCCACACTTTTCGCTGTGCCGACAACGGCGGGCACAGGTTCTGAAACTACCATAGCGGCTGTTGTCTTGGATGCTGAGACTCACGAGAAATATCCGATTACCGACCCCGCTATTCGTCCGAAATACGCGGTTCTGGACCCTTTGCTGACAATTGGTCTTCCACCGCACATTTCGGCAATATCGGGTATGGACGCCTTAACGCATGGAGTTGAATCCTATATAGGCAAATTCTACAATAGCAGAGAAACACGTCAAAAAGCCGTTCTGGCGGTGAAAATTATCTTCGATAACATTGAAATGGTTTTTAAGAATGGTAAAGATATGGAAGCGCGAAAACAGATGCAGCTTGCCGCATATTATGGCGGATATACATTCACGCGCGGCGGAGTCGGTAATATCCATACTATCGGTCATAACCTCGGCGGCATGTATGGTGTTCCTCACGGTTTGGCTATGACGGTTATTATGCCTTATGTCCTGGAATGGTACGGGGAAGCGGCGCACAAACGTCTTGCTGAACTTGCTGATGCTATCGGTGTTTCCAAATCCGGCATGAGCCGACCTCAAAAGGCCAAGGCATTTATTGAAGGCGTTAAAGAACTCAACAAAAGATTAAATATTCCGGACAAGTTTGATTGTATAAAAGATGAAGATATCCCGATGATTGCGGAGCGCGCGTTGCTCGAATGCAACCCCACCTATCCCGTGCCCGTAATTATGAGCAAAGAGGATTGCGTGGCGGTTATAAGATCTCTGAAAGCATGAAAAACAAAAGAGATTATAGTATTTTGTGAAATGAAAACAGACAAAAGAAAAAGATGGACTCAGAAGGTAACGGAAAGCAGCGATGCCCTTGATTTGGAACCAGGAGTATTTTCTTTTGAAGATCCGCTGCGGATTGCCGAATCACTGAAAGAATCTGCCGAGCAAAGTAACCGAAGGAAGGCGGGGCCTTTTCAATCGGCGATGTCCATGCTTACATTTTACGTTAATCGGGCGGGGACAAATCTATCAGCCGCGCAGAAAAAACGGCTGGAACAGGCAAAAGATGAATTGCGTGAGCTTTATGGAAAAAAACGACAAAAGTGACGGCTTTGACAGAAGCAAATGAATTTTGCCCTCCTTGTCGGAACATCCGCGAATGATATAACAAACAGGCTTTTTTCTTTGACGTTTTGTATCAATCTGTTATAAAAATGTTCGGATGAGAAATGTGAATTAAACCTTTGTTGGTCCTGGACGGACAGGAAAAGAACTATGGACGATAAAAATGAAATTTATTTAAGCGGATTGGAAATCGGCTCGGTATCGGTCAAGTGGGTTTATGGGAAAAAAGACGGAAAGCTGGAAGCGAAAATATTCCGTCATGAGGGGAACCCGGGAAAATATATACGCGAGCTGCTGGATTTAATTGCCAAGCATAAAAGGAAATCAATAGTAGTCACCGGTCGGCCCATCAACATCACGGGCGGCGTTCAATACCGCACAGAACTCGAGTGTCTGGAAAAGGGGCTGAAATATTACGACATTAAGCCGGACATTCTTTTGGCGCTGGGTGGCGAAAACTTCACCGTTTATCCGATGAAGAACGGGTTAATTAGAAATATTATTGCGGCTTCCAAATGTGCGGCCGGTACCGGAGAATTTCTGGTGCAGCAGTTTCAGAGGATGGGATATACCCTAGAAAATGGCATTGCGGCATATTGGGAAGGAAAGCAGGTAGAACTAGCTACCCGCTGTTCGGTATATTGTAAATCCGACGCGACCCATAAGCTTAATAAGGGTGAGTGCTCGCGTGCCGATATCGCACGTTCCCTGATTGATAGTTTGGCGGAAAGGGTATGCAAGATGATCGAGCAGGCCAAATGGCCATCTCGCTCAGTCGTGGTATCGGGTGGACTCGCGCAAAATAAAGCCTTTATGCAGAGGCTGTCAGAGTTGATGAGCCAATCGGAGATAATAAATATCAAGGAAGGCCCCTGTCTTGGCGCATTCGGCGCATGTCTGTTCGCATCCGAGGCTTCTACAATATCTGAAAGCGACAATACTTATGAGGAAAATACTATTTTCAATGATACTCTCCATCCTCTGTATAAATTCGGGCATCTGCTGGATTACAGGGCTGGAGGTATTGAAAAGCATTACGTAAAGCCGGGTGATTCATACATCCTTGCAGTGGACGCGGGTTCAACTACCACCAAAGCCATTCTTCTGAATACAGCGGACTTAAGCATCGGGGCAAGTTGTTATCTCAGAACGCTGGGAAATCCGGTGCAGGTTACCCGGGACTGCCTGTACGATTTGATTAAACAGGTCGGAGATATGGATGTCAATATCATACAGGCAGCGGTGACCGGCTCCGCGCGGGAAATGGTTTCGGTATACCTTGATAATTGCCTGAGCTTTAATGAAATATTGGCTCACGCCAGGGCGGCAAGGGAAGAAACTAAAGAAGTGGAAACATTGTTTGAGATTGGCGGACAGGATTCAAAATTCACCTCCTTTTTAAACGGCGTGCCGGTGGATTACGCCATGAACGAGGGCTGTTCGGCGGGTACGGGGAGTTTCCTGGAGGAATCGGTTTCTCTGGATATGGGTATTGACTGCTATCACATCAGCGATGAGGCCATAAAAAGCACCAAACCCATAAGATTCGGAGAAAGATGTGCGGCCTTTATCAATACCGACGTGCGCAGCGCCCTGCAGGAGGGAGGAAAACAGGAAGATGTTATTGCGGGGCTTGTATATTCAATCGCTGAAAATTACATCACCCGCATAGTCGGGCCAAGAGCGTTAGGCGACATTATTATGTTTCAGGGAGGAGTGGCGCTTAATAAATCAGTGGCTCTGGCTCTGGCTGCCAGTACCGGTAAAAAAATTATCGTGCCCACACATCCCGAACTAATGGGATGTGTGGGTGCGGCAATGATGGCCTTTGATCTGATCCGTGATAAGAATTGTCCGGGAAAAAAGTATGTTCTCCAGGATTTATCGAGCGGCAGTCTAAAGATGAAGGGGAATTTCCGCTGCGAGGCTTGCAACAACAGGTGCGAGATACAGAGAATGGAGGTGGGAGGCAAAATCTATCCTTTCGGCGGGCTCTGTTCTAGGTTTGAAAATATACGCCATGGCAATGTCTCAAAAGTAAACGGCCAAGACTATATTGAATTGCGCAACAAGATAATGTTCGAAGATTTCGGGCCCGTCAGTCTTCAATCACCCAAAGGCACTATCGGCCTGCCGCTGGCTCTTACCGTTTATGATCTGCTTCCGTTTTACGCCAAACTGGTCAATGAAATGGGCTATAATCTTATTCTTTCCGAGCATTCCAAAATAGGGAACACAAAAACAATGGCACAAATGTGTTATCCCTGTGAAATCGCACACGGGGGAGTATATGATTTGATAAATAAAAAAGTGGATTTTATATTAATGCCGTACCTGTTGGAGTTCGATATTCCCGAATCTTATAGACACGCTTTTACTTGTCCGTCCACTGCCACTATACCGGATGTTGTCCGAACAGCCTTCCGAGAAGAAGCCGGTAAGTTCCTCTCACCGCATATCGCACTGTCCCGATATCTTATGGATACAACGCGCAAGGAAATTGTATCTATGGCCAGACGCCTTGGCGTGAGCAGGGATACTGCTGAAAGAGCCTTTGCCAGGGCGTTAGAACATTATATGGCTTTCAGGAAGAAAAAAAACGCGCTCGGCAAAGAAGCGACACAATCTACGAACGAGCCCTGTATTATTCTGACCGGGCGACCGTATATTGTCTGTGCAAATGAGGTTAATTTCGCTCTTCCGCGCAAGATAACCAGCAGGGGATATAATGTCATCTCATCTGATATGCTGCCGTTTTTAAAAGGCAACAGGTTTCCCACCAACCTATGGTATTTCACTGCGTTGGCCATGAACGCGGTTGAACATGTAAAAAATTTTCCCCATATGAACCTGTGCCTGTTTTCATGCTTTTCCTGTATTGCGGACGCAAGTGTAAATCACTTTATCAGGGATGAACTTGTCGGGAATGTATTTTGTTACCTGGAAATTGATTCGCATACCGCGCACGCGGGGATTGAAACTCGTATAGGCGCATTTCTGGACATACTTGAAGAAAAAAAGCGAAGACCGAATACCGGCTTTAGTGATACTAAAACAAAGAAAACGGCAGAAAAGAATTTTCCGCTGGAGGCTGGTAATGCATAACACCGATGAGAAAATGCCTAGATTCGCGGAAAATTTCAAGTATATAATTGATAGCAACGGAAAGAAGATATGTTTCGATGATCCGCAGCTTGTGCATATATGGGCGTTTGACGATGTGCCGTATTTTTCCGAAATGCTGAGAAATATTTTCGGCAAACGCGGCTGGAGATACAGGTGCGCGGAGCGAATCACTCCCAAGGCAATGCAGGATGCTAAAAAAGTTTGCTCGGGGAGGGAATGCCTGGCCTGTCTGGGATTTGCCAGAGCCATTTATAATGACGTAGTTCAGAAAAGAGGCAAGGACGAATTCTCTATGTATTATTATATTGATCTGGCCGGCCCCTGTCAGAATGCGGCATGGCCGGACATGTGGAAGATCTTCGCCAAACGCCTGGATATAAAAAATGCGCTATTCCAGGCATTTCCCGGCGTAAGCAATAATTTTCTGGGGCAGGGGAACTTGTTCGGGTATGAGCTTTCCGCGGCAACCATTCTCTCTGATTTATTTCACGAGGCGGAAAACACTCTCAAGTGCCTGGCCAAAAACAGGGATGAAGCAATCGCAATTTTTACCGCTGAGACCGAAAAAGTCGTGGAAAGCATGAAGCACAATTTTTTATTGGTTGAGCCGTCGTTGATATCATGGGCAAAACGCGTTTCCAGGATACCTCTGCGGGCAAGCGTCGCTGAAACTCCCAAAGTCCTGATTTTCGGGACGCCGGAAGTTGAGGTACTCCATTACCCTGTTTCGGAGTACTTCATCAATCATGGCATCATTCCCAAAGTGCAGGACATGTCGGCCTTCGCTTTCCGCTTTGCCGGGGAACTCTTTTTTCGCAGCGCATTCCGGCGTGGAAAAATCCTTCTTAAAGACCAGATGAGAATGCTGCCGTTTGTGCACTCGTTATTTAATCCCAAAACGAAATTAAGAAAGGCGGTAACGGCAACAAGAGCATACTTCTCGGCGATTAGTGTGGATTATCAGAGAAAAGGATACCATTGGATTGCGAGAAAATCGGGACTTTTATTGTCTCATAAATGTCGGTCATTGATTAATATTCCCCTCAAAGCCAATGAAGTCGTTAGCGCAAATACAGTCACCGAAACCTATCCGGCAGTTGGGGAATATGTACTTAACTGCGATTTAGGTGTATATGACGGGATGATGCATCTCTGCACGGTAAGCTGCCAGCCTGCTCTCAACGCACAGGCCATCATACGTAGTGTAGCCGGAGAAAAAGATATTCCGTATGCGGCTATAGACATAGAAGGTCCATGGATTTCAGCAGGTCAGACTAAGATTCTCGAGGCTATGGCGGTTCAGGCCAGGAGATACCATAGTGAGACTCGTTGATTATATGAAACGTTAATCGTAGTGAGCCAAGCTGATTATAGGAAGCGTAAGGCGAACTATCCAATAGCCGACGGCAATTGGGAACTATCCCCTGAACACAGTGAACGGGGATTCCCCGCATAAAGGCAACGGCAAACATTGACACATAACGTTTGCCTGCTAGGATTTCCTTGACATACAAATATGGCTACCCTAAAATCACTTCCGGGTAAAAAAGTTCTTGTCAAAATTATTTATATGAAAATTAAATTTTGGTGAAAGTCCTTTTCAATGGGAAATATATAAGACGGAGTTTTAATGAGCGATTACGATTTAAGAAAATACATCAGGTATCCTGCTGAACCGAATGAACTTGTCACTGTCTATTATCTGGATGAGAAAAACAAGAAAACGGGACAGCGCCTGGGTATAGGCGAGAATGAAAGTTTTCAGGGATGCTGTGTTGTTTTTGTGGGTGAGGTGAATTTCAAGAAGGGACAGGAAGTGCTTTGCCAGTGTGGCACACTTCCCAAAGTAAAAGCCAGAGTGGTCTGGATTAAGAAGCTGGAAAATGAGATTACCAAGATGGGAATCTCTTTTCTCTGATAAATGTTTTTCCCGTCGTTGTTGTTTAAAGTCCTATTTTTTTTATGTAGGCCAATGCCCTTTCAGCGGCATATTTGACTTCTTTAGGATATGACCCGATACCCAGAATGGATTTTGATTCAACAACTTCCGAAAGAGTTTTTACCGCCTCAGGCGATCCGATAGTTCCGAGAGCGCTGCAAATTTTTTGTTGCATGGATGTATGTTCATCCTTGCCCATTGAGGTCTTGCCCTTGAGCATAGACTGTAAAGCGGTTACCGCTTCGATGCATTTTATTTTACCGAGCATTTCAATAATATTAAGTAATAATTCTCGATCTGCCACCTGAGGTAGAACGGAAAGGAGCAAATGTCCTTTCTTATGTCCTCCGGTTTGGCCAATGCTTTTGAAAGCTTCCACACTGACCCGTTTTTCTTTATGTAAAAGAAGAGGTTGAAGTAAATCGGCGCTGCTCTCATCGCCTATGCGACCTAATATGTAGGCCATGTTGCGCAGGTAATACCATGTGGCATTCATATTAATACTTGCTTTTATGGCCGGTATCACCACAGGTCCCATTTCTTCAATAATATGGATAATGCTTATACGTTCTTTGCTATCGTTGGACTTCCGGAGACCATCCAGCAATTTGTTTATTACAATGTTGCCGAATCTGGCGAGTAACTGACAAGCTTCAGAATTTTTATTCTTGTCGTTGGTAATTATTTCTTTATATAGGATGTTAAAGTTTTTATCTGATGCCAAATTTTGGAGAACTTTCAAGGAGACCTTTCGCACATTATCATCTTTTTTCAATGTGCCGTTATTAATTTTACTGAATACGTTTATAACTGGAGTTGCTTCGGCAAAAAAATCATAGCTGATGAAGTTATAAAGAAGTATTTCCAAACGCTGGCATAATTCTTTGTATTCGGGAGTGCAGTTTTCTTCCTTCTCTATCCATTCCGCCACTTGTAGCGGCAGGTTTTTTATCATATCCATTTTCTCTGCGGAAGGTATAGCTGAAATGGCACCTTCCATCGCGTTCATGCGTTTGAATACTTTTTCCAGCTGGGCAATGCTTTCAGAAATTTGATCTTCCGCAACAGCAGGCTCAGAGACGATTTCTTGTTCCTTCACCAATGTTACCTGTTCTATATCAACCGGCTCAACCTTTGCTGTTTTATCTTCCTCCTTGGGCATGGCTGCTTCATCGGTTACAGGTTTTGGTTTTTTAGCGGGAAGTTTTATAAAAACATTCAGCTCTTCTTTTTCCAAATCCTCATCGAAAGAAATACTCTTGGCGCCTAAACCAAGAAGAATATCTAGCAGCGGCGAAACATTAATTGTTTCGTCTTTCTGTTGATTTAAAATATTTTCGTGGGAGAGGGCTTTTTCCCCCAGTTCCGCAAAGACTAAAGGAGCATCCTGACGCACGGTTTCCAAGAGATTAAGATAAAGCATTTCGATAGAGTTCGTAATTGTAAGATTGGCAGGTTGCGCATTCTTCATAGCCGCGTGTATACGAACAAGCGCGTCCATCGCTTTTAGTTGTGAATCTATGTCTGCCATTATTTCCTCCCGATAAAAAGCGCGGTTTCCTTTTCTCAAGTGGTTCTAAAAACCTTTTTAGTTGAGAATTTCCGGTCAGTTCTTATTATTATATCTTTGCGAAAAATTATAACATTTTGAGGTATTTAATACAATAGGCTAGATTTAAGTGAGGAAACACTTAAATTTTTTGACTGAGTCTAAAATTTAATTGTTGAGTAAAACGGAGCTGGACATGTTATTTTCCCTAAAAAGTCCAATCTGTTCCTGATAGAGATTCATCTCTTCGGTAGTGACTTTTTCCAGAAGACATTCTTCAACAATGTAACTGGTTATTTTGTCATCAAATTGAATCCTTTCACTTTTCTTCCCGGTCAGCCCGTGTGCTATTTCATCTTTTACATGTAAAAGCGTACGTCCCCCGGATTTCAGTTGATGAATAAACATATTTTTTTTTGGCGTCGGAAGTCCCATCTTTTTGGCGCGTTTTTCAAAATCTCTACGATCAATTTCTATTTTTATCCCATCAACTATAAATGAAATTAAATCTAAAGGCATCATTGTCGCAGCACCGGTTACCGTACTTGCCGTACCGACGGCAATACTTGAATAGTCCGTAAATTTTCTGGAACGAAGCTCTTGAGGGGTTAATTTCCGGAATTTCAAAATAATACGACATCCATAAAAATCCTTAAAGTTCTCCTGTATCTGATAATATTTTAAGGCACGCAGGATGAATTCGGCAACATGGCCAAGATAAAGCTTTTCATTAGGCGGCAATTTTACAGATTCCGGATTAACGTCACGTGATAACTTTAGACAGCTGAAAAGAGTATCCTGCTCATCTGTTTTTGTCGCGCATCCTGGCAATAGAATCACATTGATTTCACCCCTAGTGGCACGTGCTTTTTCAATCTCAGCAACAGAATCAACTGTTTTATCAATATAATTCCGATAAATTGTGCTACAACCTGATAAATTGATAGCAACGATGCTGCCAAGTAAAAAAAATACAATTCGCACCATTATTTTATCATACCACATTTTATCATTCATGCTTGAACACAATTGCCACAGTTTTCTAATGATGACACGCGCGATTACAGTTTGGGATAACTCAATGTCGAGATGGTAATTGCATGGGCGTCAGGAAATCTGATAATGCCCTCACTAATGTGCTTAAAATAGTTTTTAATGTGATATTTAAAAATCCCGTTTGGATCTCTGTCTAATATCTGAATGTGCATGTTTAGAAATCGAACTTGTCCTATTTTAACATCACCACCAAAGAGGAAAAAATCACTGACAGCGTTTGGAATCGGCCGTGCTGGAACGCTTACTCGTTCCAATTGCTCGAAAGAAATGGCAATATGTTTCTCTTCCAATTTGATGGCAGACATCTTTCCTGTAAGCTGGGGAGGTGGAAACAAGGATAAAGGCTTAATAACAAAGGAATTTTTATTAATAGAGATCGCGAGGCCTTGGGGAAGATCGATTAAATTTTTAAGTGAGACGTGAAGAAATTTCATGAACTTATCGGCGGGGATAATCTCCATCGTGTTGATTTCATCGGCGGTTATAACGATTTGATTATTTGTCTTGTCCAACGTCATCGTGGAGGTCATTGTAAATGATAGCCATATAGCTTCTTTCATTTCACCCTTAACGACAAATTTTCTTTTATTATTTTCGTCGAGAAATGTGGAAAAAGACAAATTTCTTAATGGCGCACCTTCGAAATTGAGTACGTATTTATTTAGCATCTTTTCCATAACGGAGAAATCAAGAGTTGTTTCTCCTCCGATGACGTTGTATACATGTGAGTAAATATCGTCCAGATCGTAAAAATTATTTGGATCGAGGGGAGTGGCTCTGACCATTAAAGATTTGACATATATAGAGACATCAGCGTTGAAAAGAAACTTTGTGTTTCTTATGTGTATATAGGTTGTAGTTCCGCTAAAGCGCGATGCTACAGGTACTTTTCTAGGAATATTTTGTATTTTGAAAATGTTTTTCATAATGAGTATATAACCTCCCTCTGAAATTTACACCATATGTTAAACTAAAAGCTGTTTACCAACCGTTACCGATTGTAATGTAGCATAAAAAAATAGTATGGGTAAACAACATAAAAGGAGTATGGCGGTTGTCTTTTTTATATCTAAAAAGTTTCAATGTAAGGCAGTTTTCAATATTGATGATTATGGAAGGGAAATGGGTAGCAACATAATTAACTGTCCGTGACGGAAAGCAGCGTAATCCACTTTTGGATAATCGCTTGTTATTTATCATAGTTGTCTTACTTCTGACTGCTTTTGCCCCATTTCTTTGCAGTATCAATGTTACTAAAACTCTTGGATTCACATGATCCCCACACATTTTCAAAAGTGTGAAATGTTTTGCCTAGAGTATTAGGAGAAGATTTTCGAGGAATTATGGCTATCCTTATTTTGGGATTTTTACCAGACGCGACAGCAGCCTGCATAGCAAAATGTTGTATTTGGTCAATTGAAACATTTATCTCTTTTGCTTTGGAAAAGTCCCATATCTGATAACGCATCTGCGGAAATAATTTATCGGAATTGATTTTTTGCTGAATTTTATCGATTTCTTCTGCATCAATAATACCAGAAAAAGTAATAACAATACCAAGTTCCTTCGGTTCCATTTTTAGTTTATAAGACATAATTGCATTCTCCTAAATTGGTGTAAAATGTTAGACAAGATACTTGCCGCATACTTTATGGAAAACATAAAAAAACAATTTTGTTTATTCAGATTCGGGTTCTTTGAATTTCGCAAAAATCCAATAGGGCAGTCCGACCGAAGCAAGGTTTTTATACTGATTTATCGACAAAATGTAATCCCCAAGCATCTTGATAGACTCACTGGGTGTATTTATAAATTCCACGCCCGCTTCATAATACCTACGCCCAATGACAAATTTGCTCCATATTACTTTTCCGAAAACGATCACCTTTTGTTTTGAATTCCTTAATTTTAATTCTATTTTAAGATTGGTATCAACGGGCAAAAGAACATTGCCCTTGATTTTAGCACCGTACATGGAAATATCCGCGCTATAGTTATAATGAATTTTTTCTTTGGGCGGATTTGTAATTTCGGAAAGGATAGTTATGATTATCTCATTTTCTTCCTTGAGTCGTTCCGCTTTCCTTGTGATTCTCTTCGGGCGTTTAGTCGTCTTTTGTTCGTCCTCTTTCAGCCGTTTTGCACTAACTTTTTCCCCCATTAACTTGCCTCCGAAATATTTGCTAAATCTTAATTTAAGAATTTGTCACCGTATTATATCTTTATTGTTCATTCATTTCCAGTTAAAATATTTCAGGGAAATAATATTTAAGAAAAGCAAAATTTTCTTTTTTTAGTTTTTACCTGACTAATTTTAACATATACATATATGACTCCAAATACAAAAGCTGATTCTTAGACGAATTGCCTCATAAAAAATGTTACCGAAGGGAGGGATAAAAAAGATACGTTGACTCATAAATCGATGTTACCGAAAGAAGAATCG
>JAFGLS010000158.1 GCA_016927935.1 Syntrophaceae bacterium
CCAGGCTTTTTTGTAGCGTCCTTTAATATCTCTCTTCTCCTTCGTGCCATCTATCATTTTCTTGGTTGGCCAGAATAAAATAAATGGAGTAGCGAGAAGCATGAAAGGAGGAATGAGAATTATCCAAATGACATAAATTAAGGCTACAATGAGCGAATGTAAAAATTGTTCCATTTTTTCCTTAACTGTATAAAAGTCTAATACCTAACATTATCTATATAGAATAGATTTATTTTAATAAGGAACTAATTCTACAATGCTTCGCATCTGGGATATTCCTATGTGTTTCGCACATGGGATAATTCAACTCTAAAAATTGGGTGTCATTAACACCGCAAATTTACAATATAGAACTTTTGCTTTTAAAAACTGTCTATTTGAAAAAATTGGGATTAATGCTTACCTTCTATCATAAAAGCAAAATTTGGGAAAGAATTGATAATACTGACTGGATACCTCATCTGGCATTCGCCGGACGTTAGGCCGTTTACTCCGACGTATGTTGGATACGCTGGTATGACAAAAGTCGGTGGTTTAATCAGGAGTCAAAGATCTGAAGTAACGAAAGCCGACGAAGATTAACATGGAAGCGAAGAGCACGCACAGGATATTTACTGGTTTTTTATTTGTTCCCATTACCGTTGTGCATTTTCCCACGCGCCAGCGAAGCGAAAATTCCTCCGCAGCAGATAATGCTCAGAACTATAAAAATAAGTTGAATGCTTTTTAAAAAGAGATGGTGATTTGCTTCCGAAATGGGATGGTTTCCTAAAATAACGGCGAAAACCAGCATCGTAATTCCCATGCTGAACATCTGACCGGTAAGCCGCATTGTGCCCAGCGTAGCCGAAGCAACGCCATAAAACTTATTTTCTACCGCACTCATTGTGGCATTAACATTGGGAGAAGAAAAGAGCGCAAATCCGAATCCCAGTACAATCAGGCAAAACAGAACATAGTTGATGTTTGTACTGCCGTTGATAAAAATTAACAGGACAAGACCTACAACAGTAATAGTCATGCCGGTAGATGATATTATCTGAGGTTCAAAGCGGTCGGAAAGTCTTCCGGCAAAAGGTGAAATAAGCGCCTGCACAACGGGCGCGGCAATAAGAATCACGCCAGTATGGGCGGGTGTCAGTAATTTGATGTTCTGCAGATAAAGGCTGAGAAGAAAACTAATGACAAACGTGGCACTGTAATTAATCAGGGCTGCTAAATTGGAAAAAGCAAAGACCTTGTTATTCAAAAACAAGTGTATGTCCAATAAAGGGAAAGGACTTTTCAATTGTTGGAAAACAAAGAAAATCAGACAAAAAACGCCAATGGCGATTAAAAATCCAGCCCTCAATAACGGCAGTTGGGAAAATCCGTACATAATAGCGAAAAGAGCAACGGCGTAAAGCAAGGAACCGACTAAATCAAAGCCTTCCTTTTTATTTAAGGGCAGTTCTTTTTCAAGGGTAATTATAGTGATGTAAAAGATAGTGATACCCAGACAAACAGTAAAAAGAAAAATGTATCTCCATCCTAAATACTGTGTAAGTAATCCGCCAATAAAAGGGCCAACGGTTAGGCCGACATAAACAGCCGTTATATTTATTCCTAATATTTTTCCCCGTTCGCTTGACGGATAAGCTGAAATCAGCATGGCCGTGCCGGAGCTGAAGATCATTGCTCCGCCGATTCCCTGTAATGTGCGCGCGGCAATTAAAAATAATTGAGTTGGTGACCATATGCAGAAGGAAGAAGCTATGGTAAAAATTAAAGCTCCGCAGATGAAAATTATTCTGCGGCCGTAGATGTCGGCCAGTCGGCCCAGAGGTATGAGGGTTATAGCGGCCGCCAGAATATAAGATTGCGCCACCCAGCTGAGAGACAGGGCTGTCATGGATAATTCTTTGGCGATAGCAGGCAAGGCAACGTTGACGGCGGAGCCCATAAACGGCGTCAAAAATGAACTTAGAGTGGTAACAAGGAGAACGTATAGTTGTTTTTTATTATCGGTTATCTTCATTTAACGATTGTTAATAAGGGCAATGATTACGGAAAAAATTTATTTTTGAGTTTAGGAAAATTATCCTTGCCGCAGGCCATCATTAACGTGAGAGGCATGACTTTTTTTGTCTGTTTGAGCATCTTTTCCGTCAGATTGCGGATATCCCACTGGGCGTGCGCATCGGCGCGCATACGCGCCAGATGATACATTTCGCGGGCGTTAAATTTCATCAGGACACGTTTGCGGTGTGCGTTAGTCAGAACATAGGCTGCAGCCAATGGAGCTTTTTTCCTGATTTGTTCATAAGTGTTTTGTGTTTGGCGGATAATTTCCATAAAATTTTTTAGCTGGCCAATGGCTTTTATGGAAGGCGGTACTGTCACGCCCAATTGCGGATTATAATCCTGTGCGATAATTGTGGACATACGGTGTCTTTTTAATTGAGCAAAGCAACTGGAGCTTAAGATAAGCTCAAATTGCAGGTCAACATTTTCCATTTCCCGTAACACGGCGTCATGTGTCTGCAAATTGGCAAAAGCCGTTTTAAATAAGGTTCTTTTTGCCGGCAGTTTCATTTTGCCCGCTATGCTCAAACACCTGGAATAATTTATGTCGGACGAAGAAAACAACAAAGCGGCGGCAATTCTGTTATCGGCGGCGGGAGAAAAATAGGTTAATTGTACGTCGGGTAATTTTGCGGAATCGCATGAACGTTTTTCCAACAAAACAGAAGACTGGCGACGCAAATTCTGTCTGGTGAATTTGTCGTAATCGGTGGCCTGAGTGTAGCGGATAAGAGAGGGGGCAATTTCTTTTGTCGCCGCATACAACTTTTCACTGTATTCTTTGGCCTCCGCCAAAGGATGGGCAGCCAGCCTTCTCAGCATCAGCTCCAGATTGCGTGCGTTAATGGTCATACCCAGTTGTGTTTGCGTAGCCATTGATATCGCATAGCGGGCGTCCTCTTTGGCCCAGCCCTCAAGCATTGACTTATTTGAAGGATTTTCCGCTAATGCCTTATGTTTTCCGAAAATGTACGGCCTTAATTTTTCATAGAGGGCGTGATAATAGTCGTTTTGTACCTGAACGGTGTTGATGAACAAACCGGTCAGATTATTCTGTTTTATTTCTTCGGGGATAACAAAATCTTTGTCGAAAAGAACATAACGCTGGGATTTTTCCGTGAAAGAACACAAGCGGAACTTTTCAATTTCCTCGACAAGCAGGCGGGAGACGCCGATAACATCAATATTGAAGACAGCGTGTTCGGCAACGGAACTGTGCCCCATTTCAAAAACGATGTTGCGGTTTGATTGGCGTGCCTTTTCCACTTCATCGCGGGCTATTTCGCGCAGTTCATTGACAGGCTTGGGACTGCGGCTGATGCGCGCGTATGCCGCCGAAATGGTTTCCGGCGTTAAATCCTGCTGAATTCTGCTTTTATATTTCAGCTTGCGGATAAGATCATAATCCAAATTGTAACCGGCAAGAATAATTTTCATAATTTTTTATCTATCTTTTAAAAGCTTACCAACTCAACGCGTCCCAGCGTGCGTCCCAGAAAGCGTTCGCCGATTGTTTGAAAGCGATAGGGCAAGTCGCTTACGTAAAAAACATAATCTGGCGATGAATTTTTTTTATTGCCTATCTTTTGTTTGTTAATTAAATCAGAGGCGGTTTTAGCCATCGCTTCCGCTGAGTCAATCAGGTTTACCTCTTTTCCCATAATGTCCTGCAGCAGTGGCTTTAAAAGAGGATAATGAGTACAGCCCAAAACCAAGGAGTCAACTTGTTCGGCAATAACCGATTTCAAATATTCCTGAGCTATAAGTTTTGTCGCCGGATGATCAAACCATCCTTCTTCCACCAGAGGCACAAAAAGAGGACAGGCTTGTGAAAAGACTTTTGCTTTCTTATCCAAAAGATGGATAGCCCGGGCGTAGGCGTTGCTGTTGATTGTTGCCGGTGTTCCGATTACACCTATTGATTTGGTGCGGGTATTTTTAATGGCAATTCGGGCGCTGGCGTCAATAACTTCCAACACAGGCACATCAGACAAATCAGCAATTGTCTGATGGGCAACTGCCGCCATCGTGTTGCAGGCAACAATTAATAGCTTTACATCTTTCTTAATCAGGAATTCGGTAATTTGCGCCGCATAACGGTTTATTGTTTCCACCGATTTAATGCCGTAAGGCACCCGCGCGGTATCGCCGAAATAAATTATATTTTCAAAAGGCAGTTGTTCCATCAATGAACGGACAACCGTAAGACCGCCAATGCCGGAATCGAATACGCCTATGGCACGATTTGTTTTTATATTCACTAATTGTTCTTTGAGGTAAAAATATTATTTTTTATTGTGAGACCTTTGAAAAACTGTCCGGTGTGTCATTTCGAGGAGTCCCGACTTGTCGGGATGACGAGAAATCTTAAAGATCTCTCGCTACGCTCGGAACATGGATTTCTCCCTCCGGTCGAAATGACAAATTATAATTATTCAATGGCCTCTATTTATACAACATTGCTACGGGAAAAATGCTTATCATAATTAATCAGAATATAGCAAGATTTCTTGTGAGTATTTTGGAATGAGATAAACTTAAAAGAAACCCTGCTGATTTTGCTTGGTGGCGGGGCCGGAATCGAACCGAGACGTTACCAGGTAACGAGGGATTTTAAGTCATAGGAAGGAATTTTTGATTTATATTTGCAGTGTATTAATTTTACATGATAAAAAAGGACATAAGAGATTTTTTAAGGCTCATTCAAAATTGGCAGGTGTTGGCCTGAATTGGCGCATTATCTAAGGTAGTGGGCATAAAGTCAGGCACTTTCTTAATTGAAGATTACCAGTTTAAAGAAATATTTTTTAATTGCGGTACAACAAGATTTTGCTGTATGATTAAAACAAAGAATATCACAAAATCAAACGTGATAGAAAAACACAAAAAAGACAAGGCATAATTATTTATGCGAATTGCCTCATAAAAAATGTTACCGAAGGGAGGGATAAAAGAGATACGTTGACTCATAAATCGATGTTACCGAAAGAAGAATCG
>JAFGLS010000159.1 GCA_016927935.1 Syntrophaceae bacterium
GGCTTTGTGCAGTCCTTCAAAATTGCTGAATCTGAAATTCGTCAGTAATTCCCGGTAAGAAAGATCATAGAGAATCTCGACATGTGCCCGGTGGGGATTGAGGATGGAGATATTTCTGATCAGAGTGACTTTTTCCAGAACATCCTTGGATTCGTCGCGCTTATGTTGTCGGCGGTTGATGATCGAGAAAGTCAGACAATTTCCATATTTGAACAGGATGAAAACCGGCATAGGAAAGAGTTTGTTGACATATCGGGTAATCTGAGCTAATGTGCCTCGCGGATATTCGCTCGCTTTAAATTCGACGGCATAGAACAGATATGATTTTATCCGTCCTTCTTCATATTGCACCCAGAAAAGTGAGCCCTGAGTAGTAAGGTCTTCGCCCGTCACCTGATAAATTAACCCGGCTTCCCGCCAGTCATTATAAACGGCTTTTTCCTGATTCAATCCTTTTTGGAGAAGAGAATCTTTATCGATTTTCGCGCGCCGGTCGCTGGCGTATCCCAGGGTCGTAAAAAGGTTTTCGGCATTTGTCAGAAAATTGCCGGTCTGAAATTGCTGGATTTGATTTTTAATTTGCTCTTTCTGTTGCAGTTCTTCCGGTTTCAACTTTTTCCCTCTATTTAATTACTAACCAGGTGATCAATTCAAATTCGGTTTCTTCATTAAGAAAGGCTTCCTGCGGCGGTAAAACGGCGCCGCGCGAATCAAATAGTTGGTTGGTCATGCGTCTTGTGAAAGTCTGAATGATCGATGCAACGGCAGTTTTCATCAGTTCCGTATATTTCTGCATATCGTTTCCGTTTTGCGTTTCGGAGTCGAATTGGCGGCACAAATCCTCGAATGGTTTGATCTGCCCGGCGCAAAGTAATCTGAAGATTTCCAGGATTTGCTTCGGATGGGTAAAGTTAAACTGAATAAGTTTACCTTCCCGGACATAGACGAGGAAGTACGGCTGGAGCGGATTGACCTTTTGGTTTTCGACGGCGCTTTGCTTTTGCATCAGGCAGAAGATTACGCCCGGCTGAATAATCTTAGCGGTGTTCTGCTCAAACAGCGTGGCTCTTTCGAGAACATGCGGAACGACTGCATAAAGCCCGAGAGGCGCGTCTTCCAGCAATTTTCGGTTTGCCTCAATATAATTTGCTAATTCAATCCGAAAATCATCCAGAGTAAACTCACTGAGGTTAACCGATTCATCGAAATCTTCAAGGTCGAGGATTTCGTCCTTGAGTCGTATTAACTGTTTATCGCGGTACTTGAGTTCGTCTTTGATCAAATCTTTAATCTCATCAGTGCTTAGAATATTATCTTCGGCGGTTGCCGTAATGTCAACTAACGCCATCCGGGCTTCGACGCGATATTTGAGTTTGATGTATTTCTCAAGGTCTTTAGTCGGCCAGAAGTTGACTAAATTCACCGTGGTATTGAGCGAGCCGATTCGATCAATTCGACCGAATCTCTGAATAATCCGAACCGGATTCCAGTGGATATCATAATTGGTCAAGTAATCGCAATCCTGTAGGTTTTGTCCTTCGGAAATACAATCGGTCGCAATCAGGATGTCGATTTCACCCTCCTTTGGCAGGCCTGTCATCTGGTTACGCTTCTTGGAAATCGGTGAGAAGTTGGCCAGAATCCAGGCATAATCGGTTCGTCCGGCAAATCCTTTTGGAGCGAAGGTTGTAGTGCATCCGCCGGAACCGCCGGTCACCAAGGCAATGTGTACCTGAAGTTCATTTTCTACCCAGTCTTTGATTTCGTTATAAAGGTATCGGGCTGTATCGGCAAAAGCCGTAAAGACAATAACTTTCCGGTTGACTTTACCCTTACTGTTCTGCGTTGGATTCTTGACTTTCTTCTCAATCAGAGATTTGAGTTCTTTCAGTTTAGCGTCCTTGTCTGACGTGACCAACATAGCCGAGTTATAAAGAACGCTTAACTGATCCTTATCCTTCTTAAGGTCGGTCAGCCACCTTTCCAAATCTAAATGTTCGAGTTTGAATGTAACTTTTTTGCCGACTTCGAAAGCATCTTTTAATTCTTCATCTTCATCGGTTGGTATTCCCGATTCAGAGTTATCAAATTCCACCGGCTTATTTTTTAATTGCTTAAACTGGCTGATTTTCTGTTCTATGGCTTCGATCTTATTGATCGTGCGTCCCATGGTAATTTCGAAAGATTCAATTGAGCTCTCCAGCCGTTTCATGAAGTTGATCTTCATCATCCCGATTAAAAAACTTTCACGATCGCGCTGAGTGAATTGGGTAAAGCCGGATGTTCGGGCTTTTTCCTCGTAGTGAGCAACCCAATCGGGCAAAATGTATTTTGATGGATTGAATAGAGACAGGGCGTATTTCTCGATCTCATCATTGACCTTGTCGTACGATAAAAACCTACCCGATAGGTCTATTTCAGCAAAGATGGATTCCGGTTTGGATCGTTTCGGGAACCCACCGATTTTGTCAATTTCCCCCTGATAGTAGCGATGAATATGTTTTCGAGAGCGGGCAATCGTAAGTTCATCCAATAATCTGAAAAACGCAGAATCTAATTCATTCAGCAAATCGCGGGAGGTTCTTTGCTCCTTGACACGTTTTGCCGCCCATTCGGTGAATTTCATTTGCGCGACTCGCAGAGTTTCTTTGATACTTGGAATTCCCATTGATTCCGGCGCGGCGAAAGCCTCATCCTTTTCTTCAGTTATAAAAGATATTTGATTTCGGAGATCACTTAACGTGTTATTGACAGGAGTTGCCGATAGCATTAAAACTTTTGTCCGGACACCGGATTTAAGAATATCCTGCATCAGTCTTTCATAGCGACTATGGCGAATAATATTCCCGTCTTCGTCTCGTTTACCCTTGATGTTGTTTCTGAAATTATGCGATTCATCAATGACCACCAGATCAAAAACACCCCATTGAAAATTCGCCAGATCTGTATCACCGGAGAATCCACTGATTCTGCTCAAATCAGTATGGCAAAGAATTGAAAAACCAAACCGGTCTTTGGGAAATGGATTCAGAGTACTGGCAGTGTATGCCTGATAAATTGTCCAATTATCCTTTAGTTTCTTTGGACAGAGCACCAGCACCCGTTCATTATGCAACTCAAAATATTTGATGATTGCCAACGCTTCAAATGTCTTTCCGAGTCCTACACTATCTGCGATGATACAGCCGCGGTGTTTATTAATCTTGTTGATTGCGCCTTTTACTGCATCCTTTTGAAAATCGAAGAGAATCTTCCAGATTTCGGTCTCGGTCAGGAGATGCTGTTCTGCCAGCAATCCGCCTTTAGTTTGGTCTTCGAGGAATTCCTTGAATATATGGTAGAGCGTTTTAAAGTAGAGAAATTCTGGTGGCTGATCTAAATAGAGTTGTTCAAGGTACTGTAGTACTTCTTTTTTAACATCTTCGACTAGAGTTTCATCATTCCAAATCTCAAAAAACCAGTTCTTTAAATCCTTTCGATCTCTGTCGCTATCGACAACCATGTTTAATTCGATATTTGAAGAAGAAGCAACGCCAAGCCCTCTTTGGGTAAAATTGGAACTTCCCATTAGCCCAACTTCTACGCCATTATTTTCGATATGATACAATTTACCATGCATCAGATTGGTCTGTTTAATCGAGCGGATATCCACTTTTTTCTTAATCCACTCCGCACATTCTTTAGCCACATAACTTTGATTCATTCGATTAGATAGTGCTATTTCATCGTCTTCGATTTTGAATGTTTTTTTATCTATTTTACTCGGATCGAGGGCTTTAACGAACTTTGGTTCTCCAAATAGAAAATCAAGAGTATCTATTTGATTTAGTTCATCTTTTAATGTTTCATAAGCATATATTGTGAAATATGCTGAGACTATATTAACCTTTGAATTCTCTTTAAGATTTCTAATAAGGAAATCTGCTACGTTGCCTCGTTTACGATTATCTCGAATAGAAGAGTCAATCATTAAATATCTCCCGTTTATTTTTACCTATTTTATTCAAATACAGGATTATTCGCAAGCGATAAAAATCAGCCATGGTGTTAGGCTCAGTCGTATTGCGATCAGCACCATGATTTATTGTGGTTACAGTATATTCCTTCCGGGAGTTTATGTCTCCGTACTCCATTCTCAATAATGTATTCACAATCTTTTAATAAACTGTAAATATCCGTTTTGGAGTTGTAGGAAATCGAATCCGTTTCTTTCGTAAAAATCTCTTAGTTTTGGTTCTTCTTGACATTCGACTACTACCAGTCGTCCGCCTGCAAAATATTGAATTCGTTGAATAATTAAGAATATCTGCTCTAGAATATATTTCCCGGAAGTCTCGTTTCGATAATGATCGTTTTTTCCCAGTTGACCAATTAAAATTACCGGAATAACTCTTTCAATTTTTCCAAATCCCTGGAGCTTTTTTACTTTCGTAATTGATATCGAGTCATCCAAGTTAAGCCCCTTGAGTGCAATTGAAAAATAGGCTAATAGTAACGGCGCAGGATATTCATCCGATTCATCAATACCTGCGATAATATATGTACGACTGATGTTGTGCTTCTGAAAAGAAATCGCATTTGCACGTAAAAATTGCTCAACATCTTCTTCAAGTGAACACGAAAAAGTGTTTAAAAATTCTTTAATTTGGTCAGCCGACGCTTGAGCTAAGAGGTCTTCAAGCGAGAGAAGTATTTTTCTGATATTTTGGCACCCTCTCTTAATCGCCGATCTATATCCCGTGAATTACCTGATATTGGATGCGGTTTTGGATCGCTTTGAATCACCTTTTCCAGACGTTCGACACTTTTTCTGGACTTAATTTTAATATCTTCAGTAAACGATCTAGTTGCCATTTTCTTCTTCTCCGGCGGGAATATAGATAAATTTATAAAAATATCCAATATTAGTTTTGTTAGTGTTCTTTGTCTTTCGGTGGATAAGGATCTTTACCTGGAGCAATTGTATCCTTACTTCGAATTTTACTATTGAGACCTTTCACTATCAATTCTCCTCCTCCTTGATTCTTTAACATATTTCGAGCAGCATCAATAGCATCTTGTTGAGTGTCATGGACGCTTGATGGTCTTTCTGAATCATTGCGCTTATTGACCCATTTTTCATCTTTACGCTGATACACCATACGATCTTGTGGCTTACTCATAATAATCTCCTTTATATATTATTATTGATTTCAGCTGACGAAAATAATTCACCTTGTCCAATTATATGGATCGGGAGCTTCCCAACCACAATAGAGACAATGAGCAATATAGTCATCAACTTGAGCCTGTCTTAATTTTTCTCTGCCAGGATAATCAACTTCCATTTCTGCCCATCTCGTCTTTCCACGGCATGCTCCTTTACAAATAATGTTTAACACCCTTCTCCTATTGGCGCCACTTGCATAGTTTGGAAGTTTACCTTTATACTCAACTGTATCAAGTAATTGTCGTGCTACCATTATAATTTTTCCTTTCTCACCCCTTTAAATGGTTTGTCACTGCTTGTTTTTTGATCCATAAACTTACCGGTACCGGTGTTTCGTTTTACCCAGTGATCGGTTTTGGGATTGTGAGTGTGAGACCTGCCGGTCACCTGTCCTTTTCTGTGCCCGTCACCAGGCGGTCCCGCCTGACTGACGTAGTCGGGCAGGGGGTTCTTAGCCATATCAGCCTCCTTTGATTTATAATCTTAAACTTCCGAAGGTTTTAAACCTCCGGGAGGATTTTAAATTGATTTA
>JAFGLS010000160.1 GCA_016927935.1 Syntrophaceae bacterium
AAGGTATTGATAATCTTACTCCAGAAGAAAAATTAATTCAATATTTTTTTCCCGATGTATTGTAAACAACGCTTGCTTTTCTTACATTTAATTTTAGAAAAACAGATAGTCCGTGATAGGTAAAAAGTAGTAAACAACAAGAATAAACCTAGCAACCGGTATATCACCGGAAAAACCGGCTGTGTATAGTAAACAAGAATTTACTGCAGCAAAATCAATTTTTTCATCTGCATAAAATCCCCGGCACTTAGTCTGTAAAAATACACTCCGCCTGGCAAGCCGTTGGCTTTCCATTTGTATTGATGAAAACCGGCCGATTGTCTGCTGGAAATCAGGGTTGTTACTTTTTGCCCGCCAACATTATAAACGCTTAAATCCACATCACAACTAACCGGCAATTCATAACTGATAATCGTCCGGGGATTGAAAGGATTCGGATAGTTTTGAAAAAGTTTAAAATCCGCAACGGATTTATTGATTGCCGCATCAACCGGGCCGTAAAATTGACTTGTCCCGTCCCTGGAGATTTCCTCGATTTTATACCAATATGTTATATTGTCAACCACCATTTGATCGACAAAGTGATATTCATGTTTGCTGGTTGAATTTCCGCTTCCGGGAATCAATGATGTATTTAACCGGACATAGTCATCATCTTTTATTTCACTGCGCCATACATAAAAACCCGCACAATTGGTTTCCGCAGAAGTATGCCAGGTTACTTTGATATTATTTTCCCGGTACACCGTCGCTGAAAAGTGACTCAATTCGATGGCTAGAGCCTGGTCCCAGCCGCCCAGTACCGCCCAGAGCCACCACGCGGCGTAGGCCTTACGATTGGCGTTCAGGGGCTGACTGTGGGCCGATTCGCAGTTATACCAGTCTACATTTACAACATGGGAGTTTTGCCATTCTAAAGCCCAATTCCCATCGGTGTACGAGCAGTCGTCACTGACATACTTGTCCCCGTAATAATTGCCGTCCGGATCATAACATTCGATATCGTAAAAATCGTACAGAACCTTGTTATTGGCAATACAATAATCCCGGATTTGCCGGTTCCGCAGGTGCAGGTCGCCGGTTTCCCCGGATCCGTCCGCGTGACCCGTCATATAAACAAATGTAACATTCGGATAGTCATTTTCCAACTGCGACATGGGGGCCAGATACCGGTCAATCATTTGCTGTTCAGTGTAACCGGAAGCCTGCCCGCACCAGGACCAGATAATCACATTGACATCCGCATGAGAGGGATCATTTAGATATGTTCTTGTTTCATTCACCCAATCGGGATAGTAACCGCAATCATGATCCAGCCAGCCGGTGCCGTATCCGTCCCCTTCTTCCAAATCCAAAGCGCCGTCCGTCCCGCCATTGTTCCAATTAAAAATATCATGTGCCAGCGATAAACCCAAACCGCCGTTATTGGCAAAATTGATTAATCCGGTCATACCGGTTGTTAATTGACTGCCGTGCGAGGTGTGCCCGTAACCGATATGAAGGGTGGACTTTGCCTGGTTAATGGCTGATTCCGGGATCAGGGTAATGTCGGTACAATTATGATCAATGATCTTCCCCTGGGCTAAAAGGGGCAATTCCATTTCCGGCAGGAGAAAAAACAGAGCATATATAATATTGACGACAATATTGTGACGAATGAACCGCCTCATTTTTTACCTCTGCTTTTGTTAATTCAGGGATAAATAATCTGCTTTTTATATCTAAATCAACGCAGATAAAAACCTTCCCGGCAAATATTAACACCATCAAAAGGTATTTAGGCGCCGGTCACGTGTTTCTGCGCTTTGTTTGACATATCATGTTTTCATCAGCCGGGCTACAAAGACTTTGATGTTTTCTTCAGATATCCTGGATATGCTTGTTTCGATATTGGCGATCTTTTTAATCATACTTTTTTCAATAAAATTCATTTTGTCAAGGTTAAACTCACCGCCAAACAAACCCGTCGCCGCAGCATGTTTTCTCAAATCTTCGGGAAAAGCGTTGTTAAACTGAGTGTCCGCGTTTTCCCCTGTTTCCATGCAGCATAAAAACAGACCTAATTTCTTGTTTTTCAGAATGTCCGAATTCCGAAGCGTAAAGTTCTTAACCTTTTTTTGTACTTTTCCCATATGTATTGAACCGCCGATGATGATCATATCATAATTTGACAGGTCAAGGGACCTGGTTTTTTTCAGATTGACCATATCGGTCTGATCCGGCAGCATATCTTTAATTTTCAGGGCACATTTTTCCGTACACCCGTGTCGCGTTGTATAAATAATAATCGTACTCATTCATTCTCCTTCGGATTGTGGAAATAAAAATATTACCCGGATTCATCATCTCAAGGGATTCTGAGGGGTTTTGGAAACTGATATTCTTTGTCTCAGCCATTTAATAATTAATTCTGAGGCTGCGGACGCCAAAATCAACATTCTCTTTTATCCAGGAAAAGAATCGGGTCTGTTTTGCAATCGCCACATCGGGTAATAATATATTCGAATCTCTCCAGGATGTCATGACCTTGGCATCCTGGGTCCACATTTTCACCCGGTTTCGTTTCACTTTTGTTTGCCATTTTTGTCCGGTAACGGCATCCGTGTAGATCAATCTAATCGTAATATTCCTTGCCAGGTTTTCAAGCGGTTTTACGTTGATACTTGAAAATTCCTGGTTGCCGTTCTGGTTTATATCCGGTATGCCGTCGCTGACCATGACTATGGAAACCGGCCGCAATAACAGGTTCCTGTTTTTTACATTCAGGGCAATCTGATCGAAAAAAGCATTATAATCCGTGAACGGGTTAATCTTGTCTTTCGGGAAAATGTCTTGAAGTGTTTTTGAAATTTCTTCCAGTGATTTATTTTCAAATGTCTGGATGGGGAAAAAAGTTTTGGGTTCACCCGCTTTTTCTCCACCGATCGAACCCACGAAAAGCGCGTTGGGGATTTCCAGATCACCCAATCCATTCAAATGCGCGTACAGATAATGAGCTAAAAAATCCAAAGAATCATCAAAATAGTCACTTTTTATAAATGACCCGCTGATATCGACTCCGATAAACATGGAGAGCCGCGGTTTTTGTTTTTTATCACTAATTTTTAGTTTTTCACAACCAAAAAGAGTTAATGCAATTATCAAAATGTATAAAAATTTTTTTGAAATATTAATCATTTTGGACCTCTCCTTTAGTTGGAGACAAATTTTTCTGTGCCCTTTGTTTTGCCTGTCCCTTCTTTTTCTCCTGTGCGATATTGCTGATGATTGATTTCGAGCTTGTTATATCATCAAAGCTGTTAAAAGGCAGTTCAAACAGATGTTTTGCTGTTATCAGCAGGATAGCAAAATTTATCGTTGCCGCGATTATTTGTAATGGCGGTAACATAATTGATGATATTATCTCTTCACCTCTCTGTTTAGCCCACTCGGTCTCTTTTTTAATCGCTTCAAAAAAAGACGTCATTTTATCTTCCGTAAGAGGTTTTGGTTCTGCCGCGTTCTTATCTATGATTGCTTTTCCCTGGATGATTTTCAGCAAAGTCGGCGTTCCGTAAGATGCAAACAGAAACCAGGACAAGCTTCTGATACCAAACCAAACAAAACAGGCAACGGCCAGCGTGCCGATGATACCCAGGTTAAAATTATCCGAATATTGCGCAAACCACGGTATCAAAGCGTCGACAAATTCCCGGTACAAAAACAGGACTTCGACAAGCAGCACGATGATCTCAATAACCGTAATACCAAAGATTGAAGATATCTTTTTACTTTTCACCGTGTCCAAAAATGTGGATAATACGGCATAACTGCCCAATACAATGAAAAACAAAAAAATGAACAATGGTATCTGGATGGCGTATTCCCGTAATTGATCGCCCGTTATATTTGAAAACACGTCGATAACCAGCGGGGTTGTGACATAGGTGAAAATGGATGCCTCAATAATACACCATAATACGGTTAATATAATTGCAATTACAGGGACCGAAGAGCCGAAAAAATTCCTGCCCAAACGACCCAGAAAACGAAACGGGAATATCAGAATCGTCTGTAAAATAGACCAAATACCCAAAACCGCAATTTTTAGCAGTACCAGGATCGAATGGATAAAGATAAAAACAAATTTCACAATCCCGGCCCAAAATGAAAAAATCGTTTTCCCTAAATCCCACCACGTGATAATAAGCGCGACAAAAAAGTTCTGCCGGTTTGGACGAAACAGTAGAGTGATGAGTGATGTAATAGTAATCCAGCACCCCGCAATAAAAGCAATAACGGGCAGTAAAAGAAAAATTCTTTTCAGTGCCATTATCCAGAAATAATCCCCGGCGCCCCATGCAAAAACAACAAAAGCTTTTTGAAAAAATGTCGGAAAAAACAAAATTGAAAAGATCAATTTGAAGATACTCTCTGTAGTTAGATTCATCTTGTCAAACGCTCCTTTCGGTTATGTTTTGTGAATTGGGGAATTAATTTTTGTTATAATTTGTTGGATAACTTATTTCTTATACTATAATAAGAGAGACGAGTATGAAATGCAGAATGTTTTATCTTGAAATAGATTAACATTTAAATTATCAATTTCTTTCAACATATTAAACTCAATTATTTACGCAATACATTTTAAAATATCAAGAGGAATTTTAATTTTTATTTAAAACGGATCAGGGAAATTTTAGGTTTAAGAGAAACCAGTTTAATAAATGGCCCCTTTTTTGCAAATAAAAACAATTGTTCGAATTTAACCTATAGAAAGGAAACAAAATGAAAAAATTGTTATTATTCATTCTGATTTTATATTCGGGTCAAGTTTATAGCTCCCTCATTATCTATCAACCCTTCTCCGGCTCGACCACACCGACCGGGTGGCAGGTAAAAGGCACCGATTCCGATGGTGACAAGGATAATACGGATTTCTACGGTGGCGGACAGGGATTTCTGCGTTTGACCAAAGAGGCGACGAATGAAGTAGCTACAGCTTTTTATACGACATCTTCCATTTCCAATATGAACTGGACCCTGGAAGCCGAAGTTCGTATTACAGCTTCTTCCGAAGCGCAAGATGGCGAAGGGATAACCTTTTGCTGGGTTAGTAAAAGTCTGGTGGACGCTCAATACACCGCTGATAGCAATTATGATTTTTTAGTCGGGGCTTTAGGAGCGGATCAGGGAGCACCAACAAACTTGAACCTTCTTGGATTTGAGTACGACCATTTATATAATCCGGGTGATGCCTTTTCCAATGAATACACACATGTAATCCAAATTCAAACAACAACCCTTGTTCATTTAGCAAATGGCGCCAAAGATTTCTCAAACCTCGGTCCTACACCCAATACTCAATATTATTTGAACAATGGTTGGATAAAATTTAAACTGGTCTGCTGGCAGGATGGCTCGGATTATAAACTTAAATTTTACTGGACAAAGGCCGCAGACGGCGGCGATTATGCCGATATCAGATCATGGGAATACAACTTTACAGAAAACGGAATCAGTTATCCATTATTTAACGCCTATTTCGGTATTACAGCAGCCACAAACACCAACAAAAAGAGTAGTCATGATATTCGAAATTTTATCCTCAAAAATGAAGTCGATTTTACTTTACCGGTTGAGCTCGGATCGTTTGACGCTTTTACTGAAAAGGAAGGTGTCCGGCTGACATGGAACACAGAATCTGAACTCGATAATATGGGTTATAAGCTGGAACGACAAATACATACGGACAATCCTGCTAACAATTGGCAAACGATCGCCTCCTATGAGACACATTTGGAGCTAAAGGGGCAGGGGACAACATCCGCTCCGTCTTTATACAATTTTATGGACCCAAATGTACAATCGGGAGTTGTTTATATGTACAGGCTCTCTTCTGTCGACATTTTTGGGAATTCACAAATAAAAGGTACAATTACGCATGAATTTAGGCCGGTAACCGCGACAAGCATTCTTTTACATAATGCTTACCCCAATCCGTTCAATCCATCAACTCTGATTGAATATTTATTAAATGATAGCTATAATATAGAGCTCACGATATTTGATATATTGGGACATCCGGTTCGTCATCTGTTAAAACATCACCAGCAGCCGGGTGAATATTCTATACAATGGGACGGCACAAACGATTTGAATCAAAATATGCCCAACGGAACCTATTTCTGTCGTTTAACTGCCGGAGAATTCAGTTCTACGATTAAATTATTGCTGCTGAAATAATTTTTTGAAGGACTATTTGTCATTCTCAAATTACAAATCACGATAAATGAATTGATTTAATGCGGCTGGACATGACCAGATTATTGGTACATGTCCGGCAAATCCTTTTCAAATACGGTCAACGGGTCATTATAAAATTTGACAAAATCCGGGGCGCTGCCGTGACCCGGATACGGTCCAAAGTGATGATCGGTACTGGCATTACGCCAAACCAGGGCCCAGGCGATTTTACGGGAACTCTCATTGTATTTTAGAGACGCCAGCAGGTAATTGGTCCACCAGTCGGTATACGGGACTTTTTCAACTCCCGTTTCGGTCAAAGCGGCGACTTTACCGCGCAAATCCGCCTGCTTTGCGATCATTTCCAGCGCTTTTCCCAGGTGCGGAACTCTCGATGTACTCCACAATTGGTAGTAATCCAGTCCCAGAATATCAACATAATCGTCGCCGGGATAACGTTCAAAATATACCGTTTCGGAGTTGGTATCCTGCGGGGAAATGGCGTACAGAATATGATGCAGCTCGTGCTCATCCCTGAAATATTCGACGGTCATCTTCCACAGGGCGTTATATTCTTCCTTTGTACAGCTTGATGTTCCCCACCACGACCAGGTTTGAGTGTGCTCATGATACGGGCGTAAAATCACCGGGACAAAAATCCCGTTCGATGATTTCAGGTCTTTTAAAAAAGCGGCAATGAGATCAAGGGTTTTCAGATAACTTGAGTGGCGTGATTGTCCCGGAAGAATATACCTGACAGCCGGAGAATTGTCCCACGCGTCCCCCTGCGTCACCGGATTATCCAGATGCATACTAATAGTATTGATCCCGCCGCGGTTATAGGCTTCAATAATCCACCCTTTCATTTGCGTGAAATTAACGCCGTCCAGGTTCGCCTCTTTTTGAATATCACCCAGATCCCAGCCGTAAACAGCGGGATAATCGCCGCAGACTTCTCTTACGTCCGATCTGCCGGCCTCTGCCCACCAGCCCACTCCGTAAGCAAGATCGTCCTGGTGCCCGAACAGCACGCCCGTTTGTGATATCTGTTGTAAATTTTTAAACAGTGCGATTGTTTCCGCTGTTGCAAGGGTATCAACCAGTAAATCATTTGTTTTAGTTGTGGTTTTTTTTTCATTCGGACCGGTTGATGAATCCCTGTGGCAACCGAAAAAAAATAATATAAATATGATGCCGATATAAATCATATTCCTATTTTGACTCATAGCATTCACCATGAATTAAAATTAAATTGCTTTTGAAAAAAAATATCATTGAACCATTTTACGTTCATCCCGATAGACAGGATAATTTATAACGGCAAATAACATAGTGGCATCGATGCGATCTAAACTTGAAAAATCCGGCACTCGTTTCCGACGGATATTTAACTTAAAAATACAGACCGGTACAATAATGTCATCGGTTAAGGCTTCCACTTTATTCGGGAAAAGTCAAATAATTACTATCACCGGACTGCGCGAAAAGCCGTCCCGTTTATAAAATCGAATACCTTACCAAAATTATTGTCGCCCTCCGGCTGTGCAGTTAAGTATCTTACATCCCGTAAAGATGACCCGTGTGAACCGGTTTACCCTGCAGTTTAAGATAATAATAAAGCTGACCCTTATGCTGCCTGAGATGATCGACCATATCCAGCAAGCGATGGCCAAGCACCATTTTTTTAGTATCCCACGGCGCGGGAGCGGGTTTGTTTTTCAAATCCGAATCGCTGCATTTATCCAGCATTTCAAAGGCCAATTTTTCATCCTGCGCCAACAATTTTTTGGTTTCGGCGACACTGCCGATTGCCGGTAATTTTTCCGCGGGCGGAAGCATCTCTTCGGGTGACAGGTCTTCGATTTTCATACCCTCCGGCATACCCCAGTCGCCGGTTACAAAACCCTTTATGCTGGCGCCGCAGGCAATGGTTAAATGCATGAGAAGCTGGGCCGTTGTCATCCAGTTCGAACCCGTGGCGGGTTTCCAGTTCAGATCTTCATCTTTAACCAGATCGAGCAGATTTTGGGTGATTTTATAGTTGCTCTCCATTTCCCTTGAAATGAGTTCTCTCCAACTCATAATAAAACTCCAAATATTTAAAATTGATATTTATTAATTTTTTAACTATTGGCGTTTCGATTGATACTTCATGGAAATAATTACAAAATGATTTATCTCTGAACTCAAATGCACAATTTATTTTTCTAATATAATAACAAAAGGATGCTCTTATTCGTCATGTCGAAAAAACCGCAGCAAGGTCCCGCTCTCCTGAGAGTAATTATAATAATATCTTTTTGTGTTCGCAAGTAATTTCTTTTCCTCAATCAACTACGTCCCACAGATACTCGCAATTGAACATAGAATAATACTGATCAATTATTATAATGAATATCGGGATGACTTTGCAGGCTGTAAAATTACAGGATGTTTCCCCCGTGGAAATCCGTTAACATCTTGAATAATCTTAATATTATTCCTTTGACTATTATATTTGAAATATAAAAAATTAAATTCCTGTTTTAAACTGTGTCAAAGCATGTATTTCGAAAGTCAGCTCAAGCTGTCACGGATGTATTCATATAATCATCAATATTATCAGTCATTTTTTTTAGTAACTCCATCATTCGCTTTTTTTCATCCTGTGTAAATCCGTTTGTGATGATATTAGACCATGAATCAAGCACTTTTTGAATTTCAGATTCAATTTTTTTTGCTTTATGAGTAAGATGTATACGAAATGCGCGGTGATCTTTTTCATCTTTTTCTTTTGTTATATAACCAATATCAATCAATTTTTGTATTGCTCTTGCAGTGTGCGCCTTGTTAAAGTTTAATCTGGTACTGAGCTCATTTTGGGTCACTCCATCATGATGATAAAGAAATTTGAGAAAAAAATGGGTGCCGCCGCCTAAATCCAATTTTGAAAATTCTTTATGAAAATATTTTTGTGAATTTCGATACAGATAACCCAGCATTCGTCCTATACTTTCTTTTTGCTCCATGTTATCCCTCTAAATTGTTTTGCGCTTCTTGTTTGAATTGATTTTGTAATTGAATCAACATAAATAATGTCAGGATAACGGATAATACATCCGCAATCGGGAAGGAAATCCACACTCCTGTAAGTTGAAAAAAATGAGATAAAATAAAAACGAGCGGGATCAAAAACAAAAATTGTCTCGATACGGTCAGAATAAAAGTTTGTGTTGCTTTTCCCATGGCCTGAAATAACGTCGTACCAATGACATGAAAACCTACTGTTGGAAATGCCAGCACAATATATCTGAGAGCGCTTTCACCCGTACTCAGCAAGTGGTTATCATTCGAAAAAACACCGAGGAAAGTTTTTGGAAACAGCATGAGTAAAAGTGTTCCCGCAAATGAGATAATTGTAGAAGCAACCATTGCGATCTTGACGGATTTTTTGGTGTTATTATAATCCCTGGCTCCATAATTGTATCCGGCAATTGGCTGCAATCCCTGTGCTATTCCCATAACAGGAGTAAATATCAGCATAACCAATCGCATAACGACGCCATAAACTGCTATGGCCATATCGCCTCCGTATTTACCGAGCGTGTTGTTCAAGAGTATGATCAATATACTCATAGCAGCTTGCCGCGTAAACGCCGAAACTCCTATAGCTAATATTTCTTTTTGAATATACCGGTCAAATCTGATTTCCCTCATTCGTAACTGAAGCAGGGACCTGCCCCTGAGATAAACTGACACCAAAAAGACGGCGCTCGTGAAATAGGCGATTATGGTTGCGATTGCCGCGCCTTTAATACCCATTTTCAAACCAATAATAAATACCGCATCCATAATGATATTGACTACAGCGGATAAGATCATTGTGGTCATGGCGGTTTTCGCTTTGCCTTCCGCTCTTATCAGATTATTAAGCGACATGGCCAGACTATGCATAAAAATACCTGAAAGAATGATCTGCATATATTCTTTGGCATAAGGCAATATGGTTTCCGATGCACCGAACAGTATTAATAATTTGTCAAGATAGATATACCCGAGGATGGTTATGCTCAATGACAATAAAGTTATTGTGGCAATGACATTGCCCAGGATTTTGTTAGCCAGGTTGAATTTTTTAGCGCCAAGACTGCGGGACAGCAGTGACGCGCCGCCAATACCAAACATTTGCCCGATGGCGCCGACAATCATTTGTATCGGAAACGCTATGGCAATACCGGCAATACCCAGAGTTCCGACTACCCTGCCTATAAATATGGCGTCTACAACATTATAAAGGGACATTACAAACATACCGATTATTGCCGGTAAAGACTGTTTAAATAATAATTTCCCGATGTTTTGATCATCAAGTATTAATTTATGATGCAATTATTTTACTCCAAATTATTTAGTTGATTAGTCAACTAATTTAATAAAAAATAGTTGACTTGTCAACCATTTTTTTGTTTTGTTAATTATAAATTGTATCATTCGCCAACGCCAAACCCAGGCATAAATCCCATAGCAATGACCCGGGCCTCGCCCCGGCTCGCAGATCAGCCATCGGAGAAAATTCTACTCCCCATCGAACATATTACAAAACTGACGTCCAAAAAATAAATATATAACGAATTGGTGGACATTTTTGGTAGATTGGGATACGGGTCTCTATATTGACAGTTCCCTTGTTACAATATGTGATAACGGTCCCAATAAAAATTTGGAACAATTTTCCCTTTACCCAAATTACCCCAATCCATTGAATTCCCAGGGCGAGCAGGAATCAAAAGAAATATAATATATTTAAATATATAAAAGATTCATTCAATCTTTATCGTGTGTGTTTGTGTGCTGGTACTCATATCTAACCAATTTTTGGATTGCACACTCACTCGTGCGGTCCTCTTACCTTGATTCTTTTCCAATGTAAATGTCTTCATCAAAATTTCTTTTGGGCAACTTACTGTTATTGGAGCAATATTAAAATCTTGTCTCTGCTGAAGTCCTCCAACATTCTTAAATACTGTGACTGATATTTGAAGAGATTTCATTCCCTCTTTATCCTGGCCTGAATACCCCAGCTCGCCCTGGGAATTTACCCAGGGCGGACAATAAAACGGGGCATCTGCCCCGGTCAATCCTGAAACAGATGGCCCTTATTTATTTTAACATCATTTTCTTCACCATTCAGCCAGGTACATGCGCTGCCGAATCTCCAATATCCAGGTTTCAATATTAAACCTTTTCTGACCGGATTATTATGAATATATTCTATCTTCCCCAGCTCGCCCTGGGAATTTTCCCAGGGCGGACAATAAATCGGGGCATCTGCCCCGCTCAATCCTGAAACAGATGGCCCTTATTTATTTTAACATCATTTTCTTCGCCATTCAGCCAGGTACATGCGCTGCTGAATCTCCAATATTCAGGTTTCAATATTAAACCTTTTCTGACCGGATTATTATGGATATATTCTATCTTTTGTAAAAGAAATTCCTCAGTATAAATTGCTTTCGGGTGAAATTCATCCTGCCATATCTTGTATTTTTGCTCTTTTTTCCTGCCTTCTGCCGCTTTTTCAAAAATATACAAAAACAGTTTTTCGTTATCCGTTTCCAGTTGTTTTGCTATTTCTACACAAGTATAACGTTTAAAATCTCTCATTATGTTTGACAGGACCGTTGTATCTGAATTGCACGTAACCAAATGCAGATGATTCAGCATGATAACATATGCGATAACTATGAGGCCCTTGTTACCAATACAATAATTCAGACTATCCGTAACAATATTAAAATATTTTTCTTCCTTAAATATACATTGCCACTGTATAACTGTACAGGTAGAAAAATAGACGTTGGTATCGTTTTGAATGTGGTAATGTTTCATATAATTCGGCAAATCCGTTTTTATACTTAGGGGGTAGGATACCCCCCATTATTTACCCCCTGGGAAAAATTTCCTCCAAAGGCGGATCTCCGACCCAGAGCGAGCAGGATGACAATAATTCTGTTTTTTTATTTCGGGGGTAAGATACCCCCATTATTTACGCCCTGGGAAAATTCCCAGGGCGAACAGTGAAAGGTTAGGAACTATGGATTAATTATCATTATTAATATTTAGTATTCTATTTATCATTGAATAAACTAAAGTTCTTAAGTATGATATATCCAAAAATTCAGCATTTTTATCCCATAGCACTTTATAGTTTTCAAGATAATAAAAATTACTGTCGATTTTATATAATTCATTTGTTATTTCTTTTATTGTCTGGATGCTAATCGGTGTAAATTTAATAACTGAAGCAATGTCTTCAGATAATACATTCTCTTCATCGTTAAAAGATATTAATTGTTTTGATTTGGGGTGTACCATTTTATTTCTATATGACACTAATTTCTTTAAAAGTTCAAAACCCTTTCCATTTGTATCAATTGATTGACCACATATAATTTTTGGTAATATTATCCATTTTGAAATTAAATCTAATTTATCTAAATAATTTGTGAAATGTTTTACTGATGTATTAATAATTCCATAATCATTTATTAGGGACTCGAGGCACATGGTTGAAAATATTATGGTAGTATACCCAAATACTCTTAATTGCCATATTTTTTGAAAAATAGGATGTGACTCAATTTTTCTTAATTCAATTGAATCAATATTCTTATTTTCTAAGTACTTATTTTTGAAAATTTCATAATTTATATTTAATGATGTTATATCATCATTATTAAATTTATTATAAATATTCAAGTAATTTCTAAAATTTCGAAGTGAAATTTGAAAATAAAAATAATCATGTCTTGAACGTATTTGTGTCATTGTTAGTTTTCCCGCTTGTACTAAATCAAAGTTCAAATAATATTAAATTTTATATAGATATTTAAAAATTCAATTCACACCGGGAAAAATTCTCACCAAAACGGATATTAAATCCGAAGCGAACAGCAGTTTTAACCGGTTACAGTTTTTTGTCATCCAAACTTATTCAAAATGATTATTAATCCAATCATTTAAATCGTTCGCTAAACGACATAATTCAGGAAAAATCAACAATGAAGCATGTACTGTATCAAGTGATATTGGTTCAATGCTTGATGGATGTCCAGCTTCATTTCTAGCTGCTCTGATTTGTTGTGTGAATGCAGACCAATATGAACTAAAAGAATCTCTAAGACTGTTCGGCATATTGTTTATTCGAGTGTTCAAAATATCTTGTATCGCTTCAAGAACACGCTTTATTCTCCAATCCTCTAGATTGCTTGGAACGTTTTGTTCTAAATTGTTCAATTTATTAATAATTGAGTCACGAATCTCCAATATTATACTTTCGGCAGCAGCACCTATCATCACAGCAGAGGCTTTATAACAATCGGCATTATATACTTTAATAGCTTCATTTAAATATGATTCAGCAATCTGATTTATTGTAAAAGTTGTTCTTATAAATGCCAGATAACCATCTGGATTTAGAGGATCTCTACTTAAATTTTCAAGAGCTTTTCTTCCATGTTCTGTTAAATGACAAAATGGCGGATTAATATTATCAATATTATATCCCCAAGCAATATGTCCAGTCCGAAATAGATCTTGCCAATAAGTAAGTAAAGCTTGCTGCATTTCAAGATTATTCCCGATTTTCAATCGTTCCACTACCTCCTTTAACACTGTTTGTGATTGGAAGCTATGCCCTCTTTGTGAGTAACTTTCAATAACTTCTAACAATACTTGTCTTAAATTTTGTCCATTAACTTCATTCATATATTTTCTCCTTATATATGTGGCTAACGGATGATTTGACCTTTAAGGATAATAGATGTATTAAAATATTTAATTACACATCTTGTATGCCGGGCCATAGGAACTAGCTGTGGACTGGGGCGATCAGGTAAGCATCACCGAGTTAACAACCAAGGGACTACAGTAGCAATAAACAAGTACAAGAGTGCAAAAGGAAGATTCCATCGTCCGTATTTAGATCCGATACGTAGCTCTTCAATGGTCGGATCTATTTTCTCAATTGCCTCGTCCTGATGCTTTATTCTCTGGTAAAAGAGTGTAGGCCAAAATTCGACTGCTGCCAACCAAAGACGGTAAAAGCCGAAGACCGCGAATGCAGGAACAACACCGGCAAATACCTGCTGGAGCGTTTCGCACCAATTCCATTGGCTTGCCGCCACTACAGGCGTGTTCCGAAGCATATAAAATGCCAATGCGAAGAACATAATAGGGAGAACGTTCAACATGAGTGTTGAAAGTGCTAAACGGGCTGCCACGTGGGGATACTTAATGAGTGGCCAGTGAAACATTTTCCAGCGACCCTGTACGCTGGCAATAGAGCCCCAAAAGATAGCATAAAATAAGATGAATATTGATTGTGTTGTTGTCATTGTTTTACCTTTCAGTTTTTATGGCTTATAATAATTAGACTGATCCGCAAAAGATACTGAATTCTTGTCTCTTGACGGTATAACGTTTGAGCAAAGCCGCACGCGGAGGCCGGTGCGGGACGGCTTGAGGAAAGGGTTAGGTTTATCTTATATTAGACACACTTTCAAATGCGTTCATCCACCTTGTGCATAAGCAGACTTGCGAGTGCAATAAGGTGAAGCGCCTTCGAGCTGTCAGGATTTAAGTTCCCATGGGCTTTGGGATTGCGAATACCTGTCATTGCACCAGCCATGATCTGCATGTAGCCCTGCTGAATGTTCCTGTCAGTCTCGGTGGTCAAAGAAGTCAGCTGAATCAACGGATTCTGAGGTGAAAACGCTGTTGTCATAAGGCTTGCCCCGTCAAGTTCCCGTCCATCTGTGTCTCGGACGATTCGCTTTACAGCGTCGTTCACTTCTTTGTACGAAGCTTCCACTGCATCACCGAAGAAGCCTGCTTCGAACCGTGGGCGAGCCAAGGCAGAAATTCGAGGGTGCACAAATTCCCAGAACCATTGTGTTGGGCTTTGGGGTTGTTCAATGTCACTCGTAGCGACCAGTCGGCGCGCCTCCGGAATGATAAAGCTCTGAATGGACGCAAGTGATTCGACCGCGTTCCCTTGCAGTGGGGTCATGTCCTGCATGTGAACGAGAAGGTCGGTCCATCCAAGCTTCTGACAGAAGGCACGAAGACTGTTGATCTTGCCAGTGAGTACGTTGTCGATGACCGACCGCGGCTCAGGATTGTCGTAGTAGTCATTCAACCCGATTTCAAAGGCTGCTAGATCATTGATAACAGCAGTCATTGCTTCTGCTCGGGTTTTCTGTGTTGGCTCTTTTTTCTGATTTTCAGATTTTTCTAATTTCTGCTTCATCAAAAATAACTTTCTATAATTTTATGCATAACATTGTCAATAGATGGAAAATTAACCACCTATTGATCTTATAATATAGAACAGTTTTATATGCCGGGCCACAGGCACGTCTGCATATAATTAAAATATTAACCGATTTGCTTTTTGCAAAATTCAGTTAATACACCTGAAAAGACGGATATGGAAATATTTTGTAATTTTTCACCAAAAGATAATTTTGTTTTTTTCCATGCAGTATCATTTATGCAATTGTCTATAAAGTCATGGCCAACCCATGTAATTGATTTAATTAAAAATTCTGGCCCTGATGAATCAGAAACATCCATGCATTCTAAAAAACCGGCTTCATAGAGGAGTTTTGTATTATAAGCAATTTCATCATTTGAATAACCATCTAATTTTACCTGAAGTATATCAGCTGCTTTTAGGTTTTTCTCTGCATATAGAAGGATTTTCTTAATTAATTCAAAATCTCTTATCATGTTTCTCCTTAATTTTTAAGATGTAGAAGCCGTATAACGAGAACCCCTGCTCGCCCTGGGAAAAATTTCCTCCGAAGGCGAATCTTCGACTCAAGGCGAGCAGAGAAAGCACTGGAGAATAAAGACAACATGTAATTAAATATCTTCTCCAGTCTTAATTATCAATTGTTCAGCGATGAATAATAAAAGTGGTATTTCTTTAAAAAGCACTTCCTCTTGTCCGGAAAATGGTACAAACCGGGATACTTCTCCTTCCTTGTAATGTACAAGTGCATTCCTGATATGATAAATTCTATTGGCAATGGACGAAAAAAAATTCTGATTATTAGACAAGTCAATTCGAACAGTCTCAGCAAAGACTTGATGTTCAGTAGTATAGTAGTGATCGTTTTCAGAATCATACTTGATGATCCAGTTCTCCAAAATCTCACGCTGAAAAAAATCAAGCAGAACTGTCGTGAGCATCCGTTTTTCATCCATCCGGCTATCATGGGATCTAATAGTTTTAACAAGCTCACGAAGTTTTTTAGGTTTTTTGTGATGAAAATCAGGTTCCACTAATACTTCAGAAATTTTGCTGTGTAATAGTTTTTCTGAGGCAGAAGTGAAAAAATATTCCAAATTTTTATAGAGAGCTATGTATGCGAGAATTAAACTGTCGCTTCCGAAAGCAAGGTGGTAATAGCTCAAAAGTTCAGAATTATAAGTGCGAAGCGGAAATTGGACAGATTCTTGGCGTCTTAAACCAAATCGATAATATGCTTTTTCCCAACTTGTAGAGAGGCTTATCCCAACACCCCATCCGTAGGCAATATGAAAAAGAGCTGCTTCACAAAGTTCATGAAGTCTTTTTTCATTTGTGGAAATTGGGTCAATATGTTTTATTTCGATTCGAATTGTTATTATTCGTCCTAAGAGTGAACTTATTGAGTTAGTTTGTTCTCCATCATAACCTCGCCTTATTTGCTGCGCTACGATAAGATTTCGGCTCATATTTATAAATCGATTAATATCTTGTGAAAGGTCGTCAGAATCTAAAAGTGCCAAGGAAAACAAATTTGATATAGATGCTACTGTTATCATTCTCGTTTTTTCTTTGTTTTCCATCTTGATTCCACCATCTCGCATAATTCTATATGTAATATTTGTATGAGTTTGAAACTCTATTGCCTGTTCATAATAACCCGGAAAAATTATGGCTGTTTCATGTGGTTTTCTTGCATTTTTTAGGTTAGATAGATATTGGTCAACTACCGCTTCTGCAACAGTCAGTTCGAGTCCATTAGAGGAAAGATAAAACAAACCTTCCCTCTTGCGAGACACTTTTACATTAGGTACACTTCTTAAGATGTGTCGAACTTCTGATATTTTTGCCATCAAATTTTCCTTTCTATATTGAAGCTGTATTAGAAAATAGATG
>JAFGLS010000161.1 GCA_016927935.1 Syntrophaceae bacterium
CATCCTAGATCATAACATATTAAAGTGACTACTCTTTTAATTTATTTGTCTTAATATTACCAACACTTTACCTACCTTTATACCCGATATGACAATTTATTTTAGGGACACGGCACCGGAAACCTTTATGCCAAAAAGGTTAATCGCATTGATAGATGTTTCTTGTGCCACTTCTTCCCATGATATTTTTTTTATTTCCGCTACTTTTTTAGCGGTATGAATAATAAAAGAAGGTTCATTTCTTTTGCCCCGATAGGGAACAGGCGCCAGATAAGGCGCGTCTGTTTCCAGCAGCAGCGAAGAAAGGGGCACGCGTTCCGCGACATCACGAACTGTCTTCGCCTTATCAAATGTCACCACGCCGGGAATGGAAATGAAGAATCCAAGATCAAGACATTGCCTAGCCATGGCATAATCACCGGAAAAACAATGAAACACCCCCCGGCGGACATTCGATATTTTAATGATTTTAATTATTTGTTCATGAGCGTGGCGATCATGGATAATTACCGGCAAGTCAAGTTCGTGGGCCAGTTCCAACTGCCGGGCAAACACCGCCGTTTGTGTTTTTCGTGGTGAAATATCGCGGAAAAAATCAAGTCCTATTTCCCCATAGGCTACGACCTTGGGGTTTTGAGCAAGTTTTCTCAGATTTTCATATATTTTCTCATCGGCTTCCACAGCGTCGTGGGGATGTATGCCCACGCTCGCGTAAATATTATTATAACGTTGGGCAAGTTCAACCGCTTTAAGACACAAGTCGGGACTTGTTCCCACTGTAATTATAAAATCCACTCCCACTTCTACCGCGCGTTTAATCACTTCCTCACGGTCTAGGTCGAATTCGTTCATTTCCAGATGAGCGTGGGAATCAATGAGCATAAAGTTTATTTTTCTTTTTCTTCTATAGTAACTTCCTCAGCATTTTCAGAAACATCAGGAAGTTTTTTCAAAAGAGCCTCTATATCTTTTTCGGAAATTTCACCCTGTAAAAGCTTTCGCGACAAAATCCGTCTATCGTTACTGATTGATTCTGCGTTAACTTTTTTTGTCATATTGCTCTCCTTACCTTAAATTGAACGGTGTGATTACTATTATATTTTTTAGATTTAATCAAGACTGAACAATATTTACTATGCGACTTTTTACCTTTTCAGACGCGGATCAAGTAAATCCCTTACTCCTTCTCCCAAAAGATTATAGCCGACCACTGTAATCAAAATAGCCAGTCCTGGATAAAGGGATAGCCACCAGGCAATATCAATATACGAATAACCACCTGTCAGAATATTACCCCAGCTTGGCGTAGGCGGTTGCACGCCAATGCCCAAGAAACTTAAGGCCGATTCAGTAAGTATCGCGCCAGCTACTCCTAACGTAGCCGCAACCAAAATTGAAGCCATAGAATTGGGAAGTATATGCAGAAAGATAATCCGTATATCACCTGCTCCTATTGCTTTCGCGGCTTTAACAAAATCCCTTTCCCGTAACGAAATGAAATCGGCCCGCACCAGCCTTGTTACGCCCATCCAGCCGGTCAAACCTATTATTATCATAATATTCCAGATGGATGGTTCCAGAAATGCTATAACGGCCAAAATCAGGAAGAATGTAGGAAAGCACAGCATGATATCCACAAACCGCATGATGATCGAGTCAACCCAGCCGCCGTAATATCCCGACACCGCCCCCAGAATTGTTCCTATAATGATAGCGATGCCGGTAGCCACGAAACCGACTAGTAATGAAATTCTCGCTCCCCAGATCATCCTAGAGAGAACATCCCTACCCAGAGGATCCGTCCCGAAAAGATGTTTCATGGAAGGAGGTGCCAAAATATTATTTAAATTTATTTGTCCCGGATCGTAAGGGGCCAGCCAAGGCGCCAGAATGGAAATGATAAAGATCAGTAAAACCAGTCCACTTCCCGTGAGCATTAATTTGTTGTGAGACTTAAATTTCAAAAACGAAGTACATTGAAATTTGTAAGTCGAACAATCCCGCACAGCGGAGGGTATAATACCCCGCAGCTTGCTGCGAATTTTTGCACAAAACTTACTTTGGGGTTTATACCCGTGATTTTTATAAAGCGCTTCCCAGAAATTCATCTTAAAATACTTTCATTATATCCTAATCCGCGGATCCGCTACCGCATACGACACATCGGCAATCAAATTACCCAAAAGCGTCAAAATAGCGCCAATCAGCAAAATGCCCATTATCGTCGGATAATCTCTCGCCATAACAGACATGTAAAAAAGCTGTCCCATTCCGGGAATGGCAAAAATTGTTTCAAAAATAATACTCCCACCGATAAGACCGGGAATGGAAAGCCCCAAAATGGTTATGGCCGGTAAAAGAGCGTTGCGCAGCGCGTGTTTATAGATGACATCTCTTTCACTCAATCCCTTGGCTCGGGCGGTCATAATGTAGTCCTGTCTGACAACTTCCAGCATGTTGGCTCTCATATAGCGGGAAAGTCCGGCCAGTCCGCCGAAAGCAGAAACAAAAACCGGTAAAATCAAATGGCTCAACAAGTCAACAAATTGATTCCATACTCCTAGATATTCATAATTCAAGGAACGAATTCCCGAAATCGGCAGCCACCCCAGTTGAATACCGAAAAAAATCATCAGCAGCAAAGCCAGCCAGAAAGTGGGCACTGCAAAACCTATAAATACCACTATGGTGGTAACCTTATCGAAAATCGAATCTTTATGGACCGCGGACAAAACGCCCAGCGGCACCGCCACGGCAATGATTATCAAAAGTGACAGAAAATTTATTATAATCGTTATAGGAAGTCTTTCCATAATTTTAGCGGCAACTGGACGATGATCGGTCGAGAAAGATGTTCCCAAATCCCCCCGGCTTATCTTTTTAAACCATAACCAATACTGCACGTGAATCGGCTTGTCCAGCTCATACAAAGCCCGGAGACGTTCCTTCATTTCCGCCGAAGCCTTCGGATTCATTTCCGTCTGTAAATCGGTGGGAGATCCGGGAGCCAGATGCATAACAGAAAAACAAATAATTGTAATCCCCAGCAAAAGCGGAATCATAAATAATATTCTTTTTACCATATATCTGAACAACGCATTCCCCTAAATAAGGATAAAAAAATTTTATCTAAAATTTAAAAGTTCCATGCTCTTAATATTATTCAGCGACTCCCACAGATTATTCTGATTATGAGCCTCCGCTGTGACAGTTGGATTTTTTTTCATTTTCCGGATAGATTGAAAAAGCTCGGCAAAAGGGAAATTACCGCATCCTACAGGAAGATGCTCATCATTCCCTCCAAAATTATCATGCAGATGCAAATGGCCTAAATATTTTCCTAATTCCGTAAGCCAGACACCCAATGGCTCATGCGAAAAAACGTTAAAGTGCCCTGTATCAAAACAAAAGCAAATCCTGTCGCAAGGCAGAGCTTCGAAGAGACGGCGCAAAATACGCGGATTTTTTTCATAGACATTCTCCAGGGCAATAATTACTTTATCAGCTTCAGCCAAGGCGATTAATTCTTTCCAAGTTTTCACGCTGGCCTCCAGCCACAAATCATCACACGATACATAATATCGATCATCAAAAGATGCGTGGCATATAATCTTTAGAGGGCTAAAATAAGATGTAAGGTCAAAAACCTGCTTAATTCTTTCAACACTTATTTGTCGGATTTTATCATCTAACGCTCCCGGACGTAAATCCATAAAAGGAGCATGAAAAGTTATCTTTAAATCAGCATCAGTAAGAATTTTAGCTGTTTCTATACATTTCTTTTTATTCAAGCTCTGCAAAGCCCAGTGATTAAAATATATTTCAAGGTTAAGTTTTTGTTTAAGAATCATCTCCAGATACTTCGGAAGAAGATGATAAGGCATATGAGCATGAACTTTGTTAATAATATCTTTCATCAAAAAATCCTATATTAATCAACGTAATTTGACGGGAAGACTGATTTATCATAACTGATTACAAATGCAACAATTTTAGCCCTTGACAAGTTATGAGCATATGCTTACTCTACTATGCAGAGGAATAATTAAAAATGACCAGGCCGAAATGCTACCGCAGAATTTGTGGAATACCTGACAAAAATTATTTTAAGCCACAGGGAATACCTACTGTAGATCTTGAAGAAGTCGTGTTGAATCTGGATGAATTCGAAGCCGTGCGCCTGGCTGATTATGAGCAGTTATACCAGGAAGAAGCTGCATCTAAAATGAACATATCCCGCCAGACTTTCGGCAGAATAATTAAATCAGCTCACGAAAAAATAGCGGACATTCTGATAAACGGCAAAGCACTCAAAATCGAATGTGAAGAAATTGCGATGAACAAAACAAAGTCACGGAAGTATGTAAAAAGAAAAAGAGTAGGGGAAAATAATCTTTAAAGAAGATTTTACTAAAACGTTTTATTCCCCTACCCGGAGTGGAGAGATTAAAATTTAATGAATAAAAAAATGTTGCTTTTAATTTTTTTGATCATATTTATTTTCCTAGCCATTTACATAGGACAAAATAAATCGGTCAATTTTTTTAAGCGAAAAAACGGTAGGGCACCGGACTTTTCATTGCAGGATACGTACGGTAAAAACTTTCAATTGAGCAGTATGAAAGGACATCCCTTAATAATTTTCTTCGGTACGACCTGGTGTCCCCAATGCCGCAGCGAAATGATGGCCTTGAAATCTCTTCACGACAAATACGCTCAGAGAAAATTAAAACTCATTTATATAGATATAAATGAGTCTGCTGAAAGAGTGGCTCTTTTTGCAAAACAAAATTCATACCCTGGAATTATTTTGCTGGATTTAGACGGCAGCGTAGCCTATGATTACGGTGTCATAGGGGTTCCCTCAATAATTCTTGTCAACGCTGAAGGTAAAATAATCGGAGAAGGCAAAGAGGTATCGGATTTATCTTTTGATGCGCTTTTACCTAATAAAAAATAAATAGTCTATTTTTTGCAAGAATGAAAATATTGAAAACTTATATGAAAAAAGAACGTTTTGTTAAAATCGGCTCAGCCAAATCCAATGATGAACAAAACATCATTTTGGATTCCATTGCTGACGGAGTATTCACCGTGAATAAGGATTGGCGGATAACTTCATTTAATAGTGCTGCGGAAAAGGTCACCGGTGTATCACGCCGTGAAGCCATCGGTCAGTTGTGCAAGGATGTCCTCAAAGCGGATATTTGCGAGAGAAACTGCTGTTTAAGAGCCACTATGAAAAACGGCAAACAAATCATCAATAAAAAAGTACATATCATCAATGCGGAAGGACGCAAATTACCGATCAGCATTTCCACTGCGCTCTTGCGTGACAAAAAAGGAAATTTGCTGGGTGCCGTGGAGACCTTCCGTGATATCAGCATTGAGGAAGATTTACGCAAGGTCATTTTCCAAAAATACAATTTTGCCGACATTATATCGAAGAACCACAAAATGCTTCAGCTATTTGACATGATTCCGGACATCGCCGACGGTGGAAGCACTGTTTTGATAGAAGGCGAAAGCGGCACAGGCAAAGAACTTATCGCCCGTGCGATACACAATCTGAGTCCCCGCAAGAAAGCTCCTTTCATTGCAGTTAACTGCAGTGCCTTACCTGATACCCTGCTGGAATCGGAACTTTTCGGTTATAAAGCGGGTGCATTCACTGACGCGAAGAAAGATAAGCCGGGCAGATTCAAATTAGCGGAGAATGGAACATTGTTTCTTGATGAAATCGGGGAAATAACGCCTTCCATGCAGGTAAAGCTTCTGCGTGTTTTACAGGAGAAAACTTATGAGCCTCTCGGTGGAACGCAGAGTATTCAGCATAATGTGCGGATCATTGCAGCAACAAATAAAAATCTGGAAGAAATGGTCAAAGAAGGTCGTTTCCGGGAAGATTTGTTTTACCGCATAAATGTATTTAAAATCAGCCTGCCGCCGCTGCGTGAACGTATGGAAGACATTCCTCTTTTGATTGGTCACTTTATAAATTACTTCAACGCTCTGCAAAAAAAGAATATTGAAGGTGTCGATGAAGAAACAATGTCCGTCTTGATGAGTTACCATTATCCCGGCAATATCAGGGAACTGGCTAATATTATTGAGAGGGCTTTCATCCTTTGCAAAACAGGAATAATTGAGAAAAAACATCTTCCAGATTCTCTCTTTGCCAGTCCAGCAAAAGACAGCAAAAAAGAGGCAGAATCTCTTCGTGATGTTGAATATATTTACCTGACCAACATCCTTAAACAAAATAACTGGGACTGCCCTAAAGCGGCTAGGCAACTGGGCATTCACAAAAGCACTCTTTACCGAAAAATCAAATCTCTCGGAATAACGATGTCCGAGTAAACGTTTATTGTCGCATTTTTGCTACTAGCACGCAAATATTGTCGCATTTTTACGACAACATTTTCCTGTTAATTTTTCAGGATACTCAACAAGTATTTAATATCTATCAACTATTTCCCTTCCAACTTATTTGGCACCAGTCTTGCTGTAATATTTTCTTCGGATATTGGTTTTATAAAAGGTATTTAAATGAAGCTGGCTCTATCGGTATTTAAAGATTCTATTTCTACAGTTTTTGATGCGGCAGATCAGATTTTGATTGTCGACACTGATGGAACAAATAACTTCACGAAAAAACCTGTTAAGTTTGTTTGGACTGATCCTGTGGAATGCACTGCCCAACTCAAGTGTATGGGAGTGGAAACTTTGATTTGCGGGGCTATTTCCTTTCCCATGCAGGCACTTATTATGTCACAGGGCATAAAGGTTCATTCGTTTGTCAGAGGGGAAGTAGACACAGTCATTAATGCTTATCAAAATAATCGACTTGCACAGGCTATATTCTCTCTTCCGGGATGTCGCAGGCGAAATATGAGAATGCGATCCGGCAAACAGCGCGGCAGGCGTTACACGTGGAAATGAAGATTGGGAAAAATTAATAGTTGTTAAGTATATTCCGGCAAAGGAGAAAATAAATTGAATCAGCCCATACCAAGAGAATTATTTTTTACTAAAGGTGTCGGAACGCATCGTGAACAGCTTCATTCTTTTGAGCTGGCCTTGCGTGATGCGGGTATCGAAAAATGTAATCTTGTACAGGTTTCCAGCATCGTGCCGCCGGGATGCCGGATTATTTCCAGAACGGAGGGACTAAAAAAACTGAAACCGGGTGAAATTACTTTCTGTGTTATGAGCCGTTGTTGCAGTAACGAACCGCGGCGGTTGATTTCTGCTTCTGTCGGCTGCGCAATTCCCGTGGACAAAAAAACTTACGGTTACATCAGCGAACATCATTCATTTGGTTATAATGAACGGCAGACAGGTGATTATGCGGAAGACTTAGCAGCGGCGATGCTGGCTTCTACCCTGGGAATTGATTTTAACGTCGATGAAAGCTGGGATGAGAAAAAAGAATTATTTAAAATCAGCGGTAAAATAGTCGGCACAAGAAATATAACGCAATCCTGTGTCTTAAGAACGAAGGATTATTCAACCGTTTTGGCAGCGGCAGTTTTTGTTTTCTGAACATTATCTCTGATAAGTTAAAACCAAAAAAGGAGGAAAAATATGAGTGCCATAAATAACAGAGGAAGGCAACAGGGAGGAAATCCCGGATCGGGCCGTGGTCGAATGGGTGGAAGGTTTGCAGCCGGACCAGGCGGCTACTGTATGTGTCCGCAGTGCGGCCATCGTGAAGTCCATGCAAGAGGAGTCCCCTGCATGAGGATAAAATGTCCTAAATGCGGGTCCTCAATGACCAGAGAATAAACATTTTATGAAAGGAGGTTTTCTTTATGCCTAGAGGAGATGGAACAGGCCCCATGGGAATGGGACCGCTGAGCGGCAGGATGGCCGGATTTTGCGCCGGTTATAATATGCCCGGCTACATGAATTCCATTTCGGGAAGAGGTATTGGAATGGGTTGGGGACGTGGTGGACGAGGTGGAGGTTTTGGTTTCCGAAACCGCTTTTACACCACAGGTGTACCGGGATGGGCATTTTATGGTAGCAGCATGGCCGCTCCATATCGCAATCCCGATCCGGAAACAGAAAAACAATTCCTCAATAACGAGGCGGAATTTCTGCAACAGGAAATGGACGCGATAAAAAAAAGATTGAATGAATTGAGCAATAAACCGCAAAAAAAATAGCCTCTTTTGCGAAGCCGGTACAGAGCTGATCCGTGCACTGCGGCGACAGGGTGCTTCTCAAGCTTACATGCTGCCGCCGCAACCGGCAAATATTTTTAAAAAAGGAGTCGAGGTAATGAAAATAGCACTTACAACATCGGGGGACGACTTAAACAGCCCTCTTGATCAGCGTTTCGGTCGCGCGCCAAAATTTCTCATCTACGACATGGATACAAATACCTTCGAGATGGTGGATAATGCCCAGAATCTTAACGCGATGCAGGGTGCCGGCATTCAATCCGCGCAAAATATCGCCCGGCTAGGTGTCGGAGCTGTAATTTCAGGACATTGCGGACCAAAAGCTTTTCGTACGCTTCAGGCCGCAGGCATTAAGATATACAATACCTCGGCCATTACAGTGACAGAAGCCCTGGAACAATACCGTGCCGGCACGCTAAACGAATCCTCATCTGCCGACGTGGATGGACACTGGGTATGATCAACAAACAAATAATATATAAGCCAATCGGAATAATTCACAGCGAACATACGATAGCAGCAAAAACACCCATTCAGCCGGTTTACGCCCGCGGTTGCATGGGACAGGTGGAAGTTTTCGAAGAATTTAAAGCAGGACTGCGCGATCTGGAGGGGTTTTCGCATATTTACCTGATTTATCATTTCAATCAGGCGCCACCATTTAAATTACTGGTCAAACCTTTTCTTCAGGATGTGGAGCGGGGAATATTCTCCATACGTGCGCCGGGACGTCCTAATCCCATAGGGTTGAGCGTTGTGGATCTCATTCGGATTAAAGACAATATTCTGGATGTTGATAATGTAGACATATTGGATGGAACACCGTTGCTGGACATCAAACCATATACGGCAAAATTCGATCTGCATGATGTCCGAAAAAATGGCTGGCAGGATGAGGTTGACGAAAAAACCGCTAAAAAAAGGGGGGAAAGAGGTTATCGTTCATGAAAATGTCTCTGGATTGCATCCCGTGCTTCATCCGACAGGCCGCTGATGCGGTCAGAATGTCCGCTTCATCCGCTGAAGAACAAAAGCATCTGATGCATAACATTCTGCAATGGATGGGAGAAATTGATTTAAATCAGTCACCACCGGCAGCATCCCAGATGATTCACCGGCGGTTGCGTTCTCTTTTAACGACAGACGATCCATATCGTCTTGCCAAGGACCAGCATAATCAATTGGCAGCTGCGCTGATTCCTTCGATCCGGCAATATATTAAATCGTCAGCTGATCCCCTGATTATGGCCGTACGCTACGCCATTACCGGAAACATCATTGATCTAGGTGCGAAAAATAAAATCGGCTACGGGGAAATTTACGCCGATTTGCAAAGCGCATCTATGCAACCTGTCTATGGTAATATGGATTCTTTTAAAAAGGCTGTTCAAGAAGCAAAAACAATTCTCTATTTGGCGGATAATGCCGGTGAAATATTTTTTGACCGTTTGTTAATTGAGCAGCTGTCCCGTGTCAGAATAACAATGGCCGTGAGGGGAGCTCCTGTCATCAACGATGCCACCATATCGGACGCGGAGGCGGCTGGTATCTCTGAAATAGCTGATATTATTGACAACGGCTCTGACGCTCCGGGAACAATCCTTGATGACTGCAGTAATGAATTTCGCCTCTGCTTTAAAAATGCAGATATGGTCATTTCCAAGGGTCAGGGTAATTTTGAAAGTCTTTCCGAAGAAAAGCGCGAAATCTTTTTTCTGTTTCGAACAAAATGTCCGATTATAAGCCGGCATTCCGGATTTTGTGTGGGAACTTACGTTGCTGCAAATCTTTCCGCCATGCCCAATTATTCTTCAGGAGCCATCCTATGAAGGCTGGAATTATCGCGACAGAACTTAAATTGCATGCGCCCTTCACGATGTTTGGCACAGCAACGGGAATAGTCATTATGGCGATTTTTGTGCATTTCTCTATTTCGAGGGAAATCTCGTCTGTTTTTTTCTGGACGTTACATCCTCTTCATGTGCTTTTGAGCGCACTGGTCACCACAGCCATGTACCGTCTGCACACCGGCAAGGGATTTCTGCGCACGATTCTTATCGGATATTTTGGTTCCATCGGAATTGCCACGCTCAGTGACTCGCTCATGCCTTTCACCGGCGAATGGCTGCTGGATATGCCTCATCGGAGCATACATTTGGGATTTATTGAAAAATGGTGGCTGGTTAATCCACTGGCTTTTGCGGGAATTGCCATTGGATATTTGTGGCCGAAAACAAAAGTCTCCCATGCGGGACATGTTTTTTTAAGTACATGGGCATCTCTGTTTCATATTCTTATGGCCATCGGCTCCTCACCTGATGTTGCGACGATGGTGCTCATTGCCTTCTTTTTATTCCTGGCGGTCTGGATCCCCTGTTGCACCAGCGACATAGTCTTTCCTTTACTTTGGATTAATAAAAAGGAGGGCGAAAGCGCATGAAGATAGCCGTTGCCTCAGGCAAGGGAGGAACAGGAAAGACCACTGTCAGCGTCAATCTGGCACGTGTTTTCAATACAGACGTGCTGCTGGCGGACTGCGACGTGGAAGAACCCAATGCCCACTTGTTTTTAAAAACATCCGGTCATAATAAACAAATCATCGGCATACCAGTACCGGAAGTTAACGAAGAGCTCTGCAACAGCTGCGGTGAGTGCGCCAAAATCTGCCAGTTTTCCGCTATCGTCACCTTCGGCACGCCGCCGCTTGTTTTCCCGGAAATGTGTCACGGATGCGGTGGCTGCACCCTGATATGTCCAACCAAAGCTATTAGCGAAAAAAACCGTCGAATCGGTGTTGTTGAAACATCACAGATGAAGAACATCACCCTGGTTACCGGAAGACTTGACGTTGGTGTTGCTTTGGCTCCGCCTCTTATTCGTGCCGTAAAGAATGCTCTGCCTGAAAACGTCACCACCATACTGGATGCGCCGCCCGGTACCTCCTGTCCGGTGATTGCCACAATCAGGGATTCGGATTTTGTTCTGCTGGTAACGGAACCAACTCCTTTCGGGTTGCATGATTTGACCCTGGCGGTGGATATGGTCAGAGAACTGAATCTGCCCTTCGGAGTGATCGTCAATCGGATGGGAAGTGGAGATAATCGCGTCCACAAATTCTGTGAGAAGGAAAATATTCCCATTTTGACGGAAATTCCCGATGATCGGCAGATCGCCGAAAATTATTCACGGGGGATCCCGATAATAGACTCACTTCCCCGATACAGGAAAATTTTTGAGGACATGATTGAAAAAATAACTGACTTTAAAAGGAAAGGAATCACAAAAAATGCCGACTTACGAATATGAATGCACTAACTGCGGTATATTCTTTGAGAGACAACAAAGCATCCATGACGAACCTTTATCGGTCTGCCCGGAATGTAATGGCGAAGTAAAACGGCAGATCAGCGGTGGAAGCGGTTTCATAATGAAATCGACAGGCTTCAGCCGACGCGATCAGACGAGTGGGTGTTCACTGGAAGAAACGGGTAAAACCTGCTGTGGAGCAAGTCAACGTTGCGATAAACCGCCCTGTGGAGATTAAAATGCCTGAAAAAGTTTATAAATATCTATATGGACCGGTACCCTCTCGCCGATTGGGAAGATCTCTTGGCGTAGACATAGTGCCTTATAAGACCTGCACCTATGACTGTATCTACTGTCAGTTGGGAAAAACAACAAACAAAACGACTGAAAGACTCGATTATGTTCCTGTTGCGGATATTTTATCGGAACTAAAAGAAAAACTGTCGGCAGGGGTTTCCTGTGACTACATAAGTATCGCCGGTTCCGGCGAACCGACACTGCACGCATCAATCGGTAAAATAATTGACAAAATAAAGGAAATGACGAGTATTCCGGTAACAGTTTTGACCAACGGGTCTTTACTTTTCCTGCCGGAAATACGCCAGTCATTGATGAAGGCAAATATCGTCATCCCCTCGTTGGACGCCGGCAGTGATCAACTCTTTAAATATGTCAATCGCCCACACAAGGACATTTCTTTTGACAGGATGGTTCAGGGGCTGATTGATTTTTCGCATCAATATACCGGCCGTATCTGGCTGGAGGTTCTCTTGATTTCCGGAATTACCGGAATGGAAGCGGAGGTAAAAGAAATAGCGGCGCTGGTAGAAAAAATACGCGTGGAAAAAGTTCAGCTCAACACGGTAAACCGACCGGCTCATGAAGATTTCGCCTGTGCCGTAAATTCAGAACAAATGAAAAACTTAGCAGGTTTATTTCCCGTAACGGTGGAAGTTCTGGAAAGTACTTCATCCATCGGTTTTGACGGATCAACTCAATCGGAAACGACTGACAAAGATATTCTAAATTTACTGGCTAGAAGATCGTGCACGTTTGACGAAATAAGTTTGGGACTGGGATTACATCCGCATGAAGTGGCAAAAAAAATAAAAAGTCTCATAGATAAACAACTTATTTCTTCAACGCGCACCGATCACCGCTTATTCTATAAAATAAAGGAGAAAATAAGATGAGCAAATTGAGAACAAGACATATTTATACATCGGAATCAGTTTCCGAAGGACACCCGGATAAAATATGCGATCAGATATCCGACGCTATTCTGGACGCATGTCTGGAGAAAGATAAAAATTCCCATGTTGGTTGCGAAACGGCGGTTGGACCTAATCTTGTAGTAAATCTTGGAGAAATATCCTGTAAGAAATGGAATGAAATCAATTCTGGTGTAATAGCGCGCGAAGTAGTGAAAGATATCGGGTATGATAATCCCTCCGAAGGATTCAGCTGGGACACTTTCAATTACATTTCTGCCATTCATAGGCAATCTGAGAATATCAACCAGGGCGTAGATCGCGGCACACCGGAAAAGCAGGGTGCGGGTGACCAGGGCATGATGTTCGGCTACGCGTCCAACGCTACGCCACAAATGATGCCTGCTCCAATAATATATGCGCACAGTTTATTGGAAAAATTGACCGAGGTTCGCAAGCGAAAAGCAATTGAATATCTACGACCGGATTCCAAGGCGCAAGTCAGCGTACTTCATGAAGATGGAAAGGCTGTTAAAATTACAACAGTCGTAATTTCTCATCAGACTCATGATGTCCCACTGAAACGAATTCGTAAAGATTTGATAGAAGTCGCTCATCAGGTTCTTGATAAAACAGGAATGTTGAGCAATCAGACCGATTTTTTTATCAACCCGACCGGCAAATTTGTAATCGGCGGTCCATGCGGCGATTCAGGTGTCACAGGCAGGAAGATTATTGTTGATTCGTACGGAGGTGTGGGATCTCATGGCGGAGGTGCTTTTTCCGGCAAAGATCCTTCAAAGGTAGACCGTTCAGCAGCCTATTATGCGCGGTATGCAGCAAAAAATATTGTTGCCGCTAAGCTGGCTGAAAAATGCGAGATTCAGATTGCATATGCAATAGGTATTGCAAGACCGCTTAGCATCAATATCAGTACTTATGGTACAGGAGTAATTCCCGATAATAAAATTGAGAAAATTCTTACAGAAAGCAAGATATTTGATTTCCGTCCGGCTATGATGATTAAGGAGCTGGGACTTACAACACCCCAAGGATGGAGCTATCGCAATAGCTGTATTTATGGGCACTTTGGACGTAAAGGCTTCCCTTGGGAAAAAACGGATAAGGTAGAAGCTCTACGAGAAGCTGCCGGATTAAAATAAGTATAATTTACTATTATATAAAGAGAGGATTTTTCAACTATGAAAGATAACAAAATACCAATAGCTATTGAAGGGTGGCCATTTATTCTGCCGCCGGCAATTGCCGCGGTTCTTTTATTTGCCTTTGATTGTATGACATCCGGTTTTATATTTATCGCACTAACGTTTTGTTTTATGTATTTTTTTCGGGATCCTCAACGTTCAGCACCGGAAGGAACAAATCTGGTCGTCTCACCGGCAGACGGCAAAATAGTAGCAATAAAAGATTCTTTTGAATCGGATTATCTTAATAAACAGACTCAACAGATTAGTATTTTTCTTTCCATTCTTGATGTGCATGTAAACCGTTTCCCGATCAGCGGTTTGGTTGAAACTATCGATTATCATCAGGGAAAGTTTAATCTTGCATTTCTGGAAAGGGCATCTTTAGAAAATGAACGAACAGCAATGGTTATTGCGGATGGAAACAGGAAAATACTCGTAACACAGATTGCCGGATTTATCGCAAGACGCATCGTCTGTCATGCCCAACCCGGCGATTGGATTCAAAGAGGTAAGCGCTATGGCATGATTTGCTTTGGCTCACGGGTTGATATTTTTCTTCCAAAAGATACAGAACTAAAAGTGAAATTAGGTGATAAAGTAAAAGGCGCAAAAGATATTATCGCCGTATTAAAATAAAATTTTTATTTAAAAGGAAGACCGGTTGGATAATGATCGAAAACGAATTGATAGAAAATCATCAGCGTTATCTGGAATGGGCGGAACTTTATCGAAAATTTGGATATGATGTTAATGACGAACGCGCTTTTATAATTAATAAATCCCAGCCTATTGCCGGCAACATTCTGGAAATTGGCACGGGCAAGGGATATTTTACGCTGGCACTGGCGCGGGCTGGATTTAACTTTTTCTCCTTTGACATTTCCGAGGTTGAACAACGATATGCCCTGTTGAACCTGATGTATTACGGACTGCAGCAACACGTTACTTTCGGCGTGGCTGACGTTGAATGTATTCCCTGTGATGACGGCTTTTTCGACGTTATTTTCGCAGTCAACATGATTTATCATCTTTTCTCTATCCACAAGATCTGTGATGAATTTATCAGAATTTTATCCTCTAACGGGAAAATAGTATTAAGTGACTTTAACAAAAAAGGACTTGAGATATTGGACAAAATTCACAGTGTCGAGGGAAGACAACACGAGGTGAGCGGCGGCACACTTAATGAAGCAAGCGCTGTATTAACCAATCGCGGATTCAAACTAAAAGAGTATCATAGTGAAACCCAGGACTTAATTGTTGCCAGTCCTATAATGAACTGAATTGTTAAAATAATAGTAACTTCTGATAAGATGCATTGGAAAACGGCATGAAAAACGCAAAAGAGACAAAAAAATATGTGGAGACCTGCAAGGAAACATTCTGGCAGAATGTTTTCCGGATTGAAACAGACTATCTTGTTTCATATCTGCAGGAGGCGCACGATATATTAAGCGTTGGTTGTGGACCGGCGATTATTGAAGGCAAATTAAGTGAAAAAGGTTTTAATGTCACCGGATTGGATATTTCCGCTGAAGCTTTAAAATGTGCACCGGACAATGTAAGAACTGTGGCAGGTCGGGTGGAAGAAATGTCTTTTCCGGAATTGTCTTTTGATGCCGTTATTTATGTTGCTTCTATTCAATTTGTAGAGAATTACCGTGAGGCATTGCGACGATCATTCAAAGTTTTGCGCCCAGAAGGCAAAATTATCGCCATGCTGCTTAATCCCCAATCTGATTTTTTTAAAAATAAGCGCATAGAGCCTGAATCATACGTAAATTTTATCAAACACACGAGCTTGAATGAGATTGAAAGTTTTATGGCTAAACTTTTTTCCATACAAACAGAGTATATTCTTGGAATAGATGGTGAGAAAATATTTGAAAGTAAAAATCCCCGTAAAGCAGCCCTGTATGTTATAAACGGACGGAAAAATCAGACAATGGAGCAGAGAGAAAAACTATGAGCCGTAACCGCAAAGTGGATAATGCAAAGAAATTCTTGGGAATTCCTAAAAATGGAACGGCTGAAGATGCAAAAAAACAGTATAAGATTATGGCCAAAATATGGCATCCAGATGTTAACCGAGAAAAAGATGCGCATATAAAAATGCAGGTCATAAATGAGGCCTATGCTTTCTTAATGAAAGAAGAGTTCGGCATTCTTGACCCGTGGGAAGATTATAACAGATGGTGGTGGCGGCAATACGGTAATGATCCTATCTGGGGCAATTATTATCCCGAAGAAGGACCTAAAAAAACGGTGAGGTCAAATAAAATGATATCTAAAGATCTTCAGGGGAAAAGCAAATGAAAGAACTCGTAATTATCAGCGGCAAGGGGGGAACGGGGAAAACCAGCGTTACGGCTTCTCTGGCAGTGCTGGCCAAGCGCTCAGTCATCAGCGACTGCGACGTGGATGCGGCCGACCTGCATCTGGTGCTTACACCGCAAATAAAAAAGGAACATGAATTTATCAGCGGTCACGAAGCGGTTATTCGACAAAACGACTGCATTGGATGCGGTATTTGCAAAGATGTTTGTCGCTTTAACGCGATTAAATGCAAACAGACTTTTCAGGGCGAACTTCTATTTTCAGTTGATCCGATTACCTGCGAAGGCTGCAAAGTGTGTGTGGAAATGTGCCCGGAAAAAGCGATTGATTTTCCCGATTGCAACTGCGGCAAGTGGTTTGTCTCCGAAACACGTCTGGGGCCGATGGTGCACGCGCGACTGGGCGTGGCCGCTGAAAACTCCGGGAAACTGGTTTCAACAGTACGGCGGGAAGCTCGTCTGATCGCGGAAAAAGAAAATTATGAATTAATCATTGTTGATGGTCCCCCCGGCATCGGCTGTCCGGTCATTGCCTCGGTTACGGGAGCTTCTCAGGTTCTGGTGGTCACCGAACCAACGGTTTCGGGAGAGCATGATCTGGAACGTATACTGGCACTTACCCGACATTTTCAAATTCCGGCGGCTGTCTGTGTCAACAAATGGGATATTAATCCCGAGATGACCGCCCACATTGAAGAAAAAGCCTCCAATTTGGGTGCCCAAATTGTGGGACGCATTCGTTATGATAATGCTGTAACACAGGCACAGATTCAGCAAAAAGCAGTAGTAGAAATGGAGACGGCCGGAGCCGACGATATTCGACAACTTTGGCATAATCTCAAAATCAAGGAGGAATAAGATTAAAAGTGAATGAATTAGTAAATCTGGAAGAATTTTATCCTACGGCAAACAAGCATGCCGACAAGCCGTATAATATGGGTAAACTTGAAGATTTCAACGGACACGCAAAAATCACCGGTCCCTGCGGCACTACAATGGAGTTCTGGCTCAAGGTACAGAATGACAAAATAAAAAAGGTATCTTTTATCACGGATGGTTGCGCCTCTTCAATTGCCAGCGGCTCGATGACAACCTGTCTGCTAGAAGGAAAACCCTTTAAAGAAGCAATGGCTATCAGACAACAGGATGTTCTCCATGCGCTCGAGGGACTGCCCAAAGATAATGAACACTGCGCTCTTTTGGCTACAAACACTTTAAAAGCCGCCTGTGAAGACTACCTGTCAAAAGAAAAGATGAACAACCCCGCCGCAACCAGCGGGTTATCCAAAGGAACTACGCCCCAAGGGGCGGGGAATTAGACCCACATTTATCCCACTCGGCCTATAGTGACCTTTATGTTATTCGCCTCGGGGATAATTCCCAATCCCGATAAATCGAGGATTGGATAGTTCGACTTACAAAATTCAGTTCACGATGTTCCTGAATTTTGGGTCTCATTAAAAGGAGGATAATAAATTGGAAGACAAAAAAACGTGTGATACGTGCGGCGATTCAAGCTGTTCGGCCAAAAAACAGAAAAAAGACGAGAGCACGGAAGATTATGCCGAACGCCGTAAGCTTCAGTCAACACTCTGCCGCATCCGGGAAAAAATCGTAATCCTCTCCGGTAAAGGGGGAGTTGGCAAAAGCACTGTAGCGGTTAATCTGGCCACAGCGCTTGCGCTAAACGGTTTGAAAGTGGGATTATTGGATGTGGATATTCATGGACCCAGCGTGCCCACCATGCTGGGACTGGAAAAGGAAACGCTTAAAGGTGGTCCAGGCGGACTTTTCCCTGTTGAACTTGGCGGGTTGAAAATAATTTCTTTGGGCTTTTTACTGCAAAATCCCGATGACGCGGTAATCTGGCGCGGTCCGATGAAAATGGGAGTGATCAAGCAGTTTCTTACTGATGTGCAATGGGGCGACCTGGATTATTTGATCGTTGATGCTCCCCCTGGCACAGGTGACGAGCCTTTATCAATCTGCCAGTTAATTCAACCGCTGGACGGCGCTATAATTGTCACAACACCACAGAAAATAGCGGCAATTGACGTTCGTAAAGCCATCAGTTTCTGTCGGAGACTTACCGTGCCGGTTTTGGGTGTCATTGAAAATATGAGCGGATTTGCTTGTCCGAAATGCGGCGAGGTTACACAGATTTTACCCGCCGGCGGCGGAAGAAAAATCGCCGATGATATGAATGTAAAATATCTTGGCGCGATTCCAATGGATCCGGCCATAGCCCAATCCGGCGATTCCGGTAAAGCGTTCGTTTACTATTTTTCCACAACAACAACAGGGGAAATTATGCAGGATATCATTCATCAGATCATTGATGATCTCGACAAAACAAAAAAACTAAATTCATAAGGAGAAAAAAATCATGAAAATAGCCATACCTTTAGCTGATGGAAAACTGACGATGCATTTCGGACATTGTTCCGGTTTTGCTCTTGTAGATGTGGACCCGCAAACAAGAAAAATTATCAAAACTGAAAAACTGGACGCGCCGCCTCATCAGCCCGGACTTCTGCCTTCCTGGCTGGCCCAGCGCGGCGCCACCATGATTATTGCGGGGGGAATGGGTCAGCGCGCTCAGCAGTTGTTTGCCCAGCAGGGCATTGAAGTGATTATCGGAGCTCCTTCTGAACCCCCGGAGAAACTGATTACCGATTATTTCGCAGGCACACTGGAGGTTGGGGAAAACATCTGCGATCATTAAACTACCATAAGGAGGATTAGCACCATGACGAAAATCGCTTTAAAAGCTGTGGATAAGGCTGAGATTCTGACGCTTCAGGACAATTATATCGATATGACGGCAATGGATGGAAGTGAAGTCATCACGCGTGCCCTACCAATTAAAGACGGTGAAATTCGAGACTCCATTCTGGCAGAACATGGTTTTTCGGCGATGGTTAAAACAATGTTTAACGGTAAATTTCATACGTTGCTTTTCGATTTCGGATTTTCAAAAAACGGCGCAGCTCAAAACGCAGCAACATTAGGTGTTGATATGACTGAAGTTGAAGCTATAGCGCTTTCTCACGGACATATAGACCACACGGGTGGAATGGAAAGGCTCGCAGCCATGATTAATAAAAGCAATATTCCCTTTGTTGCTCATCCATCTGTGTTTAAATCGCCGCGTTATCTCAAATTCGGAGAGGAATTCAAAATTTACTTCCCAAAATTCTCCCGTGAAATGGTCAAAAAGGCAGGGCTTACTTTATTAGAAACAGATAAGCCTTACCCCATGCTCGACGACACTATCCTTTTTTTAGGCGAGATTCCCCGCCAAACAGACTTCGAAAAAGGCTGGCCTATTGTTCATTGTCAAATAGAGGGTAAGGAAGTCTGGGACGCCATAGAGGACGACACATCCATAGTTATAAATCTCAAAGATAAAGGATTGCTAATACTTTCCGGATGCGCGCATGCCGGCATCATTAATACCGTAAAACACGCAATGAATGTTACGGGTATTGACAAAGTCCATGCTGTTATGGGAGGATTTCATCTGTCGGGACCATTTTTTGAACCAATTATTGATCGCACAACACAGGAACTTCAGAAAATTAATCCGGTTTATATAATTCCGACGCACTGTACAGGAAGAAAAGCGATTATGACAATGGAAAAACAAATGCCGGATAAATTCATTCTTAATATGGCGGGAACAAAACTGACATTTGGTTAGATTTGTTTAGTTAGCAACGAATTATATTGCGTCAAATAAAATTAACATATAAAATTTCAGGCCAAGCAATAGAAATAAAAAAGGAGGACAATAATTGATGGCTAATTTTAACAAAGAAGGACGCCAGAAACTTTGGCAAAAATATTCTAAGAACATACCTCAGGACAATTATTCCCTTTCCTTTAGTTGCATCCTTGGCAGTTTTTATCCGGCTTCGGAAGTTATGGTAACCAAGGTGTATGATCTTCTGGGCGTTAACTGGAAAATAACCAACGATTCCAATTCAGGATGGTCATGCTGTTCCGGCATCGGTTATCATGGTGACATCATGCCAATTGAATCAACACTTTTGACCGTTGCCCGATTATGGTCACTTGCGCAGAAAGAGTCTGTAGAGGTAGTTACGCCGACTTGTGTTACATCATTCGGTGTCCATTGCGAATGCAAGGATCTTCTGGAACATGAACCTGAATTGCGTGATCGGATCAATCGTCTGCTGGATCAAACCTGCGGAAGAAAATTACATATACCGGAATATATCGTTCATGTCAGCGATGTTTATTATCGTCACAGAGAACGTTTAAAAGAACATTTCAAATATAGTTTAACAGAAAAGAAAACCGGACAACCTCTAAAGGTAGTTGATCATGTTGGTTGTCATTACAGCAAATTGTTTCCTGTGCGTCATTCTCACGGAGGCTCTGAATATTGTGAGGTTTTAGCGGGAATGGTCAAGTCATGGGGCGCTGATAATATTGATTATCCGGAGCGCCGTCATTGTTGTGGAATGGGATTTCGTCAGTGTATGATTTCGCCCAACCGTGGAGCAACACTTTCCAGTGTATATAAGAAAATGAAAAGCATGGCGCCTTTCCAGCCCGACCTTATCGTTACCAATTGTCCGGGTTGTCAGGTTTTTATGGACAAGGAACAATGGGCAATTTTTGAAGTAACGGGTGAAAAATACTTTATTCCCGTTTTGACCTATCAGGAAGTAGCCGGACTTCTTTTGGGTTGGGATCCCTATGATGTTGTAGGTATTGACTCGCACACAGCTCCTGTTGAACCTTTGCTGGATAAAATAGGAATTCCCTATGAACAAGGGAAATCAATGCATAATAATAATGCAGAAGATAGAGATACGGCCGTCGGTTTTTGATTAACAAAGGAGACATAATGGAGAAAAAAGCGTTTCAGGATTACTATACCGACGATTTAAGCCACTGTTACGGTTGCGGACGTCTCAACGAACATGGTCTGAAAATAAAAAGCTATTGGGACGGAGAAGAATCCTTCTGCATTTATCAACCGGATCCCCGTTACATGGCCATTCCAGGAATGGCTTACGGCGGGCTGATCGCTTCACTGATTGATTGCCATTCCACAGGAACAGCCGCGGCGGCAAAATACAGGGCGGAAAACCGTGAAATGGATACATTGCCGCCCATCCGTTTTCTGACTGCCTCTCTGCACGTGGACTATCTTTTGCCCACGCCTCTGAACGGACCGCTTGAAATTCGCGGAAAGGTCAAGTTGATCAAGGGACGTAAAGTCGTTATCGAATCCAGATTGATCGCTAACGGTCAGGTATGTGCGACAGGCGAAGTTGTCGCCGTTCAGGTGCCGGAAAACATATTATCATCTCTTACAAAAAAATAATTTTAGAAAAAATTTAACACAAATTGCCGCGGCTAAACAGAAAAGTTCATTGAAATATAAAAACCAAACAAGAAAGGAGGATAATACACATGCCGGAATTTGGAACACCTTTTTCAGGATTGACAAAGGACAGGAACCTCACTAAAGAAGAACTTATCAGAGCCATTCGTTTCATGGTGGCAGCGGAGTATGAGGCAATTCAACTTTACATGCAACTTGCGGAGTCAACAGACAACAGGCTGGCCATAGAAGTGCTTAAAGATATCGCTGATGAGGAACGCGTTCACGCCGGTGAGTTTTTGAGACTGCTTCATGAGCTTGCCCCCGACGAGAAAAAACTCTATTCCGAAGGAGCAAAAGAAGTAGAGGAAGAAATCAGAAAGATTAAGAAATTAGAAAAATGAAGTAAGAAATCAGGGGAACTAATTGAAAGGAGGCAATAATTTATGCCTGAAGAAATTAAAGCCGGATGCGCCAGGCCCACCGGCGGACCGGTCGGTGAAAAACCGGAAGCAAAAAAAGAGACGTCTCAACAAACACCTGTAAAGGAGGTCAAAAATATGGTTACAGCAGGAAAGAAAGCGCCTGACTTCACGGCGCCCGCGTATCACAAGGGCAAATTCATCTCCGTGAAACTGTCCGAATATCTGGGCAAATGGGTTGTTTTATGTTTCTATCCCGGAGATTTTACATTCGTCTGAGCTACCGAAATCTCGACGGTCGCCGAGAAATATCCAGAATTCAAAAAACTGGGCGTGGAAGTTTTATCCATGAGCGTGGACAGCGTTTTTGTCCACAAGATGTGGAACGATCACGAGCTATCCAAAATGGTCAAAGGTGGCATTCCCTTCCCCATGCTCTCCGACGGAGGCGGCAAGGTTGGAGATGTCTTTGGCGTTTACCTTCAGGATGCCGGTGTCGAGGCACGCGGACGGTTCATCATCGATCCCGATGGAATCATCCAGGGATTTGAAGTTCTTACACCTCCTGTCGGACGCAACGTTAATGAAAGTATCCGGCAGATTCAGGCCTTCCAGCATGTCCGCAACAGCAAGGGAACCGAAGCCACTCCTTCAGGATGGCGTCCCGGAAAACCAACTCTCAAACCCGGCCCGAATCTTGTCGGCAAGGTCTGGGAAGTCTGGAAAACAAAGATGGCGTTTGACGACTAATTACTTACAAACAATGGCTGGCGGGACAACCAAAGACCGCCAGCCATCTTGTACTATCATTGGAGAAATATGCGAACACCAAAATTATTTTTTATTGTACTATTATTTTTTGTTTTATGGGCTTGCGCTTCAACAGGCTCAAAAAGCTCTTCCCATATCACCGGACAGAACGCTGATGATTTTACCCTATCCGATCAAAACGGCAAATTGTGGAAGCTGAGTAATGTTCTCAAAAATAATCGCGCCGTAGTTCTTGCCTTTTACCCCAAAGACGACACAAAGCTTTGAATTCGTGAGTTTGTTGAGTTTCAACAAAACATTGAAAAATACAAAGCAAGAAAGGTTAAAATTCTCGGTCTTTCGCGGGATTCGGCGGAATCGCATCGGAAGTTTATTGCCAAGCACGGTCTTAAAAACATGACCCTGCTGGTGGATGAAAAAGGAAAGATTGCCAAAATGTATAACGCAGACCACTGGCTGCTCCCTCTATCGAAACGCGTGTATGTGATTATCGATAAAAAAATGAATGTCATTTACAGGAATGACATGGGATTCGCACTGCTGCAGGATCAAACTCAAACGCTCATCGCGGAAATTGACCGCATTGCCACTAAAGAAGAAAAAGTAAAAGCACCTTAAAATAAAAAAGAACGATCAATATAGTCATACAGGTACAGACCGATATTCATAATATATTGAATATGCTGGATTTCTCTTGCAAATCTCGTGGCAGACTTATATAGAGTTTTGCTTCAACAAAATGACTAAAACATAATTAAAATAAAGTTTCTGGATAAATATTATGGCTTTTATTCTTCCAACGCAAATAGGAACTCCACAAGGCGAATTGCTCTTTCGGAAGTCAGAAGAAATAACAGATCTTAATGAAGGAATAAAAATTATCAACTCATTGAGAGAAACTCTGGATTTTTATGGAGGAGTAGGCTTAGCTGCGCCTCAAATTGGCATTTCCAAAAAGGTTTTTATTGTTAATCTTCAACCTGCAAAAGATGATTCCGATTTACCTGATGTTGGTTTCAAAGCTTACATCAATCCGGAAATATTAAATGTTTCAACGGAAACTAATGTATATGCCGAAGGATGCCTGAGTGTTTTTTATGCAACTCTTTATGGATCAGTCATCAGACCGGATTGTTTAAAGATAAAATATCTGGATATTAAAGGGAAACAACATATTGACGAGATTTATCATCCGTTTCACGCACGGGTGATATTACATGAAAATGATCATTTGAACGGCAAGATATTTTTGCAACTGATAAAAACGGAAGATTTTTCTCAACTACACTGGAACGAAGATTTAGATATCAGAAAAAAATGACGCCTTCAAAAATTATTGTTAAAAGAACAAAAGTTGTCTTGTGTCCATAGGAGATATGCAGTTAACCATTACATGACTATGTCTATATTATTAATTATTCGTTTTATAAATCAATTTTTCATGTATAATTTGGTTTTTTTATTATTAAGCCTATAACTTCATATCGGCCGGCGCAGAGTTGATACTCTTAACAGGCGGCATGTCGGTGGATCCGAACGATCTAACGCCATCGGCAATACGAATAACTGGATCACGGCTTATTACGCAAGGCATGCCCATGCACTTCCCTACAACAAGCCTCGATGTCTTCCTGCCACGTGTGTTCGCCGGAACTGAAATAACCAAAGAGGAAATTGCCAGTTACGGCGAGGGAGGGCTATGCATAGACTGCAAAATCTGCACTTATCCGCTTTGCTGGTTTGGCACAGGACAACGCCAAATCGGATAACTATTTTAAAATTATACTAAAAAATTATGACTCTCAACTTGTTGCTCAAAGTTTAAAATTGAAGCTAATTTCAATCTTCCTTACTTCACGCAGAAAAGTCTAAAAAGAAAATTTTCATCAGTGTTTATCCGTCTCAACTTTCTCAACATAACTTAACATCTATAGTTAAAATGCATAAAAATATAAAAGTAGTGGCACGAATGTAAATAAAATGTTACACTTATCATTGCGTACAGGCACGATGATGAACAGCCCTGGCGTTGGAGAATAAAGAATGAGTCATCTTGAAAAACCATCTTTAGGGAATGATTCGGACGTATTAAAAAACCGTGAAACGTCTATAAGCAATCTTTATCAAAAGTCGATTCACAAAAAAATTATTTTGTTTGCTGCTCTGCTGCTCACCCTGCTGGTTTTGATCGTTTATGCTATTATGGTGGGTCATTACGACATGTCCATACGTAGAATCATCGAAACGTTATTGGGATGTAACGCCGGTACGGAAAATATCGTGGTTTGGAATATTAGGATGCCCCGAATTATGGCGGCAATCGTTACCGGTTGCGCCCTTGGATTGTCCGGTGTTGCCATGCAAAGCCTTTTAAGAAATCCCCTGGCTTCGCCTTCCACCTTAGGCGTCAGTCATGGAGCCGCGTTTGGCGCATCCTTTTCCATTGTTTTTCTTGGCGCGGGCATTACACACGGCAACAATATTATAATAACCGGTGAAGAAGGGTTGATATTTAAAAACGTTTATCTGGTTACTTTATGCGCGTTTGGGGGCGCTATGATTGCCACGATCGTCATCCTTTTACTGGCCAGACTCAAAAAAATGTCTCCGGAATCCATTATCTTGGCCGGCATAGCCATGTCTTCCTTGTTCACGTCGGGAACGATTCTTATACAATACGTTGCTTCTGAAGTGGAAATCGCTTCGGTGGTTTTCTGGACATTCGGCGATGTTGCCCGTTCCAATTGGACAGAAATAGGTTTTTTAATTGTAGTCACTTTGGGGGTTATGGTTTATTTCATTTTTGTCAGATGGGATCTTAACGCAGTTTCCGCCGGCGAAGATACGGCACAATCATTGGGAGTAAAGGTGGAACGCTTTCGCTTGTGGGGCATGCTTCTGGCGTCGCTCGTGGCGTCTCTAGCTACGGCTCTGCATGGCGTGATCGCCTTTCTTGGATTACTGGCCCCGCATATCGGACGCCGTTTAATAGGAGCCGATCATCGTTTCCTTGTTCCTTATTCATGTCTGATTGGTGCGTTGCTGTTACTGCTTGCCGATACCGTCGGTCGTTTCATCGTCGGTTCGGGAACATTGCCGGTGGGAGTGTTGACATCCTTTATGGGCGCCCCTCTTTTCCTTTATCTGCTGATTCGGGGATTAAAAAAATGATACTAAAAGTTGACGGGCTGGAATTTTCTTATTACGAAACTCCTATTTTGAAAAATATAGGATTTGAACTCAAGAAAGGTCAGATCACGGCAATATTGGGTATAAACGGAGCGGGAAAGACCACCTTGCTCAAATGCTTGAATCGGATTCTTCACCCGAGGGAAGGAACTGTTTTTCTGAATGAAGAAAATGTCAAAAACATGAGCAGGAATCATATCGCCAAGCATTTCGCCTATGTTCCGCAAAACTACGAAGAAGAGCATTTGACCGTATTTGATGCCGTTTTGCTGGGTCGAAAGCCTTATATCAAATGGGAAGCCACTGCCCGGGATTTAAGCATTGTTGAGGCCATCCTCTTCCGTCTGAATATCGAACATCTCGCTCTCAGGCCTATTAATCAATTAAGCGGCGGAGAGATGCAAAAGGTTGTCATTGCCAGAGCGTTTGCGCAGGAACCGGAGGTTCTTCTTATGGACGAACCAACGAGTAATCTGGATTTAAAAAATCAACTCCAAGTTATGCAATTAATCCGTAAAGCCGTCCGTGAGCATGATATGGCAGCCATTGTTTCTATGCATGATATTAACCTGGCTTTTCGATTCGCAGATTATTTTTTAATGCTTCGGGAAGGTCGGATTTATATATCAGCTTCCCAAAAAGAGATAACCGCGGAAGACATTGCGCAGGTTTATGGGGTAAAGGTGATTCTTGGGGAAATGAATCATTATAAGATTGTCATACCAATAGACGAAAATTGATAAGGAGCATATTTTGAAAACATTAAGAAATTTATTAACCGTTTTTTTAGTTTTGGTTTTTATCATCTTGATAGATTTGCATCCGTGTTTGGCGGGAGAAATGATCGAGATTACGGATATGACCGGCAGACAGGTTTCGGTTATCAAAAATCCGGACAGAATTATCTGCTTGGGAACAGGAACCATGCGGTTGATTGTTTATCTTCAATCGCAACATAAAATCATTGGGATAGAGGATTATGAAAATCGATTTCCTTTAGGGCGGCCTTATTGGATGGCGCGTGGCGGTGATTTGGCCCATTTACCTTCCATCGGACCCGGTGGTCCTGGTGCAATTAACAAAGAACCGGATTTGGAAAAAGTTCTGGCGGTTAAACCGGACGTTATCTTTATTACCTATCTGGATCGTGACAAAGCCGATGCCCTGCAAAAAAAGATCGGCATTCCGGTGGTCGTTTTAACCTATGGTACGTTTGGAACGTTTGATGAGAAGATATATGAATCCATGCGTCTTTGCGGGAGAATTCTTGATCAACAGGACCGGGCTGAAGCCGTTATCCGTTTCATTGAAAATTCCCGAAAGGATCTTTTGAAAAGAGTTGCAAAAATCCCTAAAACGAAAAAACCGTTCGTGTATATTGGAGGCATAGGGTTCCGCGGCGCCCATGGTATTGAGAGCACGGAAACGGAATATATTCCTTTTGAATGGGTCAAAGCCAAACACGTTGCCAAACAAGGTGCTCAAAAAGGTCATATTTTCTTAGATAAGGAAAAAATTCTGAGTTGTAATCCTGATATTATCTTTCTCGATGGCGGCGGCAATGAACTGATCCGTCAGGATTATGCAAAAAAAACATCTTTTTATCAAGCGCTTGGAGCATTTAAAAACAAAAAGGTATATATGCTCTATGCCTTCAATTCCTATATGACCAACATCGAGACCGTTATTGTTGATACGTATGCCGTGGGTAAAATTATTTATCCTGAAAATTTTAAGGACGTTAAAATGGATGAAAAGGCGGATGAAGTATATTCGTTTTTTCTTGGACGCCCGATTTATAAAAAAATGGAAAAAACTTATGGGAAGATCGGAGAAAATCCTTCTTATTTACAATAAACCAGGTTTAACTTTTCAAATTCCCATTTCTCTGTTCTTCCATTTTGTTAAAAATCATGACAGACCACAATCGCATTTTTCTGGATAACAATGGCAGTAAAAAGCATTTTTACATGGGAAAATGCATAGTTATAGTGTTGCACGTAAAACTTATGGTAAAAGTAACGGAAGAAATCAACGTGTTAAACTAACTTTGTGTATCTTATTCTCCAATTTCTTCTCGTCCGGTAATCATCGCCATAGTATATGACAATGGAGTTTTCCCAGTAGTTGTCATATAGATATGTATCACCAGAAAGATAAGCATCAAAAATGCGCTGATCGTATGGATAATTGCGAACGTTTCAAAAGATATGGATAATCCCATAATCTGAAGTTCATTATAAAAAAAGCAAACCAGCCCGCTGATTATAAGAACCGGTAGTATAAATAACAGAATAGACAGGTAGCTGAGCCTCTGTAACGGGTTTAATTTTGCTTCAGGAGTTTTCTTATAGGGATGCGGTTCATCATAAAATATACCTATCAGGTAGCAGTGTATTACTTTATCGATATCTTTTAGTGTGGGAATATATTGCCTCCACTCGCGGGTGCATATGTGCCAGATAATAGCAAAAATGGTTACTATTATCAGTATCCAAGCGGCCAGCGCGTGCATTTCATAGGTATTTTTATATCCGAATATTTCGTAAGTTCCGTGTAGTTCAAAACCGGTTAGCAGAAGAAAAATGATAAGAGCCGCCTGTAACCAGTGCCATAATCTTTCAGTGCCTTTGTACATTATAACTTGTTTCATTTTACTTTCTCCTTTTTAACCGAAAAATTATACGTCCAAAACCATGTGCCAATACACCAATGATTGTAAGAATCAATAAAGACCACCCAATTTTATCGAGCCATATAACACGATCACGTCCCGGCAGGTAGAAGCCGGCAACACTGGCGAGTCGCCCGTCACGAGCGTGGCAGACTGCACATTTAAGTGAGTTTTCTTTGGGGGCTACCATGTGAGTGACCGGCCAGTACATTACTGTATCAACAAAGCCTATTTTCCCACTGAATTTTTCTCCGGATTCAGTCATGCCGATTTCCACAGACCTTTGCCAGTCGTAATCCGACCAGTAGGCTCCGCTTCCTTTGGGGCCAAACAGTTTGCTTATCACCAAACGGTTGGCTTGGGCATCATAAACCTGACTTCCTTGGAAATATTTGAACGGGAAAATTCTTGCTTCTGGATCATTATAATCACCCAGAGGTTGGTTAATTTTGACCGGACGTTCATCCGGCAGAGTGTCTTTCATGGTTGTATATTTCATCGCGCCATTATACCAGGCATAAATTGGGGTTACATTTTTTTCCCAGGTCATGTCCCCTTTCATTGTGTGATAAGTCGGTCTGCCGTCAGCATCTTTTTTTTCAATCGGTTTTTTATCATCCGTGAATTTTCCTGCAGTTGACCAATCCCACCGCATCATGGTGCTCACTTTACCCCGCGCGAAACTCGGGATGTGGCATGCCTGACAGGAGACTTTGTCAGTATGGTCATTGAGCTTGGCTGAGTCTTTATGAGGCGTAGCTCCGTGACAAGACTCACAGGAAAGATGGCTTCCCAGAGCTGTTGCTTGACGATTTAATGAAGCGCGCTGTTTATAGTATCTACCTGATATTTCGTGATTTATTGTTGTATGACAGTCGGTGCAGGTAAAGTTCGCACCTTCTTTGGACATATGAACGTCCAAATCTCTTTTGGCCGAAAAGATGGAAGAATTCAAGTCCCCGTGCTTAACCCCATCACCGCCACCGCCATAGAAATGACAGGTGCCGCAATTTTTCAAACTGGTTTTCCCAACCGTCTTGGCCGAAACATTAAGGTTAACGGGGCTAAATGTCTTTCCTCCGAAATTTTTCTCCGTATAAGCCGGATGACCACAGTCAGTTGGAAACTTCTTATATTGACCTGAATGATCATGACACACAAGACAATCAATGTTTTTTTCAACCGTGAAATCAAAACTCTCATCTTTCCAACCATAACCGGAATGACAGCTGGTGCACCTGCACCAGTTCGTACGCGGAGATAGTCAAAAGTTGTTTATAATACGGGCTTTACCCATTCCCTCCTTCCCCATTTTGTCCAATCCCCAGGTCCAGTGGTAAGTATTTTGCACTTGTTTTGCAGCTTCAGTGTGGCAGGAAAGACATGCCTTGGTTGCATCAGGTCCTTGTTTCATAGGTTGATTAAGAATTCCAAATTTGCTGTGATCTGCAGTCGGTTTGGAAACAACCGGCAACTTCTGAGTATCAGATTTATTTGAATCCGAAACTGCCCAGCATACAAACGTAAACAAGATTAATGACAAGCAGGCGATAACAATGCATATCTTTACGTAAATTTTGAATTTCCTTTTAATCATAATAGCCCCCTCCCGATTTAACTATCCATGTGTAACAAACAACAAACTTTTGTGATTAAACTAAATAATACTGTTAAAACACAGCACAAGATGAAATGAAGCCAACAAGATTTAACTAATGCTTCAATGGGTTTTGTATAGCAGTCATTTTACACTATTTCAACAACTAAAATTCATATCTGAATAAAAAATTTTAACTTATAAGAACTATGTACTTGACTGTTCTTTCTATTATATAGTACCTGAATTTTCCGGAAAAAAATTATGGGAAAAAAAATATATAATTTATTCTCCTCTGTAAAACTTACAGTAATTCTTTTTCTTGTAATTGCCGTTAGCTCAATTTTGGGCACTTTCATAGAACAGGGTTTGACGCCTGAAAAATATAAGATAATATTCGGTAAAACAGCATTTCATGTCCTAAATTTTTTCAATGTTTTTGATCTTTACCATTCCTGGTGGTTTACATTTCTTTTGCTTTTATTATCTGTAAACCTCATTTCATGTACCTTAAAACAACTTCCCCATATAGCCGATATAACCTTTAAGGCAAAACAAAAAATCGACTATTCCAGGTTTAGTGCACCGCAGATCATTGAAACACTGCACTCTCAGAAAAACCTGTCGGTCATTGAACAAAAGGTGATTTTATTTCTACAATCCATTTCTAGTTCTTTAATACGGGTAAATAAAAATGGTGTCTCTTATTTCTTTGCGGAAAAAGGCAAGTTTTCCAGGTGGGGAATGACTCTGGTACACTGCAGCGTGCTTTTCATACTTGGAGGCGGACTAATCGGGGCTATATGGGGATTCAGCGGCCAGATGAATTTGGTCGAAGGTGGGCAATCCGACTCTGTATATTTATTCGGAAATGAAGGCATAAAGAAACTGGGGTTTTATGTTGCCTGTAATGATTTTTCGGTAAAGTATTATGAAACCGGAACTCCGAAAGAATACAAAACCAACCTGACAATAATAAATAATGATAAAGAAGTCTTAAAAAGCGTGATCAGGGTAAATCATCCTTTGACTTATAAAGGGTTTAAATTCTCTCAGGCATCTTTTGGTCTTGCCGGAGCTTACAATTTTAAAGTCAAAGTAATAAATAACATTACAAAAGAGGAAAAATTCTTAACGGTGGATATGATGAACAAAGTCCCCGTTTCCGGGAACGATCTGTCTTTTGCCGTAGCCAGATTTGATTCTGATTACATGGGTCAGGGGCCTGCGGTGCTTGGTGTTTTAATCCGGCCGGGAAAACAACACGACATATTTTGGCTGCCGAAAAACTCGTCAATGCAGAGAGACAATTATGTTTTTACCTTGAAAAATTTTGATACCGTCTATTATTCCGGCATACAGGTTAATAAAGACCCTGGAGTTATCCTCGTTTGGATCGGATTTATCCTGATTATTGTTGGATTTATATTAAGTATTTTTTTTGAACACATAAGAATATGGATTCGCATATCAAGGGATAAGGAAGGATATGAAATTTCTATTGCAGCTAATACCAGCAAAAATAAAAATGCCTTTAAGGAAAAAATAAACATAATGATTGCAGAATATCTGCAAGGTGAAACATCATGAATGACGCATTTTTTATTAGCATAGTAACGTTTATTTATTTTCTTTCGTCTTTTATCTTTCTTATTTCTGTTGTTTTTCATAAAGTTACAGTGGAAAAGATAGCAACAGGTATTGCCTTTGGCGGTCTTATGCTCCATTCACTGGCGTTAATTATCCGATGGGTGCATTCGTATCAGTTAGGAATAGGCCATGCCCCTTTGTCAAATTTTTATGAATCTCTTGTCTTTTTTTCCTGGTCAATCGTCTTTATTTTCTTGATCATAAGAAAAAAATATAAAAACAATCTTATAAGCATGCTTTCTGTCTTTTTTGCTTTTTTAATACTGGCTTATGTATCTTTATCCGGTACTATTGATTGCCAAATTCAACCGTTGATTCCTGCATTGCAAAGCAACTGGCTTATAAGCCATGTGATTAGCTCTTTTCTCGCATATGGATGTTTTGCTATCGCGTTCGGCTTGAGCATTCTTTACCTTTTGAAAAAATTGACTAATAAAAATATCGTTAAGCTATTGCCGGACACGACTTTTCTGGACGAAGTAACTTATAAGATCATATCCATTGGATTTGTGTTGTTAACACTTGGGATAATAACGGGTGCCGCTTGGGCCGACCGCGCATGGGGAAGATACTGGGGATGGGACCCTAAGGAAACCTGGTCATTGATAACATGGTTTATTTACGGCGCCTTTCTTCATGCCCGCCTTGCGATGGGATGGAAAGGCATTAGAATGTCATTGATCTCAATATTGGGTTTTGCCTGTGTTATCTTTACTTACCTTGGAGTTAATTATATTCTTGCCGGCCTCCACAGCTACCTGTAAATATTACTGTGTAGTTGGCAAAAAAGATTATATTCCTAAAAACAATTACTTAATTCACGAAGAACTTGGCGCTTGGCAATCTGATAAATGGTAAAATCATATTAAGAATGTCTTGCCGAACGAAGAAATGCGCTTGGCGTGCAATTAGCTGCTCTCAGGTTAAATATAATTCTCTAAGTAGCAAAACGCTGGTAAATTATATCGAACATGATTCGAAAAACGAGTAATTTCAATCTCCACTTTTTTCACCAGAGTAATATAGGACTTTTAAAATTATTCTCTGTCCCGTCATTATATCATAAACAATCAGCAACAATCTTTTATCATATTATCAAGATTCATAATAATGGGAAGTTGAAATAACTGTCCGTTATTCTTTTATATTATCAGATTTAATAATCCTCCCGTTACTAAAGCTGCTGTAACCATTATAGTAGCTGATTTGAGCATGTTGATCACGCCAAGTTCTCTCAGGAGAACGACAAAGGTGGCTATACAGGGAAAAAACATGGCTAAAACCACACACCCTACCACCAACTGTTTGGCCGTAAGCGCCAGAGGCGCCAGCATACCTACTGCCACATCTTTCCGCAGAAAACCAACAACCAAAGCGGTTACCGCCTCTTTTGGAAGACCAAGAACCCCATTAACCACGGGTGCCGTAAAATCGGCAATGGCTTCAAATACTCCCAGGAAAAATAACACATTAACCAACAAAATAGCCCCAAGAATCATGGGAACGGCTTCCATCAAAAAGCCGCGCGTTCTCATCCATAGCTTTTGCAGTGTCGCTTTCCACGGTGGCCAACGATATGGCGGTATTTCAATAAGCAATTCCGGTGTGAAACCCTTTACGGCCTGACGAATTATTAAACCCAACACCATCCATACCACAAAAAGAGTGCCATAAACTATAGCTACATATTTCCATCCGTATGAGCCCAACAATCCGAAAATCATTGCCTGCAACGCGGCGCAGGGTATGGCAATGGAAATTAGCGTAGCGGCAATGAACCGTTCCCGCTTGCTTTCCAAAATCCTGGTGGACAAAATAGCCGGAACATTACAACCAAAACCCAGCAAAGTCGGAATTATCGCATAACCATGCAACCCCAATCGATGCATGAAGGTATCCGCAAGAATGGCCAAACGCGGCAGGTAACCTGTATCCTCTAGCACACCGAGAACCAGATAAAATGAAATGATATAGGGCAGAACCATGGCAAAGGGAACATAGAAACCACTGGATAAAAGACCAAAGGACTGGACAAAATCAACCTTACCTTCAATCAATGTACCGATCAGAATATTATGAAGAAAAACTTTCCCTCCCAAAAGAACGCTAAAACTGGTCAACACCGGCGTCCAACAATTCTCAAAAAAGGGATCGAATACATAACTAATAAGTGTTTCACCGATAAAGCGAATGACAATAAAGGCCATTGCAAGAACAACCAATGCAATAATTGCCCCGGAAAAAGAACGGACACTCGCATCCGCCAGACGTTCGGAAAAGGTGTGATGTCGATGGGTAACCTGTTGTACTTGCTCGATAATTTTCCCAACAGCAATCCAGCGCTCCTCATGACTGCGAGCTGGTATTTCAAGCGATACAGCTTTCGGTATATTTTCAACCAGTGTCTTAATCCCCTCACCTGTTGTGGCAACGGTCGGAATTACAGGGACACCTAATATCCTTAGCAGTGCGTCCAAATCAATGTTTATTCCCTGGTGGCGGGTATCATCCCACATGTTTAAAGCAACAATCAATTTAACTTTTCTTTCTAGCAGTTGCAGTGTCAGATATAGATTTCTTTCCAGATTCGTGGCATTGACGACATTGATGATTACGTCTCCGGAATCAATCATCCGCAAGGCGACTTCTTCGGCTTCACAGGTCGGTTCTAAAGTATATGTTCCGGGAACATCAATAACTTCAACTTGATCTTCACCAAGTTTCATAGAACCTTGGGTATAACTTACCGTTGTACCTGTATAATTGGATGTAATGACATGTACACCGGTCAATCGGGAGAAAAGAACACTTTTGCCCACATTGGGATTACCCATCAATAATATTCTCATGGGGAAGAATCCTCAACCGCAACTAATATTCTTTCCGCCATACCGAAACCTATGGCTATTTGAACTCTATTCACTTCGACAGTTACCGGACCTCCCATAGCTCCGGCACTGAGCTTTTTTATAATGCTCCCCGGTCTTATATCCAAAGCCGCCAACCGGCTGACCATCCTATGTCCACCATCAATTTGGGTTATTTTTCCACTTTCACCGGATTTCAAATCTTTAAGAATTTTTATCTTCACATCATCCTCTTTTCTGACCAATCATTTTTTATAACCAACATTATATAATTATTTCTTATCATTTTTGCACCTAGAACAATAACCTTCCATCTTCAACTGAACGGAAGTAATATAAAAATTATTATTCCTTTGAATTATTTTTACAGCTTTGGCAACCAGCGGACTGTTAAATTCGATAATCCGTCCACAACTTAAACAGACCAGATGATGGTGTTCTGCCGCTTCTTTAATTTCATAATGGGAATGAGTTTCGCCAAGATTGCTCTCCGAAATGAGGCCGAGATCCTTGAATAGTTTCAGATTACGGTACACGGTTGCCAAACTGATGCGCTTATTCCTCTTTTTTGCCAGCCGATACAACTCATCGGCATCGAGATGTTTATTGGCCTTTTTAATAACTTCCAGAAGTAAGCTACGCTGATTGGTTGTCGGTCTACCTATTATTTGATCGCTTTTTTTGCGAATAGTTATCATTCTTGTTTATTAACAATCGTCCTTTTTTTTGTCAAGCATTAAGTTTTGCTGAAAGGCGACGATAATATGTTTTTAAAAACTATAACTCGGATAATTTGCGAAAAAACTTTGATCACGATGCAATATCGTTACTCTAATATTTGCATCTTTTGACGGTGTGGTGTATTCATAAAACAATCGGCAAAGAGAAAATGGTAAAGAAAATGTCAAAAATCAATCTGAAATCTTCTATCCATAAAAGGAATGTATGACAAAGCAAGAACAGAATTCCCTGAAAAAATGGTTTGAACAATACATTAAACGTTTTCGCGATGATAACCGCATTTTACCAACAGCATTGGATCTTAAATACCGACACAGTCAGCGTGTGGCTGAAAACGCGCGTCTAATTGCTCAAAAACTGGAATTAGCGCCGGAAGAAATCCTGCTGGCGGAAGGATGCGGACTGGTGCACGATATAGGTCGTTTTCCCCAGTATATCCGTTACGGATCTTTCCATGACGCAGTCACAGTGGATCACGGCCAAGAAGGACGAAAGACATTGGAAAACGAACAAATTCCAAAGAATTTTGACGTAGATGACTGGGAACACATTGCTTGTGCTGTTGAATATCACAATAAAAAAGTATCGGATATTCCCACAAATCTTAAAGACAGTGTAAAATTTTTTCTAAGGCTCATTCGTGATGCCGATAAGCTGGACATTATGGATCTGGTCATGAAAGCTGTCGCCATCGACGGATTCGGCAAACTATCCGACATGCTTCCACACATTAGCACCGACCGTAAACTGACCCCCGGCGTGCTGGAAGAAATTCTAAAAACCAAAACGGTTTCTGTCGACAACTTGCGGACCTTAACAGATTTTGTAGCCATGCTCGCTTCCTGGTTTTATGATTTCAATTACGCTCCTACGCGGGCGCTAGCCGCTGATCGTCATATTTTGGAACGCATTGAGCATGAACTTCCGAATAACAAAGATATCCGCAAATTGCTTACCGATATGAAAAAAAAGTATACGTCACTAAACGGATAAAAAATAAAGACCGTACTAAAGGAGAAAGTGGTATGAAAGCCAACAAACGGCAATCCGCAAAAAATCAGTTGATTACTGTCATTTGTGATAATTATACGACCCGTGATGATTTGGAATCTTCGTGGGGATTTTCCTGTCTGATCAAACATAGAGGTAAAAATGTCCTCTTTGACACCGGCAGCGATGGCATTGTTCTGGCGGCAAACATGTCAAAGCTTAGTATTGACCCGGTTTCAATTGATCTGCTGATGATATCCCACCAGCATTGGGACCACACCGGCGGAATTTATTATATTCTGAACGCGAAACACAATATGCCGGTCTGCCTGCCATATTCGTTTTCCGCTCGTTTTAAAGAAGATATGAAACGCTACGGCGCGGAACTGATTGAAGTCAAAAAAGCGCAGGCAATTTCTCCCGGCCTTTACAGCACCGGAGATATGGAAGGTCCAGTTCGGGAACAGGCGGCACTTTTGCAGAGTCCCGCAGGAACGATAGTTATCACCGGCTGTGCACACCCCGGCATTGTCAAAATCGTAAAAACAGCCGAGAAGATTTTACCGGATGATGATCTTGCCCTGGTCATGGGCGGTTTCCATCTTTTAGACAATGAGAACGAAGATATTCTTAAGATAATCGAGCAATTCAAAAAAATGGGAGTCCGCTATACTGCGGCCTCCCATTGCAGTGGCCAGAATGCCCGCAAACTTTTCGCCCGAGAATATCAAGATCATTTTATTCCCCTGGGTGCAGGCACGATCATTAATTTGCAGCAGCTAAGATAATTTGAATTTTAATTTAAACAAAAATAGCTTTTATTAATTTGCCTGAAAATTTTATTCCTTTTTACACTCCGCAAATTCTTCATCCAATATAGCAACAATCTGCTCATTCGTCTGAATGCTGGATGTTGCCCGGACAACTTTTCCTTTATTGTAGTAAA
>JAFGLS010000020.1 GCA_016927935.1 Syntrophaceae bacterium
AAATTCAGGAACATCGTGAACTGAATTTTGTAAGTCGTAGTGACACACGCTAAGAGCAAGCGTAGCGTAGCTCGAAGCGCCTGTGGAACTATCCATTAACCTGTGGTTACTGGAAATTATCCAATCCTCAATTTATCGGGATTGGAAATCAATGAAACTCGCCAAGATCGAGGCGGAAGTTGAATTGTCATTTCCACGAGAGCGGATAGGGATATCCCCGAGGCGAATAACCTAAATACCCTGAATGACACCATGGGGCCACTATAAGCCGAGGGGGATAAATGTGGGTCTAATGCCCCGCCCCTTAGAGCGTAGTTCCTTTGGATATCCCACTGCTTGCGGCGGGGTTGTTCATTATGTTTTCTGTATTGATAAACCATCGCATTTATAATATGGCAACAAATCAGAACAGTTCTATAAAGGAACGGTAAGATGGAATTAATAGAAGCAATGCTTCAGCGCAAAAGTATTCGGGCTTTTACGGACAAGGCTGTACCGAAAGAAACAGTCATGGAAATTTTGAATATTGCCTGCCGGGCGCCATCGGCCATGAACACTCAGCCCTGGGAATTTATTGTGGTCACTGGCAAGAAATTGGATAAGTTGAGAGCCGTTATTGTGGAAAAGCTAAAAAATGGCGCACCCATTGCGCCTGATCACCTGGTGGTAAGCTGGCCCAATGAAGGTATTTACAAACAGCGCCAGATAACTCTCGCCAAACAGTTATTCAAAGCCATGGACATTCCCCGTGAAGATAAGGGAAAACGCGCTTGGTGGCTGGAGCGCGGTTTCCGCTTCTTTGATGCTCCGGCAGCAATTATTATCACAACTGACAGAATTTTGGGTGAAGTAGGACCGTTACTTGATCTGGGTGCTGTGATGCAGAACATCTGCCTAGCTGCCCTGCAGTTTGGCCTGGGCACTTGCATCGAGGATCAGGGCATTTTATATCCGGAAGTCTTTCGCGAACAAATGGGCATCCCTCAGACAAAACGTCTGATGATTGCCATCGCCATTGGGTATCCGGACCTAGATTTTCCCGCCAATCAAATTCTCTCTGAGCGTGAGTTGGCGGAAAACCTGACCACCTGGCTGGAATAATCAATTAATTGTAAAAAATAATGACAATAATTAAAAACATAAAATTGAACGTTATACGTAATTTTACAGTTTCCCTGTTTCTTTTTCTAAGCCTTTTTTGTTCTCCGGCAATGGGCGAGACGGCATTGGACTGGTGCAATAAGGCCAATGCCTTGTCGGATGGCCGGAAATATACCGACCCATTGAAGGCCATTGAATATCTGAACAATGCCCTCAAACTTGAAACGGATAACGCCGAAACGTATTACAACAGGGGGGTTGCCTATGATAATCTTGGCCAGTATCAGCCGGCTATCAAGGATTATAGTCAAGCTATACGCCTGAAGCCGGACTATGCCGAGGCTTTTTGCAATAGAGGAACAATCAACAACGCCATCGGTCAGTATAAGCGAGCCCTGGAAGATTTTAATGAAGCCATCCGCCTTAATCCAAACGATGCCGAGGCATACCTCGGGCGGGGTTTCGCCTGCGATAAACTGGGGCAGTACCATCGGGCAATTGAGAACTACAGCAAGGCCATCGGACTGAAACCTTACTATACCCGAGCCTACAACAACAGAGGGGCTTGTTGTTTTTCCCTGGGCAAAAACACCCAGGGCTGTTTAGACGCGCAAAAGGCGTGCGCATTGGGGGACTGCAAATTATTTGATACGGCTAAAAAAAAGAGGCTCTGCCGTTGATTTAATAAAGTTGTTTAAGAAGGATTTTTTCACGCCATTCCTATAAGCAACAACATTTTTATTGTCCATTCCGCAGAATTAAGGCTTAACATACAGAACAAATTGATTTCATTTATCATATTAAAAACATCATATTTTTTGTTGACAAACTTCCCATAATAATTTAATGGCTACCAAAACGATAGCAATTCAATCATTAATTTGAGTGGTGTCATGAAACTTTCCACAAGAACACGGTATGGAGTCAGATTGATGGCCGAACTGGCCGTTAATAACGGTAGGGGGCCTGTATATCTGAAAGACATTGCCCGTTCACAGAACATTTCTGAAAAATATTTGAGTTTGATTATTATACCCCTCAGAAAGAATGGCTTCGTTAATTCAGTTAGGGGAGCCCATGGCGGGTATAAAATCGCCAAAGATCCATCACAGATTAATCTAAAGGAGATATTAGACCTGCTGGAAAAAGACTGCTCTCTTGTAAAATGCATCAGTGAGCCATCCACATGCCCGAGAGTGCCCATCTGCGCAAGTCATGACATCTGGGCAATTATCGGCGGCAAAATTGCCGATATTCTGAATTCGATCACACTGGATACACTGGTAAAGATGACCCATGAAAAAGAGAAAAAAGCAGGGGCGTATAACATTTTGAACACAACAGAAAATTTACAGTATTAATGGGAGTATGATATGAAACATCAAAGTCCGTCTAGCGGAATTAAAAAAACTTCCGGAATAAGTTCCTGGAATGAAATAAATCGTAACCTCAATCAACTATCAGATGAGGAAATCATAAATTTATATTATCAGCTTCGCGATGAATGCAGCGGTACCGGTAAAATTTCTCACTTTCCCAATATCAAATATCTTTATGCGACGCCTTTTGAAAGGGAAAAGGATCGCCGTGAACAGCAACAATGGCAGAAAAAACAGAAAGTCATTTCCGAAGTTATTGACTGGTATCGTAAAGCAAAAAACAAATCCTGCGTCTGGTGGCTGGAAAATCACGTCATTGCCAAACATTCCGCATCAAGCTGCATGAATTGCGGCGCCTGTACAGCTCTCTGTCCAGCGGCGGAATTTTATGACTTCAGCCCGCGGGAAATCATGACGATAATACAGGAAAAAAATGAAGATTCCATAATCGGATTATTGAAGTCGGAGACAATCTGGTACTGTCATCAGTGCGGTTCCTGCAAGACAAAATGCCCGCGGCAGAACAGTCCTTTCGGCATGATTTCTTCCTTAAGACAATTAAGCCAGATCAAGGGATATCACATCGAAAGCGTTCGCGGCAGACAGCAATACTTTGGACGTCATTTGTGGGGCGGCAATCTCTGGAACAGAGCCTGCACCCTATACTTCAGAAACGCAATTCCTGATACTCATCAGGATTTCGGTCCCCGGTTCGAAACGTATTTTAACCGACAGGATGAATTTATGAAGCAGGTGGGGGCTCATCCGGATATGGAAGGTCCGTTCTCCGGTCGTAAGGTTCATCCTGAAACCTTGAAGGAACTAAGAAAATTATGGATAGCCGGCGGAGCGGTATTTTTCTGGTCGCTCATTGAAGAGGCAGCCCGAAGGCAGGCAAAAGAGATGAATCTGTCCATTGATGAATATCACAACAAAGTAAAAACAGAAGGCTGAGAATCAATGGTGAATTACAATAAAAAAGGCCGCCAGCAGCTTTGGGAAAAGTATTCCAAAGGTATTCCGGACGATAACTATTTTCTTACTTTCAGTTGCATTTTAGGCAGTTTTTATCCTGCTTCGGAAACAATGGTCCCCAGACTTTACGATCAATTGAATATTAACTGGAAGACGCAATTCGAATCAAAATCAGGATGGTCCTGTTGCACGGCGATCGGCTACCATGGCGATATCATGCCGATTGAATCCACTCTATTGACGGTGGCCAGGCTCTGGTCAATTGCCCAGGAATCAGGAATGCAGGTTGTTACACCGACTTGTGTGACGTCATTCGGCACTTACTGCGAATGCAAGGATATTCTTGAGCACGAACCTGACCTGAGAAAAAAAATTAAAAAATTATTGAAGGAAACCTGCGGTCGTAATTTTGAACTTCCGGAATATCTCGTTCATGTGAGCGACATCTATTACCATCATCGCGAACACATCAAAAAACATTTCAAGTACAGTTTAACAGAGATTAATACAGGCCGTCCTCTTCAGGTGGTGGATCATGTTGGCTGTCACTACAACAAGTTGTTTCCGGAAAAACAGACAATCGGCGGTTCCGAATATTGCGACGTACTTGCCGGTATGGTGCGGTCTTGGGGGGGAGAAAATATTGACTATCCGGAACGCCGTCACTGCTGCGGTATGGGATTCAGGCAATGCATGATTCCGCCAAACCGCGGAGCAACACTTTCCAATGTATACAAAAAGATAAGAAGCATGGCGCCTTTCTATCCCGATCTGATCGTTACCAACTGCCCCGGCTGTGAGGTTTTTCTGGATAAGGAACAGTGGGCAATTTTTGAATTGACCGGTAATAAATATTTCATTCCCGTTCTTACCTATCAGGAACTGGCCGGTTTGCTTTTAGGATGGGACCCTTATGACATAGTGGGTATAGATTCGCATACCGTCCCCGTTGAACCTTTGCTGGATAAAATTGGCATTACTTATGAAAAAGAAAAATCAATGCACGTAGAAAATTATAAATAAAAACATGGATAAAAAAACAACCAATAGTAAGGTACTGATAATCGGCGGCGGAGTAACAGGCCTGTCAACCGCTGTTAATCTGGATATGCTGGGAATCGATTCAATAATTATCGAAAAAACTTCTGAGATGGGCGGGAAGGTAAAAGAATACTCCAGGATATTTCCGGATTTTCGCAGTGGAAAAAATATTATCCAAGAGCTTATTGACAAAGTTAAGCAATCATCGCGCATCAAACCTGTTGTTTCCACATTCATTACGTCGGTAGAAAGAATAAACGGAACGTATTCTGTTCTCGCATCAAATAATAAAAAATATAATGTCAGGGCCATTATCCTTGCCTGCGGCTTTGAAGTCTTTAACGCACGGCTTCAGGAAGAATATGGTTATGGTGTTTACCCTAATGTCATTAATTCATTAGAGTTGGAATCCATGCTGAGTGCCGATGAAGAAGGGATATTGCTGAGACCATCTGACGGAAAACCGGCCAAAAGAATGGCAATTGTCTTTTGCGTCGGTTCACGAAGCAAGCGGCTGGGTAATCCATATTGCTCAAGAATATGCTGTTCATACAGCACGAAACAGGCTATTGAAATAATGGAAAGGATTCCCGATGCAAGCGTAACCTGTTTCTATATAGACATCAGAACCTATGACCGTGGTTTTGAAGAAATGTATCAATACGCGCAGGAATTGGGCGTCAAATATGTCCGTGGACGCGTATCCGAATGCAGTGCCCTGCCCAATGGAGACATTCATGTTCGGGCTGAAAACACACTGTTGGGCAACCCGGTTCAGGGAATATTTGACATTGTTTCATTATCGGTGGGCATGATGCCATGCGCCGATGCCGATAATCTGGCAAAACTTTTGAGTATTGAACGCAGCGAGGATGGTTTTTTTACAAGAAAAGATAGTTTTCTTTCGCCGCATGACACGGTTAGGGAAGGCATTTTTCTTGCCGGCAGTTTAACAGGTCTAAAACCGATAAAAGACTGCCTTTTAGAAGGCATGTCCGTAAGCAGCAGAATTACCGCTTATCTCGGTAAAAACAAATAATAATTACAATGAATCACAGAGAAATAACAAACATTGATTACGGTTTCAGATTAAACGGCAATCCCATTCTTTTTTACAAAGACCGGTCGCTTGCAGCCGATGAATCAACACATCAGATGGAAAAAGCTCTGCGGCAATTGAGCATGGAATATTATGTTTTCGACCGTTGCCTGCAGTGCGGAATTTGTTCCAGTTCCTGCCCTTTTAGTATGCTGAAGATTGACGAACATTTCTCGCCGCGCACATTTATCCAAAAAACACGTCTGGGATTGCTTGACCTGGATAAGGAAGAACTTTGGACTTGCACTAATTGTGGAAGTTGTCAGATGGTGTGCCCTTTTGAAATCAAACTCCCGGAAGTAATGGCACAATTGCGGCATCTGGTTGTGGAACAGGGCGCCGGTCATGTACCTTTGTCCATCAAAAGTTCGACTTCATCAATAGCATCATGCGGCAATCCCTGGAGGGAAGAAACCGCGACAAGAACAAAATGGCTCAGGGAAAATGGAATAACTCAAGACACTTCCGATAACAAAAAGTCCATTCACATTTTTTTGGGCTGCCTTGCCGGATATGATCGGAGAGCGCACAAAACAGCTGAAGCGGCAATGCACATTCTTAAAATAGCCGGTATCCACTTTAAAATCCTGGCCGACGATGAAGTCTGCTGCGGGGATACCGCATGCCGGGTGGGAGATTTTTCCACAGCGAAAAGAGTTAAAAAGATTAATGAAGAAAATTTTTTAAGAAACAATATTGAAAAACTGTATGTATTATCTCCCCATTGTTTCAGTACATTTAAAGATCTTTTCAGTTCAAAAGAGATGAAAAATATCAAAACAGCACCTCTTATCGAACTTATTCATCAGCTATTCAGAAGCAGAACAATCAAGGTAAACGGCAATATAGAAAAAAAAGTTACATTTCATGACCCGTGTTTCTTCAGTAAACATCTGGACATTATTGACCAGCCACGGGAAATTCTTCAGGAGATTCCGGGAATTGAATTTGTAGAGATGGAACACTACGGAAAGAAAAGTTTATGCTGCGGCGGCGGGGGCGGCGGTATCTGGAGGGATGTAAAAAAAGGCGAACGCCTGTCGGAAGTCCGCCTGGATGAGGCTATCGCAGTTGGTGCACAAATAGTTGTCACCAATTGTCCCTATTGTCTGTCAATGCTGGAGGATGCCAGACAAGGGGACGAAAAATACAAATTTTTGGAAATTATGGATATTTTTGAATTAATCAGGAAAGGAATGAACTATGAAAATAATTGATTCCAGAGTGCGCCTGCGCACAGAACAGTGTCTTAAGATTTTAACTGATGAAAACAAGAACTGTTATAGTGAATACGTTCATCTGTACAAAATGAAATCACGCCTCAGTCCTCTACCGGTGAAAGAGCTGATAGAAATTGCCGCAAGCAACAATATAGAACAGATGATGGCTTACGGTATTTCGACGGAAGAAAACGAGCATATTCTAAATATAGCTCGACAATTTAAAGAAATTATTCCTATCGCCGGTATCAGTATCGGAAAGGGAATTCGCCACGCTCTGCGTGACATCGGGAAGTATTGCGATGAAGGTACAGCCGCGATATTCATGTCACCTTTTGATTTAAACCACGCCCTCAACGACCGTCTTCTTTACCCTCTATACGGGATGTGTGAATTAATAAAAAAACCGGTGATTATTCATGGCTCAATACATTATTGGAGGGGAGCATATATGTGGCACGGCCAACCACAGTACATAGATGAAATTGCAGTTGATTTTCCGGAGCTGAAAATTATTGTTTCCCACGGCGGAAATGGTTTTGGTCCTTCCATTCTTGCTGTTGCCCAGCGGCATCCGAACGTTTACCTGGAATTCAGCGCTCTTAATCCGTCTTACATGGCCCCGGAATTTCTTTATGCTGCCAATACCTACCTGAAAAACAAGTGTATTTTCGGCACCGATTATCCGCTTGTTGATTTTAAGGTGGCTATCGCGCGCTGGGAAAAAATACTGCGTGAAAATGTTAAAGAATTATTTTTCCGCCAGAATGTACTGGATGCTTTATATAAAGCACCAGATGCTTTTTAAAAGAATAATCAAGGAGGTATGAACATGGAATCGGGAAAGTTTTGCGACATAGCGGATGATTTTCAACATGGCAAAAATTTTAAATGCGGATCGTTTGTTAAAATCGAAAATAATGTTGTTGTAGGTGATGATGTAACCATAGAAAATTATGTTCTGTTAAAAAAAGGTACAAGAATAGGCAATAATGTTTATGTAGACAGCTATTTCAGGTCTTCCGGAAATAACAAAATTGGAAGCAATGTTACATTGCGATTTGGCAGCACCATTGCCAGAGAAGTAACCGTGGAAGACGATGTATTTATATCTCCAAATGTTATGACCATTTATTCACGCCATACGGGTGAGAAAATCGGCGGCACTGTGATCGGCAAAGGAACCCATGTTGGCACTGCCGCAGTCCTTGGACCTGGAGTTAAAATCGCCCCCAATTCTGTAATCGGAACTCAGTCATACGTCAGTAAGGATATAACCGAAGCAGGTATATATGCCGGAGTACCGGCAGTTAAGAAAAAATAGGGATCAAATGTCATGAGTTAATATAAATAAAAAATAATGAAGTTAATATACTTTCAGGATAAATTATTATTTTCATACATAATGTGGAGATGCCCCGCTTGAATTCCCATAATTTTTAACAAGGTTATTGTCTGCGGTCACTGAAGCATACAGCATTTATACAAAATAAGGTTTTTTTCTTCTTTCCAAAATTAGTTTTAAAAAGTCGTCGGATACTTAAGAAATTAAACAATATTAATAAATATTAATCAATATTAATGTACATTAAAATATTTCTTGACTTTTATTTAAAATTAGTGCCTTATGGAATGCAAGTGAGGTTTCGCTTTAATCTATGATAGATAATATAAAGAAAAATCACGTGAAAAAATTTCGAGAAACAATTCCCCTGAGTATATCCGAATTGGCAAGAAAAGCGGGACTGACTCCTCAAACAATTTCCAAAATGGAAAAGGGATTGTCCACAAGAAAGAATTCGGAACTGAAAGTAGCTAAGGCGCTGCAGAAAACATACGAAGAAGTGTTCCCCTGATAAGGGAGAAGCATTTTGGGCTTACTCTTTAATTTTAGGAGAAAGCTTAATTCTAAATGAAGATTATAGGCAGATTATTAATTTTGTTTTTGTTTTTAATGTCTCTTTTGATTACGTTTGGCAACCGAGGTATTATTGATAATTATTTTATGAGCAAAAGGCTGTCCGAATTGAAAATGCAAAATAAAGAAATAATAACGGAAAATAATGAATTAAAAAATAAAATATTTTTATTGCATAATGATATTAATTACATAGAAATGATAGCCCGCAATGAGTTAGGAATGGTGAAAAAAGGAGATATTGTTTACAGGTGGGCAAAATAAAAACTAAGATTTAACAAAATGATTATGGTGTTTTAATGCTTGATTTGAAAGAAATATTTTCCGGGAAAAAAATGCTTGTCGGCTTGGATATCGGTTCAAGCTCCATAAAATTAGCGGAAGTCATAAGCAGTGCCAAAGGACATTATCTTAACCGTTTTTGTGAAGTTCCCTTAACCAAAGGCACGATTATTGACGGCATCCTGGCTGATGCCAACACTCTATCTTCAAAAATCAAGGAGATTTTTAAACTTGCCAAATGCGGTCGCAAAGGGATAGTAACTTCCCTTGCGGGAAATTCCGTCATTATAAAAAAAGTTACTTTAGAGCGAATGAACGAATCGGAATTGCGTGATTTAATTCATGATGAAGCAGGAAAGTATTTGCCCTTTGATAATATGGATGATGTAAATTATGATTTTCAGATTCTAGGTGAGAATAACTACAATCCCAATCAGATTGATATTGTCATCGTTGCGGCCAAAAAAGAAATCGTCAACAGTTATATGGATGCGGCAACTGCCGCTGGGCAGAATATCGAAATTGTAGATGTTGCTCCATTTGTCCTGGAAACCTTATACGGGGTCAATTACGAATTTGACAATGAGGAAATTGTTGTACTTATCAATATAGGAGCAAGTACCACGGGCATTAATGTAGTTAAAGGCGGCACGTCCGTCTTTACCAGGGATTTTGCCCTGGCCGGCAATTCAATAACTGAAGCTGTCCAAGAAAAATACAAATCGGCAACTTTTGAAGACGCGGAAAAATTAAAGGTAGAAGGCCTTTCTCAAGGCAGTGAAGGAGATATTCTGGATTTAAAAAATAATATCCTTCAATTTGCCCAGCCTATCTGTATGGAAATTGAAAGATCAATTGACTATTTTCGCTCAACTTTTGGTGGAGAAGACATCAAACAGATATTGCTTGCCGGAGGATCGGCCAGAATTCCCAATCTGGCAAAACATTTATCGGAAATGCTTAATGTCAAAACAGAGATAATAGATCCATTTTTAAAAATTAATTACAACAAAAGAAATATTGACGCAAAAAATTTAGAAAATATTAAACCTGTTGCGGCAACAGCAATAGGTCTAGGATTAAGGAAAATAGGCGACAAATGATTAAAATTAATCTTTTACCATATCGGGAGAAAGAAAAAAAAGATACCTTTTCCAGGCAAATATTTATTGCTGCTGGTTCATTTGTCATTTTTATTCTAATACTTATTTGGATAACTATTTGGATACAATCTTCTATTAGTGACCTGGAAAATCAGATAAAAGAATCGGAATCTTTAATTGCCGATTTGGATAAAAAAATAGGAGATGTAGAAAAATTTAAAAAAGACAAACAGGAACTTGAACTGAAAATAGGAATAATTGATACATTGGAAGAGAACCGTTTGGCTCCGGTGAAAACACTGGACAATCTGGCTTTGCTCGTTCCTTCCAAGGATATCTGGCTTTTGAGGATAACCCAAAAAGATAAAAATATTAATATTGAAGGAATTGGCAGAAACCCTATAGTGGTAGCTAATTTTATGAAAACAGTAGAACAATTTAAGGCGATAAAGTCAGTTAATTTGATAGCTTCAAAAAAGACTGAAATAAAAGGAATTACCTTACAGCAATTTACTTTTGCCTGTGTTTTAGAGAAGGGATTTTAATATATGGCCATAGATTTAAATACCATAAAAAAAATGCCCCTTAAGATGAAGATCGTGGTTATTTTTCTAGGATTTTTATTAATTTCTTATTTATATTATTTTTCTTTCCTAAATTCATCTTTAAATAAAAAAAGCTCTCTAACTACAAAACTTTCAGAGATGCAGGATAAAATTAAACAACAAGAAAAGATTGCTAACCAACTAAAATCTTATATGGACTCTGTTAAAGCCCTACAGGCAAATTACAAGATAGCCTTACAAAAGCTTCCCAACCAGCGGGAAATACCCAATCTTTTTCATTCGGTAGCAGAAGCAGGCAAGGATGCCGGAATAGATTTTGTATTATTTGCACCCCAGGCATCAACCCCCAAAGGGGTGGATAAACCACCGCCCGCAACACCAAAAGCAGCGGCATTATTAAAACCTTCCGACCAGCGCGGACAGGCACCGGCACAGCCGGCCGGAGGAAGAAAAGCCGCTGCTGCCCCCCCTGAACCTTTTTATGAGGAGATACCTGTACAAGTAGCAGTTGTGGGCACTTATCAGAATATTTTATATTTCTTTGACAAGGTAGCTAAGCTACCTCGAATAGTTAATATTTCTAATATTTCAATTGGTGACAGAAAGGAATTAAAAGATAAAGACCATTTTGTTCTTACTGCATCTTTTACGATAAAAACATACATGTTTATTGATAAAAAATAAAAAACGAGTGAAAAACCGAAATGAAAAAAACAAAACTCATTCTTCTTAACACTCTTATAATTGTCTTTACATCAGCATTTTTTTCTCTTGCCGCTGAAGTAAAAAATGTTTCGGTCCCGACTCCTGCTGTTTCAACAAAAGTGGTTCCCGCTTCAACAAATGTTCCTGTTGTCAGTCAACCCCCGTCTGCCCCTGCAGCTACAAATACTCCTGTTACCGGTCAAATCCAACCTGTTCCTGCTCCAAACGCTCCTGTTGTCGGTCAAATACCATCTGCTCCGGCGGCGACAAACGTTCCTGCCCCTAGTGCAACAACCCAGCCTGCTGCCACATTAAGCTCACGTGATAACTATTATTATAATCCATCGGGGAAACCCGATCCTTTTCTTCCATTCATAAAGATAGAAACTGCTAAACAAAAAATAGAAAAGGCTAAAAAGAAAGCGCCTCTTTCCATTTTCCCTTTACAAAGAGCTGAAACAACTGCCTACAGGGTAGTCGGAATTGTCGGCAATAAAGACCGCAGGGTGGCAATAGCTCAAGATGCCGCAAAAAAGTTCTATCCTTTATTGGTAGGAACGCGAATTGGATTACGCAATGGTAAGGTAGCGGAAATTTTGGCCGACCGAGTCATTGTGGAAGAATATGAGAATAATAAAAAATCAAGAGTAATTTTAAAACTGCGCAAAAATTAATATGAGGTAAAGTCATGAAAAAAAATTTCCCAAAAATATTTATTGCATTGGCGATTATGGCATGTATTTTTACATATGTAATGGGAGATTCCTCTGCAGAATCCCAAGATCCTGGAAATAAAGGAGAAGCAGCTTCTTCCACGGGAATGCTGGAAAATGTCTTGCTGGCCAAATTGCCCGGCAAGGAAAGGGTTCATCTTGTTGTTTCCAGACAGCCTGAACGGCCTCCTGACGTCAAAAACAAGGTCAACGGAAGTTATCTGATAAAACTTGAAGATATTGATGTACTGGACAACCTCTGCCGTACCATAGGAGAGGGGGAACTGGACAACATCACCAAAGTTGTTCCTTCACGACAATTAATAAATGGTAAAAACGGAGTTTATATAAATATTTACGCCAATAAGGTTGTTCCTTATTCCATAAGACAGGAAGGGCAGGACATATTAATTGATTTTAACGTCTCCGGCCTGGATCTGAGAAAAACAGGTGTCTCTGGAAAAGCAGTCGCAAAAGTCAGTGCTGAGAAAGAAAAAACCGACATTCTCAAGAAAGATGAAGATCTGGACGCCCTTTTAAAACAAGTCGAGACAAAAAAACCAACGGAAAGGATAGTATCTCTTGATTTTCAGGACGCTGATATAAAAAGTGTTTTCCGTCTCATGGCTGAATACGGAAATGTCAGTATCATTACCAGTGATGAAGTCAAAGGCAATATTACCCTGGCTATGAAAAATGTTCCCTGGACGAAAGCCCTGGAAACCATACTAGATGTCAACAGTCTGACCAAAAGAGAAGAAGGGAATATCATTATAGTGTCAACAAGAGACAGAAAGAAAAAAGATGACGACGCCAAACTGAAAGAAATAGCGGACGAAAAAAAGAAAAGAGAAGAAGAACGGCTGAATCTTGCGGACAAGGGTATGCTGAAGCAGATAATGATTGAAGCAAAAATTGTCGAGGCAACTGAAGGATTTGTCAGAAATCTGGGCATTCAGTGGGGTTTTGGCACTTATCAGAGTCCACATATCAGTGGTAGTCGATATGGAGTTGGCGTTTTAGGCGGCAGTAGTACAGCAACAGCAAATCAACAATCGCTAGATTATCCATCTCAAATCGGAATTGTAAAGAGTGGTGGTGCAGGAGCTTTAACTACAGCTGCGGTAAATTTTCCTGCGGCTTTGTCATCGCCGGCCATTGGCCTTGTTTTCGGCGGGGCAACCGGTTTTATAGAGGCGCAGATTGCCGCGCTGGAAAATAACAATCAAGGCAAAATAATCTCCTCACCAAAGGTTGTCACAATGGAGGGCATCACGGCCAGTATTAAACAGGGAGACGAGGTTCCTTATATAACACCGGCATCCGGCACATCGCCCGCAACCGTCGCCTTCAAGGAAGCTCTTTTGAAACTGGATGTAACGCCTAAATTAACTCCGGAGGGGAAAATTTCCATGAAAATCAAGGCCAGCAATGATACCCCGGACTGGTCTAAAGCCGCCTTAAATCCACAAGGCAATCCTCCCATTGTCAAGAGTGAAGTTGATTCAACGGTTGTCATTAATGACGGAGAAACGATTGTAATAGGTGGAATTCTAAAGTCAACTGATACGAAAAGCACCAGCGGCTGGCCCTGGCTCCAGAAAATTCCTGTTCTGGGCTGGTTGTTTAAGAAAGAGGATATAAACAGGGAAAAAAGACAACTGTTGATCTTTGTAACGCCGAAGGTATTGCAGAACGACTACAAAGGTGAGAACCAGGAAAGCCTGATAAAAAACAATTGAAACACCAAAGAATCCTCGTTTTTTATTGAAACCCGATTCCCCTATTTTAAAATGGTTTTTAATAAGATGAGACTGATAGTAAATAGAGCTGCTTTAACATTTATTTTTCTGGCAATAATTCTTTGTTCATCCTGCACCTACACACCATGGCACAGGGAACAAGCGGAAATATTCTTGAACAAAGGTATCTCCTATTTACAAATCGGGCAGTTCCACAGCGCCTTAAAAGAACTGCTGGAATCCGAAAAGTACTATTCCGGCAACCCCAAAGTCCATTATTATTTAGGCATAGCTTACCACGGCAAAGGCTTGCAAGATGAGGCCATCGAGGAATTTAAAGAGGCAATATTTCTTGATGAAAATTATTCCGAAGCGCATAACTATCTGGGAACGTTGTATGCGGAAAGAAGACTATGGAATAAAGCGATCGAGGAATATGAAAAGGCGGTCAGCAATTATCTGTATGATACGCCTTCCCTGTCTCTTTATAATATGGCCTGGGCATATTATTCCAAAAGGGACTATGGAAAAGCCCTTGCTAAATATCAGGAAGTGCTCGATATAGATCCGATGACCAGGTTGCGTCCGCAGATTGAAAAAAACATCGGTCTTATTTATTTTGATCAGAACAATTGCGCTGAAGCCATAAAATATTTAAAAAAATCCGTTGAACTGAACTCTTTTCTTTTTGATGCTTATTTTCATTTAGGCGAATGCTATTTAAAAATTAAAGACAATGGTAACGCGAGAATTGCTTTCCAAAACGTTATTCAGTTATCACCTGATTCATCTTTTGGTCAAAGGGCCAAAAATTATCTGCAATTATTAAGGTAAACGTTTCATATTAATGAACAAACCCCGCCGCAACGGGGTATCCAAACGAATTTGCGCCCCAAGGGGCGGGGAATTAGATCCACATTTATCCCACTCGGCCTATAGTGACCTTTAGGTTATTCGCCTCGGGGATAATTCGATCATCAAATTTCAGTGCACTCCGTTTCTGAAATTTGGGTCTCATTAAAAAATCTATGAATTCTTGACACACCACATCGGCTGTGTTACGTAGCGCGAAATTGTATCTTTAATTTAGCTTGCTGAAATATGGAAATAAAAAATTTTAGCGAAAACCACAACTATTTTCTGCGCCAAGCAGAGGAAAATCTACGACACAATAATTTTACTGAAGCGTTAAATCTTTCCGCAGAACAATTGCGGACTTTTCCCGATGACGCCGATGCCCTTGGAATTTATTGTGAAGCACTGATTGGTATGGGTAAGCTTGAAGATCTCCGTGAATCACTAAATAAAGTAGCAGAAATCATTTCCAGGCTTAACCTTATTCATGAACGCGCAGGTGATGCATGCCGTGAAAATGGTTTCCATAATGAAGCTGCTTCCTGTTATGAAAGATTTTTATCTCTGCGTCCTGATGCCGAGAAAGCCGTCGAAATGATTGGAAAAATAGCTTTTCTGGAACAGCAGGACACTTCCCCCTCCGCTATTGATCCTGAGGATGAAAACCATGGACACCAACAGGACTTTTTTACCGTGACAATGGCTAAATTGTACATTGAACAGGGGCATTTTCATGATGCGGAAATAATTCTTGAGGAAATAATAAAAAGAGAGCCTGAAAACAGACAAGCCCTGACCATGCTCAGCGAGCTAAAACAATCGCCTGTTTTGCAATCACAGGAAGAAACCGAATCTTTTAAAAGAGATAACCTTATTATAACCCTTTCGTCCTGGCTCAAAAACATTGAAAGGTTAAAGATTAATGGCGCATAAAACTAACAATCCGTCCACAAGAATATCCGGCCTTCTGGAAACCTTTCCTTCCTGCAAAATTGACAGTCTGATTTTTTTCAACATGAGCAACATCCGCTACCTCTCGGGATTTACCGGCTCTGAAGGTGTTCTTTTTGTCGGTTGCAGTCAGGTAATTTTATTTATTGACGGCCGTTATACTCTTCAGGCCGCTCAGGAAACAAAGGGAATTAAGATAGTAGAATGCACGGACAAGATTGAAGCAGTTGGCAGGATTATAAAAAATAGTAAATTAAAGCGCGTCGGGTTTGAAGCGGATTCAATTACACTGAGCATGTATAATCAATTGACGAAACTTGTTCAGAAAGAGATTTTAGTTGCTTTAAGCGATGAGTTGAGAATGTTGAGAGCTTGTAAAGATGATTCGGAAATAGCCATGATGAAAAAAGCTGCACAAATTTCTTCATCCGCCGTTCGTTCTGTCATAAACCTTGCAAAGACAGGATGGAAAGAGAAGGAACTGGCCTGGCAGTTGGAATTGGAAGCGAGAAAAAACGGTGCTGATGGAGTGGCTTTTGAAACCATTGTTGCCGCCGGCGAGCATTCATCTCTCCCTCATGCGCGTCCGAGCGACAAAAAAATAAAAAAGGGAGATTTTGTTGTCATTGATTTTGGAGTCAAATATAAAGGGTACTGCTCGGATGAGACATGCACAATTGCTTTCGGAAAATTGACAGACAGACAAAAAAATGCTTATCAGATGGTTAAAGATGCTCATGAACGCGCCCTGGATATGGTTGCGGCAAATATCCCTGCCGCTGAGATAGACAAATGCACGCGCAGTATTTTTGGTAAAAAATATACCCGGTATTTTGTGCACGGCACGGGACATGGAGTTGGCCTGGAAGTTCATGAGGCTCCGCGTCTGTTTTCAAAATCAGTTGATATTTTAAAGCCGCGAATGGTGATAACCATTGAACCCGGTTTGTATATTCCGGGACTTTGGGGAATAAGAATAGAGGACACTGTACTGCTGAAAGAAAATAGTTGCGAAAAGCTCACAAAAATGGATAAAAGGCTTACCATTTTAGAATAAAGAAAGAGGTTTTTTCATCATGAAGGATTTTCCGGAAGATATAATTTACAGTTGTGAACACATATGGGTAAAAGTTGACGGGAATATGGCTACGATAGGCATCACCGATTATGCCCAAGAAAGACTTGGTGATATTCTTTCCGTTGAGTTTATTGAAAATGATACTTATGTGGAGCGTGACGAAACATTCGGCTCCATCGAATCTGTTAAAGAAGTTGTGGATTTGATTTCTCCTGTCAGTGGAACGATTATAGTCATCAATGAGGACATTCTTGATGATGTCAGTGTAATTAACAGAGATCCTTACGATACAGGTTGGTTAGTTGTTATAGAAATGGATAATTTGGAGCAACTGCAGGATCTTCTTGCCGCATCCAACTACCATGACTTTATAACACAGGAAGAAAGCGAATGAGCTTTTTCTATGGTCTGGAGATTGCTTGATTTTCAAAATTATAATATTTTTGAAAACATGGCCATAGATGAGGCTGTTTTTTATGAAACTATAAAAAACAAAAAACAGCCCACCATAAGATTTTATTCTTCAACTCCGGCAGCAGTTACTATCGGTTATTTTCAGAATGCGAAAAAGGAGTTAAATATTGGAGAATGCCGCGCGGGAGGAATTGATATTACTCGCAGAATTACAGGCGGACAGGCGGTTTTTCATTTTAATGAAATGACATATTCAGTAACAGCGGCAGAACAGGAAAAAATTTTCCCCGCTGATATTACGGGAACTTACAAAATAATAGGCAAATGCATTGCTAGAGGCCTGAACTATTTAAGAATAGAGGCGGGACTCGCTGAAAAAGGCCGTACCCTAAAGAAAGAAGATATAAACTCCTGCTGTTTTTTTACTCCTTCGAAAAACGAGCTTCTGGTTAATGGCCGTAAGATTTGTGGTAGCGCTCAGGTGAGAAGAAGAGGAGGATTTTTACAACACGGATTACTACTTTTGGATTTCGATCCGGAAAAAACTGCCGGGTTCCTCCTGCCGAACTATATGCCCAAACTTTTGGAAAAATTCAAGAAAACGGTGACATCGGTTAATGAAGAGCTTGCTCATTCTGTTGAAATAAAGGAAATTTTATCAAAATTAAAAAAAGGATTCATTGAAGAACTGGAAATAGATTTACAGGAAGAAAGCTTGACTCCGGCGGAAGAAAAACTGAAAAATGTATTGATGAAAAAATATATGGACTCTGACTGGAATATAGAGAGGAAAAAATATTTTAAAGCAGGCCGATTATGAAAATTCAGGAACTGGTGGCAAAAAATATTTTTAAACAAAGCGGCTACATTGCATCGGAGAAGACTTGCATAATAAAGATGGATGCCAATGAAAATCCTTTCACAATTCAAGAACCTCTGAAAAAAGTCCTGCGCAAAAAAATGCTTGAAGTAGATTTAAACCGATATCCGGCCGCCGGATCTCCTGATCTGCGCAAAAGATACGCCAAATATTTCGGTGTAAAAGAAAATATGATTATGCTGGGCAACGGTTCCGACGAACTGATTCAAATTCTCTGCATGACGCTGAAAGGCCGGATTAAAGGCGTGTTGGTTCCCGTTCCTACCTTTTCTATGTATAAAATAATCGCGGTTAACACAGGCAATAGAGTTGTCGAAGTTCCTCTGGATAAAAAATTTGATCTTGATGTTAAAGCAGTTACCGACAGGATAAAAAATGATTTTCCCGCTTTAATTTTTCTTAGTTCCCCCAACAGTCCCACTGGTAATCTTTTCAGCCGGGCAAAAATAGAAATTATCATTAAAAAAACTCCCGGTGTTGTCGTGATTGACGAGGCATACGGAACTTTTTCAGGCCAAAGTCTTATATCCCTGCTGAAAAGGTATGACAATGTGATTTTTCTAAAGACACTGTCCAAGTTGGGAATGGCCTCCATTCGAATAGGTTTTTTAATCGGCAATCCAAATATCATCGCCCAGTTGGATAAGGTAAGATTACCCTATAATATCAATTCCTTATCCCAAATAGCGGCCGGTTTTTTTCTGGACTATGAAGAAGAATTTTCTAAACAAATCAAAGAGATAATTCAAAGACGCGAGGAGCTTTACACCGGCTTAAAGCAAATAAAATGGATTAAAACATATTCCTCCCGTGCTAATTTTATTTTTTTTAGTTGCGCTTTTGATTCCAATCACATATATAGCAGACTCCTTGCGAAAGGGATTGCTGTAAAAAATCTAAGCATTTTGCCGCTGATACCCAATTGTATGAGGATCACAGTCGGCACTAAAAAAGAAAACGAGGCTTTAATTAAAGCACTGAAAAGCATTACGCCAAAACAAGGAGCGTGATTTAAAATTAATTGAACATTAAAGGGTGGATTACGACAGCAATTTTCTGTCGTACTGCCCTTTTTTTGTGAAACTCCGATTCTATAAGCGAAGCGCAATGGAATCGGTTAGTTGAACAATCCCCGAAGCGCAGCGGAGCGGGATAATTAGAAGTTAAGGAGTGTAGTACCCTGAAGGGCACCATGGGGTCACTATAGGCGACGTGGGATTTGATAACATAAGGAAAAACAATCAATAATAAAACAAGGAGGATTAAATTTGGAAGTAAAGGTAATTGATAATGATGTGGAAAAAGCTTTAAAAATTTTGAAGAACAAGCTGTCAAAAAGCGGTCTCTTTAAGGAATTGAAAGTCCGCCGCGCCTATGAAAAGCCTTCGGTAAAACAGAAAAGAAAAACGATCGAAGCCCAGCGCCGTTTGGCCAAGGTTCAAAGACGCCACAGGTATTAAAACAAACATCTTGTTATCACATTTAATTTTTATCTCTGCTTAAGAAGGGGGATTATCACCTCATGGAAGAAAAGCAATACTTAATTGATTCATTATCCATTAATGAATCGTGGAGAGTGTTTCGTATTATGGCTGAAATTGTTGAGGGTGTTGAAGCTCTTTCTAAAATTGATAACGCCGTCACTTTTTTCGGTTCCGCCAGAGTAAAACCCGATGACATTTACTATCAAAAAACCGAATTTCTGGCCCGGCTTCTCGTTCAAAACGGGTTTAACGTTATTACCGGTGGCGGACCGGGAATTATGGAGGCAGCCAATAAAGGCGCCAGTGAAGCGGGCGGCAAGTCGGTAGGAATGAACATTAAGCTGCCGTATGAACAAAGGCCCAATGCCTACTCTAATATACATCTTGAATACAAATACTTCTTTGTCCGCAAGGTGATGTTTGTCAAATACGCAGTTGCTTATGTGATAATGCCGGGCGGCTTTGGCACGATGGATGAATTTTTTGAAGCACTTACCTTAATTCAGACAAAGAAAATTAAGCCCTTCCCCCTGATTCTGATGGGAAGAGAATACTGGCAAGGATTAATAGACTGGTTGAAAAATAAGATGATTACAGAAGGTAAAATTGATCCTGCTGATATGGAACTGATTCAAGTAGTTGATGAACCAGAAGAAGCAGTTAAACTCATTAAGAAATACGTTTTAGTATAATTCTCAATATTAGCCTTTGCAGTTATGGAAAAAATCTTCGCCAATCTGAAAAAGGGCATTATTGCGCCCTGCTACCTTCTTTACGGGGAAGAAGAATATCTTATAAATGAAACTCTCAACAAAATTTTAGACACAATTATACCTGAAGCTGATCGGGATTTCGGTCTCTTTTATCTGGATGGCGAAAACATTGACATGGAAAGCTTGACTGATGATCTTCGTACGCCTTCTCTTCTGGGCAACAAAAAAGTAATCGTCATCAAAGACACGACGATTTTTACCTCCCGAGAAAATTTGGCTAAACTCATCGAAAAGATTCGCAGCACCATGGATGACAATCCGGACAGAGCAGCAAAGTATTTTCTGACTTTCCTGAATAACACCGGTTTTTCCATAGAAGATTTGCAGGGCGCCGGCTGGCGGAAAATTACCGATGAAAAATGGAGTGAAATCGTCAGGGGAGATACAGGAGAAGACCGCGAAAAATGGCTGCCGCGTATTCTGGAAATATGCCAGGCATCTGGACTGACTGATAATTCAGTTACCGATAAAACAGAAAAGCTGGAAGAAATTTTAAAAACGGGTTTGCCCGAGGGAAACTGCCTGATTTTCACGGCTGAGACCGTAGATAAAAGAAAAAAAATATACAAAATTATTGAAGCAGCCGGTGTTACTAAGCATTTCGGCGAGGTCAAAAAAGAGCAAGTGCGAGCAGAAATACTTCAGAAGGAATCTGAGAAATTACTCAAGAAGTACGGTAAGAAAATGTCGCCGGCTGCCTTGGTCGCTCTGGGCAGGAAAACAGGATTTGATTTCTGGCGTTCAATTTCAGAACTTGAAAAGCTTATTTCCTTTGTTGGTGATAGCGAACTTATTGACAAAGATGATGTTGACGAAGCTGTCGGCAGAACAAAAGAAGATAACATTTTCACTTTAACCAACGCCCTTGGTGAAAAAAATCAACTTGCCGCCATTGACTCTCTGCAAAATCTTTTGGATCAGGGAGTTCATCACCTGATGATAATGACAATGATTTCCAGGGAAATCAGACTGCTTTTGCAGGCCAGAGTTCTGGTTGATTCCGGGAAACTGCCCAAGTTCAATGATAGTATAGAATACGGCTGGTTTCAAAGTGTTCTTTATCCGGCATTCAGTAAATTGAACACAGCATCAGCAAAACACGAAGGCCTTATTTTCACTCAGCATCCTTTTTCTGTTTATAACGCCATGCGCAACTGTTTATACTTCACAACAGCGCACCTGATTGATCTGATGGAAGAACTCCTCAATCTGGAGCTAGCATTAAAAACATCCGGCACTTCCAATCCTAAATTATTGCTGGAAAATTATTTGATCAAAGCCTGCACTAATTAAAGGGTAGCAATTATAGATATTCTGACAAAAGACAGGCTTAATGCATAAAATTAAGGTTTGTTTCCCGCATTAAGCCCAAACTTATAATTAGTTTAAACTGAAGGTAAATTTTGCTGCGGTTCGCCCAGAATAAACCGGCCACTTTGAATCCACTCTTTTAATTCATTGGCAATTTGCCTGGCCTTAAAATAACTGGATAGAGGCGCTGTAACAACTTTTTTGCCGTTTATTATAATAGTCCCACCGCGCAAATCTTTGTAATTCACCTCTGCCAGGGGCTTAGGATTGCCTTTGGGATAATCCATGCTGTAATCGTAAACCTGAGTAAAAATATCTTCGTCCTTCACTGAGGTAAAAAGAGCCATCTCTTCATCAAGAATAGGAATAGGAATTCCTATGCCAACAAACAAAGAGACCCCATATCCTAAAAAGCTCGCTCCGGTTAACCATTGAGGCTTCATTTCTTTAAGGTTACCAATAACTGCAATTGTACCTGCTCCCTGCTTGGGAACTCCCTTCACCGTACGGGGAACGTTGGGATTATGCTGTGTGCCCGGCCAGGCGATAAAACCCTGCGTTCCTCCCAAAAATATGCGCGTACCAATACCTATCGTCCGATAATAGGGATCGTTAAATAAAGGACTCAATTGTGCCGAGGTAGAATAAGCAGCATTAGCCATCTGCGGACGAAGCATTCCCATATAAGTATAAATCGTCCTGTCCGACAGATTAACCGCGCAATTATAATTCTGGTACGCATTGCGCGGATTGAACAAAATAGCGTTCTGCAAATCTTTTATCGTTATATTTTTTTCAAATTTTCTCGCCGGGTAACAATCGGTGCCATAGCCTTCTGCACGCAGCTTGACGACATTGCCGGACACGAGATCCTCGATAACATGACCGCCTCCGTAATTGAATTCTCCAGGATAAACGCTGTTGAGCGGGTCATTTTCTACAACTTCCGTAGCTCCGATATAACAATCCACAGCGGCAATTCCGCCATAAGCCGGGACATCATTGAGCCACACCTTGGACGCCCGAATGCGGGGCGAAGTATGACCAAAATTGAGAAAAACCCCCGAGGAACACATCGGACCGAATGTTCCGGTAGTAACAACATCTATTTTACGGGCTGCCTCGACTTCGCCATGCCGCTCAACAACGTCGATCATCTCTTCCGCCGTGACGACAACAACACGCCCTTCTTTTATCTTTTCGTTTATTTCTCTTAATGTTTTCTGAACTTTGAATTTTTTCATATTTAAATTTCAGTATTTCAAATAATTATGGGTTTTTCATACCACTGTTTGACTCCAATTGCAAAATTTAAGAAGTTTATTTTCAGGTATGACCGAATCCGCCACCGCCTCTGACAGTGCTCTTCAATTCTGAAGTTTCCACCCAGTCCACCCGAAAAATCTTCTGCACAACCATCTGAGCCAGACGCATTCCTCTTTTAACAACAAACGGTTTTTCACTGAGGTTGATAACAATCAATCCTATTTCGCCGCGATAATCGGAGTCAATAGTACCGGGTGAATTAAGCAGAGTTATGCCATTTTTAAAAGCCAGACCGCTGCGCGGCCTTATTTGCGCTTCATAGCCTTCGGGTAATGCCACGGCTATGCCCGTTGCAATCTTTTTTATCTGACCCGGCATAATAATTTCTTCTGCCCTAACAGCGGCAAATACATCCATTCCGGCTGCCTGATCAGTCATATATTGAGGAAGAGGAATATCGTCATTACCGGGAAGTTTCTGAATACAAACTTTTACTTTTTTCATTTTTCAGCCAGTAATTTCTATTTATCTTTTTAAAAATTAAGATATTTGCTTAAAGAAATCTGCTTTGCATTCATTAAATCCATGAACGCGAAATGAGTTTTTTCGAATAACCTCAACCAAGAATTATTTTATTTCCGCGCCCAGAGCTTCTTTCCGGCTGAGGCGAATTTTGCCCGACTTGTCAATTTCCAGAACTTTTACCACAACTTCGTCACCTTCCTTCAATACGTCGGTAACCCTGTTGATTCTTTCTTTAGCTATCTGTGATATATGCAGAAGACCTTCCGTTCCCGGCAAAATTTCCACAAACGCTCCAAAATCAACGATCTTTTTGACCGTGCCGCGATAAATTTTCCCAACTTCCGCTTCTTCAGTCAGCCATTTCACCATTGCCACCGCGCGTGCCGCAGCTTCTGCGTCGGAGGAAGCAATAGTTACAGTCCCGTCATCTTCCACGTCAATAGTGACGCCGGTTTCATTGATAATCTGACGTATGTTCTTGCCGCCGGAACCAATAACATTTCTAACCTGATCTTCTTTTACTTTAACTGTTGTAATACGGGGAGCATACTGTGATATATCCGCTCTGGGAGCGGCCAAAGTTTCACGGATTTTGCCGATTATATGCATGCGCCCCTCTTTAGCCTGCGCTAAGGCCTTGCGCAGAATATCTTCAGTCAGCCCGTCAATTTTAATATCCATCTGCATGGCAGTCACACCTTTTTCTGTGCCGCATACCTTGAAATCCATGTCACCGGCATGATCTTCGTCACCTAAAATGTCGGATAGAATAACGACTTCATTACCTTCTTTGAGAAGCCCCATTGCAATGCCGGCAACTATATTCTTTACCGGCACACCGCCATCCATTAAGCACAAAATGCCACCGCAAACAGTAGCCATGGAGGATGAGCCGTTGGACGACAATATTTCCGAAACAATCCTGATGGTATAGGGAAATTCTTCTGGTGCTGGCAACACAGGCACCAGCGCCTTACGAGCCAAAGCGCCATGGCCGATTTCTCTCCTACCGGGACTGCGCAGTGATTTCGCTTCACCAACGCTGTAAGGTGGAAAATTATAATGAAGCATGAAGGTCCTAATTTCCTCTCCGCTCACATAATCCATACGCTGCTCATCAGCGGAAGTTCCCAGAGTCATTGCAGCCAAAGCCTGTGTCTCCCCCCTGTTAAAGAGAGCTGACCCGTGAGCACGTGGCAATACACCAACTTCTGAACTTATTGGACGAATATCGGTTGAGGAACGACCATCAATTCTCTTTTTTTGCTGAACAATCATGTCGCGCAGGATACGTGATTCGATGTGTTCTATTATCGTCACAACTTTTTTGCATAGATCTGCATCCTCTCCACCAATATTTTTTATGACCGACTCGCGAACTTCTCTTAGTTTGCTATGGCGCTCCAACTTACGCGGCATACTGTAACCTTCTTTCAACCCTGAAATGGATTCTGCATGCACACGGTCAACAAGTTCTTCGTCCAGCACCGGTTCTTCAATCGGCCTTTTGGTTTTGCCAATTGCCGCCAGAATCTGATCCTGCAAATCAATAACCGGCCGGATAGAATCCAGCCCGAACTTAATGGCATCAACAATTATATCTTCAGGAACTTCTTTAGCTTCACCTTCCAGCATAACAAGTTCCACATCATATGGGCTACCTGATTTGCCCGGTAATACTTTTCGTCCCACGAGGAAAAGACTCATTTCACTTTCCTTCATTCTTTCCGTCGAGGCATTACAGACAAAATCGCCACTAATCCGGCCAACACGCACGCCGGCTATCGGCCCCTTAAATGGGATGTCCGATATGCCCAGAGCGGCAGATGCGCCGACCATTGAAGCGACTTCCGCATCGTTTTCCTTGTCCATGGACAAAAGCGTTGCCACCAACTGTGTTTCCGAAAAATATCCTTTGGGAAATAACGGACGGATAGCGCGATCAATTATCCGCGATGTAAGAATTTCTCTTTCATTAGGACGACCTTCACGTTTGAAAAAGCCGCCGGGAATTTTCCCCGCTGCAAACGTCATCTCCTGATAATCTACAGTCAAAGGCAGAAAATCAGTTCCTTCCCTAATACTTTTTGACGACACCGCCGTAACCAATACAACAGTATCGCCATAGTAAACCAGTATTGATCCATCGGCTTGCGCGGCAACATAATTGGCTTTCAAGGAAATATTCCGCCCGGCGAAATCTGCACTGAATACATTACTCATTAATTTTCCTCCATTTTGTTTATAAGTGCTGGTATTGTCAATTTCAAGGGCGAAACGCATAAGAAAATAACCGCAGACTTATCAGATGTTCGCTACGGTCAGGTTTTTTATGCCTTCCGCCCTTGAATGATTCTTTATTTTCTCAAATTCAGGCGTTTTATAACACTTCTGTATCTTTCTATGTTATTTTCTTTAATGTAATTGAGAAGCCTTCTTCTCTGACCAACCAGCTTGAGCAGACCGCGGCGCGAATGATGATCTTTTTTATGCGCCTTAAAGTGCTCCGTTAAATAATCTATTCTAGCACTCAAAAGAGCTATTTGGACTTCGGGAGAACCCGTATCCTTTTCATGCAACCGATAATCATTAATTAGCACTTTCCTTTTTTCCGAACTTAACACGCTTTTCCCTCCTTTTTATAATTTCGTAATTTTTAAAATATTTTTTATTTTTAACTTCTTCACTAATAGTTAAACACCCTGACAATCCTTGCTGCCTGAGTTTTCTCATCCAAATGGGAAAGATTATCAACCGAAGCAAGCATTTCCGCAACCGCCAAAAGGCACCCCCTACTGATAAACTTTACCATATCTCCAGCTTTAAGCAAGGGAAGATCATATTTCCTGAGCATTTCTACAGAAGGCTGCCAGCCATGGCGAAGTTTTGCGGCACAATTATCTCTTAACTCAATTGTGTGCAGTAATGGTAAAAGATTGGTCATGGGCAATATTTTTTTAACAAGTTCTTTTTTCTTATCGCCAAATGAATAATCACTCAAGACAACAGCCATATCCTCCGAAAAAATTCCGTTTTTAACCCGGCGCAGTTCGCATAAACACGCTCCTGTTTCCAACACATCGCCAATATCTGAACAGAGTTTCCTTATATAAGTTCCCTTGGAGCAGACAACTCGGAAGGTAACTTTGGGAAAAGATATATTTTCAACAAAAATACTGTGAATTATTACATCCCGCGGTTTTAAATCCATAAAAACACCGCTTCTTGCCCATTTGTATAAAGGCCTGCCATTATATTTGACAGCGGAATAAGCGGGAGGAACTTGTTTTATTTTTCCAGTCATACTAAATATTACAGATCTTATTGCTTCTTCAGAAACAAAATTATCGGATTGACTGATAATTTTTCCTTCAGTATCCATAGTATCGGTTTTAATGCCTAACAGTATTGTAGCCAGGTATTCTTTATCTTCACCGGCAAAAAAACCAGCCAGTTTGGTGGCTTCATTCAGACAAATCGGAAGCACTCCTGTAGCCAGAGGATCAAGCGTCCCCGTGTGACCTGCTTTTTTTATTCCTAATATTTTTCTTACTTCACTGACAACATCATGCGAAGTCTTTCCCGCCGGTTTGTCTATTACGATAACTCCGTTTATCATAAACTTTAAAGTTCCCTTACCGCCTCAATAACCTGCAATTTTATTGTTTCAATATCACCTTTTATCCAACAGGAAGAAGCGTGAATATGCCCCCCCCCACCGAATTTCTTGGCTACCTTTTCCACATTAACCTTAGCTTTGGAACGAAGGCTGAGTTTGAAATGATCTTTACCTCTTTGTGTATAAAGCACTGATACTTCAATTCCTCTGACCGTACGTGGAATATCAACAAAACCTTCAGTGTGTTCCCAGGATGCCCCTGTTTCCATTAAATCTTTCTGCGTAACAACCATGGATCCCACTTTGCTTTCTAGATCCAGAGACAAAGTCGATAGAGTTTTAGCCAAAAGTTTGAGCCTTGCCGGAGAATCGCTTTCATAAATGTTTTCCGCTATCCGCTGTGGATTAGCGCCTTCACCTACCAGAATCCCCGCAGCTAAAAACGTTTCTTTTGTAGTGCTTGAGTAACGGAAGCTGCCCGTATCGGTTATTATTGCCGCGTACAAATTAGTGCAGATATCTTTTGTCATTTTAAAGCGCATTTCCTGCATCAAGCGGAAAACCAATTCACCCGTTGAACTGGCTTTTTTATCTAACATTTTTAAAAAACAAAAACCGTCATTCGAAACATGGTGATCAATATTTATGAGCTTTTCAATTTTTCCTATTTTTTCCGCTTCTTCACCGACTCTTGTTAAATCACTGCAATCGAGAATAAAACATGTGTCATAATGTTCAAAATCACTTATATTATGTACTATATTATGCGCTGCCGGCAGAAACTGGTAGCGTTCTGGAGTATGATCCTTATTATAAACGACCGCCTTTTTATCCATGTCTTTCAACATAAGATAAACGGCGAGTTCCGAACCCAAAGCATCTCCATCCAGCCTCACATGAGAGGTAATTAAGAAGTTCTTTCCTTCATTTATTGCTTTGATAATTTCACTAATCATCCTTATTTTCCTGTTCAGCTATCTGAGCCAATATTTTTTCAATCCGGTTGCCATAGCCAAAAGATGTGTCATAAATAAAAGTCAGTTCCGGAACATAACGCAGTTGCAATTTTTTGCCCAATTCGCGCCTTATAAAACCGGAGGCCTGAGTTAATCCGGCTTTTATTTCATCCGAACAATCATCTTTCCCCATTTCTACAAAATAAATTTTGGCGTTGCGCAAATCATCCGTTATTTTTACTGATGTTACGGTAATTGAATGCAGACGCGGATCTTTTACTTCCTTATTTATAATTTCATACATATCCGCCCTGATTAATTCGGCAACTCTGTCCGCTCTTTTAAAGCTCATCGTATTTGTTTACTTCCCTGTCTCCTGCTTCCATAAAGCTGGAAACAACCATTATTTCTGTTTTGGTGTCTAAAATTTCGGCAACTTGCAGTTTGTCAATAAATCTCAGTAAATGATCAACTTTGCCGTTAATGTAGCGCGAATTGTTACCCACGACCGCGAAAGCTATTTCAGCAAATTTATAACTATCAAGGTTTCCGGTTTCCGCAATAGAAACATTGAACTCATTTTGAGTGCGTTTCAAAATTCTGTTCAAAACGCTTCTCTTATTTTTCAAAGAACCGCTTTCCGGAATTCTCAAATTGATGATTCCATATCCAACAACCATAAAAAGTGTCCTGAAAATTTCATAATTTCGAAAAACCACAGGTTTAATACCCCAAAACAAGCTGCGGGGTATTAAACCCTCCGCTTCTCAGGATTGTTCCCAATAGCCTTTAAATACTATTGGATAACTCGACTAACAAACTTTAATGTGCCTACCGTACCTTTAAGTTGTTAGCTTTTAAAGTTTGAGTCTCATTACAACCTACCAATTCCGTTGCACCTATAGTGACCCCATGGTGCCCTTCAGGACATTTAGGTTATTCGCTTTCGGAATTGGAGTTTCAACAACCAAAAATTATTTTTTCTCAATCTTACGAATGAATTAGCGTTTTTCAACATTCTGTTCTAATTTCTTTTCCAGTTTTTCCATAAGATAAGCTTCAATTATATCGCCTGGATGAATATCATTAAATCCTTCTATGCCTATTCCACATTCAAAGCCTGCCTGCACTTCCCTGGCATCGTCTTTAAAGCGTTTCAGAGATAAAATTTTACCGTCGAAAATAACAACGCTATCGCGCAACAGTTTCATATTATTGCTGCGCATTATCTTCCCGTCAGTAACGTAACAGCCGGCAATTGTACCAACTTTGGGAACTTTGAAAAGTTCGCGGACTTCAGCTCTTCCCTGAACCACTTCCTTGTATTCCGGCTCTAAAAGCCCTTCCATGGCCGCACGCACATCAGTGATAACATTGTAAATAATGTCGTAAAGTTTAATTTCTACGCCTTCCTGCTGGGCAACATCAACAACCCGCGCATCCGGCCTTACATTAAATCCGATAATAATTGCCTCTGAAGCGGCTGCAAGCATCACATCAGTTTCGCTTATAGCACCAGTGGAACTGTGGATAATTTTTAGTTTTATATCATCTGTCGAAAGCCTGGTTAAAGCATCTGAAATCGCCTCTATCGATCCTTGAACGTCTGCTTTGATAATGACATTGCACTCTTTTACACCTTCTTTTATTCTCTGATAAAGTTGTTCCAGCGTAACTTTAGAGAGAGAAGAAAGCTCTTTTTCTCTTGCTTTTCTGGTCCAGTAATCGGCAATATCACGCGCTTTTTTTTCGTCTTCTACACAGAAAAATTCTACTCCTGTCTGTGGCACACTGCAAAAGCCGATTACTTCAACCGGCATAGAAGGTTCTGCTTCCTTGATGCGTTTGCCCTGATCATTAATTAAAGCCCGCACACGGCCAAATTCTGTTTTAGAAACAAAGGAGTCTCCTTCCCTTAATGTACCTTCCTGAATTAAAACAGTTGCTACAGGACCTCGTCCACGATCCAGCTTAGCCTCGATAATTGTTCCGCGAACAGGACGATTGGGATCAGCTTTTAACTCCATAACATCAGCCTGCAACAAAATCATTTCCAACAATTCTTCAATATTGATTTTCTTTTTAGCCGAAACTTCACAGAAAATCGTTTCACCTCCCCACTGTTCGGATAAAAGACCATGTTCGGATAGAGATTTTTTTATTTTCTCGGGATTAGCGCCTGGCTTATCAATTTTGTTTATTGCCACGATAATAGGTACGCCAGCAACCTTGGCGTGATTTATGGCTTCGATTGTTTGATTCATTACACCATCATCCGCTGCCACAATCAATACAACTATGTCAGTTACCTGTGCTCCGCGTGCCCGCATCGCCGTAAATGCCTCATGCCCGGGAGTATCCAGAAATACTATATCCCGTCCTTTTATCTTAACGTGATAAGCACCAATGGCCTGGGTTATTCCTCCTGTTTCACCGTCAGTAATGTTAGTCTGTCTGATAGCATCCAAAAGAGATGTTTTGCCATGATCGACATGACCCATAATTGTAACAACCGGTGCACGCGGCTTGAGATTTTCGGGACTGGACGGAATTTTTAATATGGATTCGTCAAACTCCACTTCCGCAGGCTCCACTTGAAAACTGAATTCACCAGCAACAAGGCTGGCAGTATCGTAATCTATTGCTTGATTGATCGTCGCCATAAAATCCATAGACATTAGTTTATTGATTATTTCACTTACCTTAATGCCCATTCTTTTGGCCAGTTCACCAACTGTAATTTTCTCTCCAATTTTGATGCGTCTTTTAATCGCCTTGGGAACAGTAATCTCTGTTTTCTTCATTTTTAACGGAGCGGCTTTTTTAGCATCCCGCCACTTGGTAAAAACAACTTCCTGATCATCTTCCTCTCTTTTGAGTCTTTTTTCTATTTTCCTCTCTAAAATCTTTTTAGTTGGTATTTTCCTCTCTTCTTCAATGAAAACCTCAACGCGGTATTTGCCTTTTTTCTTTGGCTTTTCCACAGGCGGGATAAATATTCTTTCACCTGGTTTCAGCGGTGCCTGGGGAGGAAGTGCCTTGCCTGCTTCAGGCTTGACAATTTTATGCTTGGTAATTATTGTCGGTTTTACAGAAACTATCGTCTTTTTTATTTTTCCAGGAATAGCAACTGGTGCTTTTTCTGTTTCTCCTTTGTGAATTTTTTCAACAGCAGGAAATTCCCCTGCCATGACTTCAGCCGACGTTGCCTTTATTTCAGTTTTTGATATTTTCGTTTTGGGAAGAGCAGCATCAACTAACTGCTTTTCATCTTTTTTTACTGCTTTAACCTTGGATATTCTTTCAGCAAGCTTCTCCGCGGAAACTACGGCGGGCTTTTCCTTTTTAATCTTTTCAGCTTCAGCCGGAAGTGCTTTTGTAGGTTTCTCTTTGGCGGGTTCTTGTTCCGAAAGTTTTGTTTCCTGTTGAGGAATTTCTTCAGGTTGTTTTTCCACGGCGGTAATGACAGTACGGCGTCTAATTACCGTTGTTTTTATTCTTTGCTCCACAACTTCGCGAAGTTCACCAGCCGTCAGCTCTTTTTTCGCCCTTTCCACTTCACCCTCATCCAGAGATGCGGAAGCCGATTTGACCGAGATGCCAATTTTTTCCAAACGAGCTATCAGAACCTTGCTTTCCAGGCCAAGTTCTTTGGCTAATTCATGAACCCGCTTTTTAGGCATGCACAAAAATCTCCATACAGAATTTCCTAATTTTCAGACTTTGAATCACTCTTACTACCGGCAATTTCCTCGTTTAAAATTTTACCAGCCATTTCAATCCACTGATGGGCTGTCTTTTCACCTATACCAGGAATTTGAGACAACAATTCCGGCTCAGTCGTGGCAATCATGGCTATACTTTTAATGCCTTTATTGAAGAGTTTCTCAGCCATAGCCGGACCGATCCCCGTAATTTTTGTCAGATCATTTTGTTCCTCTTTTCCTTCCTCCTGAGCCTGAGCCATAGTTTCACTCTTCATATCAATATTCCATCCCGTAAGCTTTACCGCCAGTCGAACATTCTGCCCGTTCTTGCCGATAGCCAGAGAAAGTTGATCATCAGGAACAATCACTGTCATCGTATGGTTTTCATCATCAATAAATATCCTGTTTACCTTGGCGGGAGATAAAGCACTACTTACGTATTTGGCTACATCATCACTATAGGGAATAATATCAATTTTTTCGCCCCGCAACTCCTGCACTACACTTTGCACACGCGATCCTCTCATGCCCACGCAGGCTCCTACCGGATCAATATCCTTATCTTTTGACTTAACTGCGATTTTCCCTCTTTTACCCGGCTCTCGGGCTACATTGATAATATCAATAAGTCCTTCCGAAATTTCAGGAACTTCCACCTCAAAAAGAGCTTTTAAAAATGCCGGATGAGTGCGGGAAAGAACAATCTGCAATCCTTTGGTACTCTTTTTCACTTCAACAATATAAGCGCGAATCCTTTCGCCACGTTTATAAGTTTCACGATGAACCTGCTCTGCCGGGGGTACAATGCCTTCCGCTCGTCCCAGATTGACTACAATATTACCGTTTTCAAACCTCTGGACAAAGCCGTTGACCAGCTCACCCTTTCTATCTTTGTACTCATCATAAATATTTTCGCACTCGGCGTCTTTGACCCGCTGAATAATTATCTGTTTGGCCAGTTGTACGGCAATACGACCAAAGGCGCTTGTTTCAATTTTCATTCCCAAACTGTCACCCGGTTCTGCTCCTTCATCAAGAGTCCTTCTGGCTTCCTCTTTGGAAATTTGTGTTTCTGGGTGCAAAACCTTGTCCACAACGGTTTTAAACTGAAAAACTTCTACTTCCCCTGTCTCGTCATTGTAATGAGCTTCTATTTCCACATTTTGTCCGAACTTTTTACTTGCAGCAGTGAGCATTGCCGCTTCCAAGGTATCAATGATAATTTCCTTACTTATACCTCTGTCCTTACCCATCTGCTCGATCAGACGTTTAAGTTCTGGCAACATTTAAAAATTCCTCCCTTTTCTTTGCTGACATATTAGAATTTCAGCACCCTGGCATTAATTCCCTTTCATTTTTCCTTCATTTGCAAGGTTAGCTTTTATAACATCCTGCCTCGGAATCCGATAAACCTTTCCTAATACCTCCACCAAAACAAATTTCCGGTTTTCCTCTTCAATATAATCCAACAAAATGCCGTGAAAATTTTTACTTCCCTCAATCTTAAAGGCCGTTTTAATGTTCACTCTGAAGTTTTTGTATTTTAAAAAATCCTCATCACGCGATATAGGCCTGTCGAACCCTGGTGAAGAAACCTCCAGCGTGTAAGAACCGTTAATTATTTCACGAATATCAAAAATATCGCCTAGCTGATTGCTGATGCTGGTACAATCATCAAGAGTTATTCCACCTTCCTTATCCAAAAAAAGCCGGATAATCCAACGCGTATGCATTTTTATGCATTCCACATGGATCAATTCCATTCCTTCAGAAGCAACAACCGGCTCAGCTAACTGCCGGATTTTTTCTTTCACATCAAAATTCATAAAAGCTCAAAAATAAAAAAGTGGGCACGGGCCCACTCATCAATACTACACTATCGATGGTTTGCGGGTTTTGCTATCACATAACCGGAAACAAAGCAAGCAAAAAGATTAAGGTAGATTAGATCCTTCCCATTATTCCCCTTGTGCTTCGCACAGGGGATAATTTCCAATTTCGAATGAACAACCCCGCCGCAAGCAGCGGGGAATTAGACCCACATTTAGGTACAAACTGGTAAGATAGTTTACAAAACAGACCGGGTACATGGTTTACACTATACGGCAAGGAGGAGATTCTATGCCGTGG
>JAFGLS010000021.1 GCA_016927935.1 Syntrophaceae bacterium
ACTTCATGATAAATCCTCCTGTCTATTCTGGTTTTATTCCTTACCCGAATTAAAACCATTTACACAGTTAGATTTACACTCCCAAAATCCAAAACGCTACGCCGCCTTGTTTAAGGCTCTTTAGCCTTCTTTTTCCATAAGATGTAATCCGAAATTTTCTGGATTGCCTCGTTTGGTGTATCTACAAATTCCACACCAGCCTCGTACCACTTATCCTCAATGATGATTTTAATCCATTTTATTTTTCCTATAGCGGTTATCTGTTTTTGCAGAGTATCTAATGTGAAATCTATTTTGAGGAGTGTATCGATAGGCAAAACAATGTTTCCACTAATTTTAGTACCTAATACAGAAATATCCATGCTGTATTTATAATTCATTTTTTCTTTAGGAATATTTTCTTCCCTCGAGATTAAAGATATAGTGACCTCGTTAAGTTCCTCCAATCGTTCGGATTTCCTTTTTTCTTCCATAACGATTCATTCCCCCTTTTTTCAGAATGTTCGTTTCTACTCTTCAATTACAAGCTTGATTTTTTTTGAATTATAAGAGCCGCCGTCTTATATGTCAAGAAATACTTGAATGTGAGGCCGTCAATAATCAATATCGTCTTTGATTCAAAATTTAAGAAGGTTAGCAGCCTTCTCCAGTTCGGACGGCTCCTTCAGTTTCGCCAGTATTTGAGGGGATTCCTGAAAATTTTCGAGAGCATTAAAGAACTTATCCAACAAATCACCACTATATGTGGGAATCAAGAAAAGATGCGTATGGGGGATTCTCCGACCACGGGCGTAAAGGAAAATGAAATCAGGTTTAAATTTTTCCATCATTTTTTTGGAGACAATTTTGGCGACTTTAAAAAGACTGGCATTTTCCTCGTCAGTCAATTCATGCCACCACGGAACATGTCTCTTGGAAATGACAAGACAGTGTCCTTTTGTATAAGGATGAATGTCTAGAATACACATGGACAATTCATCTTCATAAATTTTGTAAGACTTGGCGTTACCACTAACTATATCACAAAAGACACATTTTGCATGTCGGGGCATCCATAACCTCCTGTGAAAAATTTACTTATTCAATATCATATTTAAATTATATCCGATAATTTATTTTATTATTATTTAAAATTTTTGTGTTATTTTCTTTTGCAAAAGCGACAAAAGCAGTGACAATCTGTTTATAATCATTTGCCAATATTGCTCTGCTTAAGATGTCTTTAATATATTGATTTTATTGAATGTTTTAATTGCATAAATCTTGAGCATTTTGGTGTAAAATTGCAATAATCGCATACTTAGAAAGATTATAAACAGAGTTATCAACAGATATTTTCACAATTTTGTGGAATACAAATCTAGCTTTTTAATAGAAGATAAAAGATACTGTAAATACTTAATAACGAATACAAGAAACTGTGATTTAAAAGTTGTTAGCATATTAGGAGAAGCGGAAAATTAAGATAACAGAATGTTTTCGGAGGTATTTTCCGCCGGGCGATTTTAAAATAATTACTTGACATTTAGGTATATTTTTAAAAAAGTGGAAAAGGAATTTTTTCAAACCAGGATAAAATGAAATGAAACTTTTTGTTACAGGTGGTGCAGGTTACATAGGAAGTCATGCTGTAAAGGCATTTGGCAGGGCAGGGCATGATATCGTTGTTTATGACAACCTCTCCACCGGTCATGAGGGGGCTGTTTTGTATGGCAAACTTGTCCGGGGCGATCTGTCCGATGTTGAGTTTCTCCTTAAGACACTGGATAAATTCAGGCCTGATGCCGTCATTCATTTTGCGGCCTCGATACAAGTGGAAGAATCAGTCCGCAAACCGCTTCTCTATTATCGGAATAATGTTGTCAATGCGGTCAATCTCCTTGAGGCAATGCTGAAAACAGGCGTGCGATACCTCATTTATTCCTCGACGGCCGCTGTTTACGGAATGCCGAAAAAAATACCTGTTAATGAAACAGCGGCTATAAATCCAATCAATCCTTACGGTGCCTCCAAAGCCGCTGTAGAGCAAATTCTTTCTGATACAACGAAAACAACAGATTTGCGATACAACTCCCTGCGTTATTTCAATGTTGCCGGCGCCGATACGGATGGGCAGCTGGGACAGGCCTACGCAGATGCCACTCATCTCGTCACCAGAGCAATGAAAACAGCTCTTGGACTCACTTCTAAGCTTGCCATATACGGCACAGATTACCAGACGCCCGATGGAACGTGCATTCGTGATTACATTCACGTCAATGACCTTGTGGATGCGCATATAAAGGCCTTAAACCATCTGATGAAAACAAACGAATCAAATGTCCTGAATTGCGGTTACGGACATGGTTTTTCCGTAAGGGAGGTTGTCAATGTTGCGAAAAAAGTCACGGGTATTGACTTTCCTGTTGCAGAAACTGGCAGAAGGGCAGGTGATGCGCCGGTGCTGGTGGCTGATAGTAAGAAGCTGAAAAATATCACCGGGTGGAAGCCGCAGCATGATGACTTGGAATTTATCTTGAAGACAGCATGGGAGTGGGAAAAAAAACTTCACAGTCAGGATATTTTTAAAGAAAAAAAATGATGAAGATACTTTTCGTACCTGCGATTGATGTCATGAACGGAACCGGTATTTAACCCCGTTAGAAAGCCTCGCTGCTTGCAGCGAGGATGATGGTTCTTCCTTCTTCAGCGAACACGGGGTTTAATGCCTCGTGTGAGCCTACCCGTTAGAAAGTTGAAGACTTTCTGATGGGGTTTACTGCAAACCTCAATTAGTTTAACTCTATAATTTTTCAGTATTTTAATCGGCAATAAATAATTTTGTGCATTTTTTTCTTTCAAAAATAAAAAAAAGTGCTATAAATATACTTAATCCAATCATTTAAAAAAGAAATACGGATACCAACTGCTAAACAGGCCATGGAGGATATAAATGGAAAAGAAAGCAGAGTATCAAATTTCTTCATTTATTAATAATGAAGGAATCCCAGAAATTACAATAACAGGCAGTACGAAAGGTGATAACTTTTTCAAGGTGATGAATGACTTGGAAACTATCTTGAAAGAATATAGAGCGAAGAAGGCAATATTTGATATCCGCTCCCTTGAGGGACGTGTAGAAAAAACAGAAGTCTATCGTCTTACCAGGAATCATCATTTCCTTATTTACGAGGTTGAATCTGCAATGGTGGATCTTCCGGAAAATGCTTCTTTGGGAGACGCAGCGATAAATGCCGGTCTGCCTTGGGAATGGTTTACTGATATAGATGAGGCAAGAAAGTGGATTAAGAGCGGTCAGATTAGAAGTGTAAGACAACCACAATTGCTAAAGAAGTCGGAATATAAAATCTTGTCATCTGTGAAAGACGGAATTCTGGAAGTTGTTCTTACGGGTGAATTAATAAAGAGTGCTGTTGAAGATCTGCAAATTAAAATAGCTGATATTATAATAGAAAAAGGGATAAATAATCTTTTAGTGGATGACCGTGCCATGGGTGGATCACGTATAGGTACGATGGAAACCTATACTACCGTCAGACGCCCGCCACCCTCTATACCAAGAGTTAAGGTTGCTGTTATAGACCGACCAGAAAATGCGAAACAGGGAGAGTTTCTGGAAACTACCGCATTCAATGCCGGTCATGTCCTTAAATTTTTTACCGACATAGATGCTGCAAGGGCCTGGCTTAAGGGCAAGTAAATGGAAATATAGAATTTCCCCTTTAACACACTCAGGGTGGACAGGTCATTTATTCGCAACCTTCCGCAAAGCTCTGCGGATAAAGCAATTATCGAGGCGATAATTTACATGGGTAAAACTTTAGGTCTTAATTCTCTGTGAATTTCAGACTATAAATCTCATTAAAAATAAAAGACTTGAATTATTATTCAATGAAGCAATCCTGTTGCCTCATAAATAAATGTTACCGAGAGAAGGAAGCGGATAGCAAACGTTGCCTCATAAAAAATGTTACCGAAGCCGGGTA
>JAFGLS010000022.1 GCA_016927935.1 Syntrophaceae bacterium
TATGTTCAATGGTGATGTTAAGGTTAATCCCGGACGTTATCTTACCGAAGATGAACTGAATGTCCTTCCCTTTCCGGCATGGGAACTGCTTGATAACCAACTCTATGCCGGTATGCGGTCAATGCCCGGCGTTGGCTGCAGACCTTACATGTCCATAGTCACTTCCCGCGGCTGTCCTTACCGTTGCGCCTATTGTCATCAAACAATGGGCAAAACTTTCAGAAAGCGTTCTGCAGAATCTGTTCTAACAGAGATGGAGGAACTTCATTTTAAACACGGATTTAAAGAATTTGAAATACTTGACGACTGCTTCAATCTGGACCGTCAGAGAACGCATGAAATACTCACAGGAATACGTGATAGGATTAAAGATGCCCGATTACATTTTCCCAATGCTTTGCGCTCGGACATGCTTGAACCGGAAGACATGACACTTTTCAAGGAAGCCGGAACTGTTTCCGCGCACTACGCCATAGAAACCGCCAGCCCCAGATTGCAGAAGATGATTCACAAAAACCTTAATATCAAAAAGGCCTCCCTGGCAATTGACGCTTCCGTCAAAACTGGTATTTATTCAACCGGATATTTTATGATTGGGTTTCCTTCAGAAACTTATAAGGAAGCATCTGCCACTGTGAATTTCGCAGTTAAATCCAATTTGCACCGCGCTCTATTCTTTAATCCCAAACCGTTTGCCGGAACCCAACTGGCAAAAATGGCCGAGGATTATCTCAAAAATAAAAATGACTTATCAGATCCTCAAAAATCGAATTATCATAAAGACACCGTCAACATATCCGCTATGTCCGATAATGAGTTGCAAGAAATTTTTCAAAATGTATACAGGCGCTTTTATATGAATCCCCAGAGAATTTGGCGGCTGATGCTTCTGATAATAAAACATCCGGAAGTTTTCACCCTGAATAGACTTGCGGGAATGTTTTTGTATGCGTTTTTTCCGGGAAAATTCAAAAAATTATTCAACCTTCAATAAAATTTTTCTCTCGAAGGAAACCATACCAGAAATGACCACGGATTTTATCAAATACCAGCCAGTGTCCGCCGGTACGGTAATAACAGCGAGATAGCCCCCATCGTTGTCTTAATTTTTCCACCAAATTGTACGGGCAGAGTTTATCGCCGCGTGAAGCAATCAGCAGAATATTATCGACAGGTATTTGCGGCTGAAGATTTAACGGTGAATGAAATTCAGCGACACAACGCGCATTAAATTGCCATTCCAGATCAAACGGAGACCTTCTGTAAAAAATGTCCGGTGATATAGGATAAAGAAGGCTTAGCGAAGGAACCATCATCGCAACAAAATCAGGTTTTTTGTTCAAACAAGCATAAATCCCCGCGATATAACCTCCCAGGCTGGCGCCTACAATGCCGATATTCTTTGCGCCCAGCTTATCAAGAATTAAAAAAACATTGTGGAGATCGAAAACGCTATGAGCAACGCATTCATTAGTGAAAGCTGTATCTCCCAAAGTAAGATATACACGACGGGCACTGCGCAATCCCTTTATCCTTTTCCAGTGAAAAGGATGCACACAAAGTGCCACATCCAGCCCCATAGAAAAGAGCTTGTGAATTTTAAACATCCGCTCAGCTTCACGTGGAGATCCCATCATAAAGCCGTGAAGGCACAGAACTGTTTTGCGGGGCTTATCGCCATGCATCCAACGAATTAAATAACCGGTACGGTTCTCTGGGTAACTGAGGTAACGCTCACGCAACAAAGGATTCCGCGGTTCATATAAACTGTCAAAAGATATTTCCTGATAAACACCATTCTTGTATTTGGTTTGCTTTTTGATATGATATTCAGGAACCTGCCCGGACATTGCGAAAAAAGATGCCGGTTTATCTACGTACCCCTGTTCATGATAAAATGTTATTTCACGTGCGTAGATAGTCCAGTTTACATAACGCTGTGCCTGAAAATAAGCAATGACTTTACCGGGCGCTAAAAAAATTTCATCCACAATACCGCCGATAAAATTTAATGTGCGTTCTTTCATAAAATGCAGGTTAGTATCTCTTGAAGTTTCCTTGGTAATCATATTTTATGAAGACTCACGAATTCAATTATATCACTCGCCAGACGATCTGGTATTTCCAAAGCCGTCATGTGTCCCACTTCCGGATACATTATCAGGCGAGCATCGGGAATTTCTCTGGCCATCAATCTACTGGACTCAATGAAGAGATCATCTTTTTCGCCATAAATTACCAGCGTGGGACAGCGAATCAAACGTAGTCCCTCTACCCTGGGATCAGGATCGGTATAAAAAGACCGGATGAATTTAGCTATCGTTTGGCGGTTGTTCAATCGAACCATCTCGTAGGCCGATTGCATAAGTTCATCCACTCGCGGCGATTCCATAATGCCGCGAAAGAAGAAATCTGGATTCATCTTTACGCTTGCCATTATCTGTTCCCAATCATATTTCTCAAAAGGGCGGGAAAATTTGTGATGAAATGTCCTGATGGACTCAGGATCACCAGGAATCACTGAAGTGGAAGAGCCGGTATCGGTAAGAATCAAACTGGCCAATCTGCTGGAATCGCGCATGGCGTAACGCACTCCGGCAAACCCACCCGTGGAATGAGTTAAAAGGTGAAAGCGTTCAATTTTAAGATGGGCGCCAAGAGCCGCGATATCATCTCCTACAGTATCAGCATCAAAGCCATAGGGTTCACCGTCAACTGTTGTTTGTCCGTGTCCGCGCATATCCATTGGAATAAAACGATATCTTCTGCATATCTCTTTTACGATACCTTTCCAGTAAGTTGAGTTTCCAATCAGGCCGTGAACAGCTATAATTGGTTCACCACTGCCCCGGTCTTCAAAGTAAATTTTTGCATTGTCACGCATAAAAAAAGGCATATTTGATTATCCCCTGTTTTCCAGATGAAGTTGACTAAATGTGCAACTAAAACATCGTTTACAATTTAGACTGGGTACATCCTTTACACTTTTTTAGTTACGAATAACCTTATTTTTTCTCAAA
>JAFGLS010000162.1 GCA_016927935.1 Syntrophaceae bacterium
ATAACTTCATGATAAATCCTCCTGTCTATTCTGGTTTTATTCCTTACCCGAATTAAAACCATTTACACAGTTAGATTTACACTCCCCTCTGATAATGAAATAAACACCACAAAAACGATTTGATTACAGAAAGGCAGAACCATTATTGGCTCTGCCTTTCTGTTGGAGAGCTTTGAAAGAGAGTTATTATTGATTTTTGTCGATCCTATGTTTCTTTCTCATTCAGCTCACTTTTCATTAAAATTTGTAAGTGATGTCAAGTCCAATCAGATATGTGTTGTAATCCTCAAAATCTCCGGTGATTCTTTGTTGGCTGAAAAATCTTCCCGGATGCCTGTAATCGCCTTTGGAGTTGTTCCATTCGCGATCTTTTGTAAAGTTATATGCGAAGTATAAATCTGTATAAAATGGGCCGATCGGGAAACCTGTTCCGATCATGAACTCATGGAAATCATTCAGTAGTCCCGGAGGACTGACTGTCGAATCCGGAATCGGGCATTGATCCCACATATAGCCGGCCCGCAGGCTTATGATTCTATTAAGGACGTTTACCTTGTACTCGCCGCCGACACCCACACTCCATGAATCATTCCAATTCCATGGAGATGTTATTGATGAATTGAAGGCGACCTTATCCTTGAATTTAATAACGAAGTCTTTGTTGGTATTTGACCAATTCCACCATGTTCCATCGAGTGTAAATGTCACGGGACCCTGGGACCAGGCAAGTCCAAAGGTTAAATTTTGAGGGAAATTAAAACTAAAACTTGCCTCGGTATCTCTGACTTGTAATAATCTTAAATGTTGTGAAAAACGGAAATTGACGTCATCTGCATTATGATTTATTTTACTGCGATAATGGATTCCAATGCTTAGATCATCAATTATTTTATAGAGAAGAGCAACATCCCATCCCACAGCGTAATCTTCGGCTTTAACCTTTAATTTTGGTTTAGGAAAAAAAGGGGCAATATAGTTCCAATTTTCCATAATTGTTTCCATATATTGCAATCGTCCACCCACTCCGACAGATAGTCCATCAATAATCTTTAAGGCAATAACCGGGCTAACAGTCGCCGTTATCAAGGTTCCTTCTTTCCCTGTGGGCACATAACGGCCTTCGAACCTATTGTTCCATCTCCAGGCACTGCCATATACCGAATATTCTCCAAGGCCAATCGCCAACAGGTCATTGACCTTATGAGTAATATACAAATTAGGTATGTACTGGTATCTTTGTTTCAGGCTGGCTTTATCCCCTTTCTTATTAATTCCTGCATTGCCGCTGCTCACATATTTGCCGTTAAAATCTACGATTGTCATACCGATTAAGATTTCAGTTCCGTCGAGTTGTATGATCCCTGCAGGATTGATACATACCGCCGTGGGGTTGTCTGCCAGTCCGACAAAGGCGTTTCCCATGGCATGTGACTTAGCCCCCTGCACAAAACCGCCATAACCGCCCCCAAATACCGCTGAAGGGATCAACAGTGTTATCAGTAAATAAAGGATAAATGTTCTTTTCATATTTAAATTGCACTTCATAGGACTATTCTCCGATCGTTTTCATGGCGCGTATTAACTTCTCAATCTCAAAGACAACTTGACCTTCTTTTAATTTACATACCACATTTCCATTCGCAATTCTGCTATTTTTTCAATTTCGATAAGTATTTGGCGCTAAAGCAGGGTGATTAAAAAGACTATGTGTTATCTCCCGGTATTATCGTGAATCACTTGTCATCCGTAATCGGTAGTATTTGAAAACCGGTGTCTTCCAAAAATAGATGGTAAAATAAATAAACTTAACATCCCTAAAAGGTGTTTTTTAAATTCAACCCATTCAGTAAAAATTCCGTTGACATGTAATTACAAATTTCTGTATTATTCTCTCCGATAAAAGCGGTCTAAATAATCTTATAGACTGTTGTTTCCAATCAAACATTGTTTAATTATAAATTTTTATTAAAGGACAGGAAAATGACCGGTAATGTGACAAGTAAGACACAGCTCTATTTTGTGGGCGGAGGGATAGCATCTCTCGCCGGTGCCGTTTTTGCCATTAGGGACGGCAACATCCCGGGGGAGAATATACATATATTTGAAACAAGTCATGTCGCAGGTGGATCCCTGGATGCCAGAATTACTCCGGCTAAAAAAATTATAATACGCGGAGCAAGAAAATATAACGTCAAGGTCTTCAATTGCACGTGGGATCTTCTTTCGGCCGTTCCGTCGCTCGATAATCCAAAAAAGACAATGAAGGATGAATTCTTTGAATTTAACAGAACACACAAGAAAAACGCCAAATCCCGGTTAATAGATAAAAATAGAAATAAGGTAGATATGAGTTCCTGGGGTTTGAGCCTGATAGACATTTCCCAAATGGGTTTATTGGTTTTTATCCCCGAAAAAATGATTGAAAATCGCCGCATTGATTCCTGGTTTGCACCGTCCTTCTTTAAAACCAATTTCTGGTATGTATTTGCTTCCATGTTTGGTTTTGAGACTTGGAGCGATCTGGTGGAATGTAAACGATACTTTCGCCGATTTATGCATGATTTCCATCAAATGGTCAAAGGCACCGCAGAGGTGACTACCCGTTACAATCAATATGATTCCACGATTTTGCCCATTACTGAATGGCTTAAAGAGAAGGGCGTTGATTTTAGGTATGAATGCAAAGTTGTCGATTTGGATTTCAAGCCTTCCGTAAACGAATATACCGTGGAGCGAATTCATTATGTCCGGCATGGTGAAGAGAAAGAAATTCCTGTCAAAGATAATGATTTTGTGTTTGTTACCAACGGATCAATGACTGCGGATTCCCGGCATGGGTCCATGACCAGTGCTCCTCCTCTGGAAAAGGGAGAACTGGATGGGTCCTGGGTGCTTTGGGAAAATATCATAAAGAGCGCGAAAAAACACCTTTTCTCAACTGATGACAAAAAGATGATTAACCCGACAGATTTTGGGAATCCTTATGTTTTCACCGATCTAATCGAAAAAACAATGTGGGTTACATTTTCAGTAGCTTCCATAGATAAAACATTTATCGAATTATTCGAAAAGGCTACCGAAAATAAACCCGGACAAGCTGATTTGGTTACCTTTAAGGATTCCAGCTGGTTGTTGTCCATTCATGTGCCGTTTAATCCTCATTTCGCCCATCAACCTCATAACATGACAGTTTGGGGAGGATACGGACTTATTTCCTTCAAGGAAGGTGATTTTGTCAAGAAGAAAATGATTGAGTGCAATGGCGAAGAGATATTGACCGAAATATGCCATCAATTCGGCTTTATTAAAGAGTTGCCGCACATTATCAAGACATCAAACTGCGTACCTTCCCTGATGCCGTATGAGTGCGCTCAGTTTATGCCGAGGAAAAAGAGCGACAGACCGCGGGTCATACCGAAGGGTTCGACCAATCTGGCTTTTATGGGCCAGTTCACGGAAAGTGGCGAATGCGTTTATCTGGTAGAATCGTCGGTCAGGTGTGCGCAAATGGCCGTGTATTCTCTTCTTGGCCTGAATAAGAAGGTTCCTCCTGTTTATACAGGTGCCTACAATCCGCTCGTGTGGTTCAGGGTATTACCTACCATCTTCAAATAGGTTCTTTAAACCAAAGTCTTAGTGACCTTGCTCAACCGCACAGGACTGTACTCTCGCTCATTTGTGCAATGGTAATAAAGCCGAACTAAAAAATTCTTCTAAAATATATATTTTATCCCGAAGCCGATAGCATTTGAAGCATCCAGTCTTCCATCAAAGATACCATTGGCACCGGAACGGTGATGAACTCGTGTAACAAAACTCCACCGGGGCACATTCGGCAGGGCAAAAGCAAATTCAAACATCAGATAGCCGAGTAATCTGGGAGTGTGGTCAACTCCGATAGCTTCTACTTTGGGAGTTTCCAGCGCATATGATATGCCCACTCCTGTTGCAAAACTTGTATCTACATACGCATCCCAGGGAAATAAGTTCCAGCGGAGTACCACCGGGACAACGTTGAATTCAACGTGTTTCTGATCACCAAAATGTTTTCCGACCTGGCCTTCCATTTCAAAATCAGCAGGTATCTTTTTGAAGGAATATAATCTCTTGGAAACAGCCCAAACCACAATATAAGAATCCTCGTATTTGGCCCTGAATGTTAAAGTGTCACCAAGGCTGTCAGGGGTAAGCATTGCACCATAACCTGTCAGCATCCAGTCGTTGTGTGGATACGCTGATTTGTCGCGGGCAAATCCATGATCTGTACATGCCTTTGCATACCGGGGATTTAGTTCAATGGCCTTGTTGAAATCCTTTTTTGCTTTTTTATGATTACCAATTTTTAAATAGGCAATCCCCCGGTTATAATAAACATTTGCGTCCTTCTGGCTTAACTTAATGGCTTTGTTAAAATCGGCAATCGCCTTTTTATATTTGCCGAGATTACCGTAGGCTATTCCCCTGCCTAGATATGCCTCTGCATCTTGTCTATTTTTCTTTATGGCTTTGGTATATGAGACAATTGAATCGGGTTCATTATCTTTTTTTGTTTCGGTAAATGCGGAAATGGAAATGAATAATACAAAAAGAAAAGAGATTAAGGTTATCCGTGTAAAAATTGGTTTCATGAGTATACAATTCTTTTCAAAATTAATTGTGTTTCATACATCAGCTTGAGGCTAAAGACAAGGAATGTTTTGATTTTTTCATTGAAGTGCTTAATTAAATAAGTCGCTGAAAAACTCGCTGATACCACTCTTTTTCTTACGGTTTTTTTTCACGGTTGGTTTCTCAGGATGGTCAGGACATGTTTTTTTCGGCGCAGTCCCTCTCAGATAAGCTTCTCTAATTGTTTGAGGACATGATGATGTGGCAAGGTAACCGGATTTTTGGTCTATAACTGCCATTTGTATTCCTTTGGGAGGAATTACGGCTAATGGCTGGTATCTGGAATAAAAGGAACGCATAAAACGTGACCAGATGTGTAGTGCTCCTTTAGCTCCGGTCAGACCGGTATCCGCTCCTGAGTCATATCCCACCCACACGGCACAAACAACGTCGGGAGTGTAGCCTACAAACCAGGAGTCTCTGTTGTTGTTTGTTGTTCCGGTTTTTCCCGATGCCGGGAAATTAATTCCCAGAGTTTTTGCTTCACGTGCCGTACCGCGCGCCAGGACACCTTCCATTGTGTGCCCTGCAAGATAGGTTACTCGCGGGTCGAACACCCTTTTTTTGTTAATCTTCTTTACCATGATGATATCGCCATTTGCCGTGGTTACCGAATAAAGGGGAAATGGCTCGAAACGGATGCCACCTGAGGCAATTGTTGTGTAGGCATAGGTAAGTTCCAGCGGCGTGACTTCAAAGCTTCCCAATGCTAGGGAAGGAATTGCCGAAAGGGAACTGGTAATACCTGCCAGACGGGCAGTCTTGAGCACTTTCTTAAAACCTATTTTGCCGGCCAACCGGGTAGTGGCGGTGTTTACCGAATCCTCTATTGTCTGCCGGATTGTGATATTTCCATATTTCTTATTTTTAAAATTTGCCGGGCTCCATACTCCTTCGGGAGTATTCATTGATACAGGCGCTCCGGAAATGATGGAAGAGAGTGTAAAATCCTTCTTGTCCTGCAATGAAAGTGAAAGCGCGGTAAGAAGAACAAAAGGCTTGAAAGCGCTTCCTGGTTGACGGTTAGCGTCTATGGCGCGATTGAAAGTTGATTGCTTGTAGTCGCGCCCGCCGACCATAACCGTCATTTCTCCCGTTAACGGATCAACAGCAACCAGCGCTGCCTGAAGCTGTTCACCTGCGGGTAAAGCCGTTTTTTCGATTTCCTCAATACCTTCTTTAACTGCTTGTTGGGCAATTGCCTGCAAGACAGGATCCATTGTTGTGTAGTAACGGTATCCTTTGTAGTAGAGTTTTTCACTGCCCAATTCATTCTTAGTTATCCGCTGTATATAGTCAATGAAGTATGATTTATGCTCGGGTGCTTTACATAGTCTGATGCGCATGGGCTGGTTTGATGACTTGTGGAACTGATTTTCCTCGATCATTCCCAGGTATTGCATTCTGGCAAGAACCGCATTGCGTCGTTCTCTTGCTGCCTTGATGTTTCTGTACCTGTTTGGAGAGTGGATAATGCCGGCAAGCAGTGCCGCCTCCTCCAGGGAAAGGTTCTTGGCATGCTTCGAAAAATAGAAATCGGCCGCGCCTTCGACGCCGTAAATTCCCTGAAAACCATCCTGTCCCCAGTATATTTTGTTCAGATACATTTCCAGTATCTGTTTTTTTGTGTAGCGCAGTTCCAGAATAAGCGCCAGTTCCACTTCGCGTAGCTTGCGTAAAAATGTTTTTTCCGGAGAGAGAAAAAAATTTCTTGCCATTTGTTGTGTAATGGTGGAAATGCTTTGACTGAATTGCTGATTTTCGGAATTGGCAAACAATGCTCGGACCATCTCTATCAGGTCAATGCCAATGTGGGAATAAAAGCGAGCATCTTCCGATGCTATTACTGCGTTTTGCAGATAGGTAGAAATTTCGGTGAGCGGTACGGGTTGTTGGGATTCCATTTTGGGGCCAACTATGCGGCCGATTTCTTCCGGTTCCAGGTTAATGGAATTCAACTGTTTGCCGCTGGAGGAAATTATCGAATCAACACGGCCGTTGCGCACGACGATATCCACAGGGCCTTTTTTACCGGAGAGCTTCTCCATGCCTTTGTTGCTGAGAAATATCCTGATGTGCAATTTTTCTTCAGAGTAACTTCCGGCATAGGCCGGCTTACCCGTAACCTTTCTGTAGGAAAGCCCGCGCAGCCGTTCGGCAAAACGGATATTTTCCAGATGAGTGCCCTTGCGGATATGGGTGGGACGCCCGTAAAAAATTGAGGGACCTTCCCCGGAATTTTTGGTTGTTCCTTTGCTTACATTAAAGTACAAATAACCAATGTGGCATAGCAGTATTACTGCCAGCGATGAAATGATATAAAAACTATACCGTCGAATCAAAGAATTCCCCTTGTTGCTTTTGCGTAGCCTGATCCTATAAACAGCAACGCTTTTGGCAACGAGATTTTAAATTTGGATTATAATTATTATATCAACCTTGTTACTGTTGAATAATTTTTTGAAACATATATGTCGCGAGGTTGACTGATAAAATATGTTAAGTTTTTTGCAATATTTTATCTGTCGGGGAAGTTTTTATTTGTCGGATTTAAGATACGGCAGCGCCAGCCGCATTTTTTTCAAAGCCTGTTTTTCAATTTGACGGGCTCGTTCCCTCGAAATATTATATTTTTCCCCTATTTCTTGGAGCGTTTTCGGGTCGTCGGCCATTACGCGGTTGAGGATAATGTAACTTTCTCTTTCGCTGAGATGGGCCAGTGCACCGGCTATATCCCGCTGTACCAGGCTTTTTTCTTCATTTTTAATCAGGGACGTTTCCTGATTGTCGCCCTCATACGCCAGAAAATCAATATGGGAATCACTGCTTTCCTCATTGATAATTTCATTTAAGGAAACATCGCGGGCGCCCATGCGCAAATTCATTTCCTCCACTTCGTAATCCTTGACGCCCAGTGTAGTGGCAATTTCACTGAATTCCGGATTTTTTTGGGAAAGAGTCTCCAGTTCTTTTTTCGTTTGGCTCAATTTGAAAAACAGCTTTCGCTGGGCTTGAGTAGTGCCGATTTTCACGATACTCCATGATTTGATGAGATAGTTCTGAATGTAGGCGCGAATCCACCACACCGCGTAGGAGATGAGCCGGTAACCTTTTTCCGGGTCGAATTTTTTTACGGCATGAATAAGACCGATATTGCCTTCCTGAATCAGATCAGTCAGTTTGAACCCGTAATTGCGGTATTCATGAGCGATTTTGACCACAAAACGCAGATTGGAAACAATCAACTTTTCGGCAGCGGCCACGTCATTCTTTTTCTTTAGTCTCATGGCCAACTCGAATTCCTCTTTTGCTGTTAAAAGGGGAAAACGGTTGATTTCATTTATATATAAGTTTAAAGTGCCTGTTATTACCGGTAGTTCCAAATATTTTCCATCTCCTTTGAATTATCATATAATTCTAACTAACTATAAATTCCCGGTCAAGATTTCTTTTTAATGACATTCTCGAAAATGAGTGTAATGAAATTTAAGACGTAAATCGGAAGACCGGAAGTAGTACATTACTAGAGATGATATTCAGACTATAATTGATATGATGAACTATATAAATTTCGACCCCAACATGAATTTCTTACAGAAAAACAACGCCATGATGTGGACGAACAGTACTAGAACATTTTGGCGACAAGCTGGTATCAATAGGTTTTATATCTTTTCAAAAAATTAACCCTCCGGTTTTTATTGGAAACAGGAGGGTTCTTTTGTTCACAAGATAGTCTATTTATGTTGTTTTACGGCTTAATGTTGAATTTTTTAAGGGCTGCTTCAATATTTTTTTTGCTTTCTTCAACTTTGTGGATAAGTTCCCTTCCTGCTTCTTCATCCAGGATTCTTGCCTCTATTTCGTGTTCAAGATCCACAATGTATTCGGAAAGCAAATTATAATCGTTTCTTAATGTAATTATAAAAGTTCGTAATTCTTCTGTTAAGAGGTTGATATGTTCGGCGAGGTCTTTAAGGTCATCCCACTTTCTCAGTCTTATAACTATATCTAAGTTTCCTGCGGCAATCATGGCTAAAGATCTCTTCAGGCGAAATAACGGTCCGGCAACCTTATGGGAAATGAAAATACTTATTACTGCGTATAATAAAATGACTGCGCCTATCCATGGCCATATCTTTGCGTGCAACAGAAGAAGAGCTCTTGCCGCTTCAGCTTTTTCAGCAAGCGGATAATCAAGGTAAAGCGTCAACATGTAGGGAGTGAAAATGATTGCAATAAAAAGGAGAGTGTAGCTAAAAAGCATAAGAATAGTCAAAAGCATGTATTTGGCTTGAAATTTCTTTTCTATGAAATAGTTTCTACGTTTATTGAAGAAATGCATGATTTTTCCTCATTCTATAACTTTAGTTGGTGTCAATGTTAATGGTGTACGTTTAACATTTTTTGCGCGGGCAATTAATGTATAAGTTCTTTGTTCATAGTTATAAGTGTAACTATCTATGGAAGAAAGATCCTCTTTGAGTTGCTTGCAGAAAGATGAAGAAAACACAGGACGGCTATTTTCATCTACACAAGTGTCAAAACTGATGCTGTCGGGATATTTACCGTTATCTATGTTGTAAATATTCAGATTATCTCTTGCCGTTAAAAGTGTATTGTGGGCAACGGTGACCCTCGCCTTATCTATATAGCCAATGTACACATAGATACCAATCGCACAAATGACTGCCAGAATAATAAGTGCAAAGGACAGTTCAACTAATGTAAAGCCGGAAATCCTCTTTGTTATTCGCATTTTTTTATCCCACATCTGCAGCCGCTGGATAATAACGAAAATTAAGCACCTCTATATTTGAAAAATCGCCTGAAAAAACATTTTTTGCTTGTACGAAATTATAGAAAAACAGGTTCTGTATGTCAAGAAATAATAATAACACCGTGAAGAGATGTTTTTGTATTTTATATTCAAAATTTAAAATCAAAATTCAAAATAAAAATTTATCTGTGGTTCAATGATTTCACCAATTATTTCCAGTGATTCTGTTCTTGAATCATTATAAATTAGTGATGTCATAGCCTTAATAAGTTTTGATATTTGTTCATCATCGCCTTCGGAGTAGATTTGAGTTTTATTATTCATGATGTTGTTAGTTAATGAGAAATTTATTTTTATATTATCGGCAATGGATTTTTTACCCGTCTCTTTTGTTGAGACACTTTCTTGATTGGTAGACAAAGCAAACTTATCAATGTAGCTATCAGGAATAGGGATTTTTAAATCGGACACGGACAAATTTTTGATGGTATTTTTTGTTTCTTTATTGCCCAGTACGAGATCGTTATCAATCATTAAGGGCTTCCAGTAAAAAATAAATCCTGAAGCGTTTGCTGCTGATGTTGAACATATAAGGAAATAAATAATAATTATTTTTGATAAAGTTGTTTTCCTTATGTAATTTATGGAATTTTTCATAATAACTTCTATGGTATTTTTATTTTTTGTCCGTATAATAATTTATCTGTGATTTTCATGTTATTTATTTTGAGAAGTTCTTTTAAAGTTGTTGAATTCTTCTGTGCTATGATGAAAAGTGTGTCACCTTTTTTTACGGTATAAAATTTTGACGGTTTTCTCTTGTTTTTTGATTTGTCCATCTTTTCTGACTGTTTTATATTTATATTCGTACCTTCGCCTTCATCTTCATTATCGGTTTTATCTGTCGGTACAATTATTACCTGACCGACAAAGAGAGTATCTTGCATCTTCATATTATTTAATTGTAAAAGTACACCGACTTTTGTGTTGAAATTACCGGCAACTGAAAAAAGGGTATCCCCCTTTTTTATTTCATATTCTGTTGTGGTTATTTCACCCTCACCGGATATTGCATTATCCGCACCGGCAAAATAATCTTTTATGGAAGAAGCTATGGCCATCGCCAGATTTTTTTGAAAATTACTGTTTTTCAACAGCCTTTCTTCCTGAGGATTGGATATGTAGGCCGTTTCAATCAGCACCGCGGGAATGTCCGGCAGTTTTAAAACGCGAAAAGGTGCCTCCTGAACAATTTCGTATTTCAGGTGATTAACCATGTTCAGATGTTTTATTAGGGTTTCGGCGTAAGTTTTCGATAAGTTAATAGTATTGGTTTGAAACATATTCATTATAATCGGGTTTGATTCATTGCTGCTTTCTATGTCAGTAACACCGCCAAAAATATCTGATAAATTTTCATTATGCGCCAAAAGTTTTGCGGCTTCATTGCTGGCTGCGCCGGTAGAAAGGCAATATACGGAGGAACCTTTTGCTTCGCGGCGTCTGGCAGCGTCCGCGTGAACGCTGATAAAGAGACTTGCCTGTAAATCTCTGGCTTTTTGTAAACGTTTGCTGAAAGAAACATAATAGTCACCTCGGCGTGTTAAAACAGCTCTGTACCCGGGCATTTTATTAATCTCATTTTGAATTTTACGGCTTATGAAAAGTACAACACTTTTTTCATAAGTTCCTTTTTTACCTATCGCTCCCGGGTCTTCTCCACCATGACCTGGATCAATGATAATTATTCTTTTCTTCTTTGCTCTGAAAAGGCTTGGTTTTAATATTTTTTCTTTATGAATTTCTTCAATTATTATATCCACCACGATTCTATCAGGCCTATCTTGGAATTTTTTTAGTTTAAAAACCTCAATATTTTGATGTTTACCCAAAAAGAATTCTATTCGGACATTTTTTTTATTTACTTGATGGAAGTTTATTTTTTTTATTCCCGGCTTATTAAGTATTATGCTTCGCTTAATATTTTTGTTTATGGAAGATTCATGAATATTCAGAATAAGCTTGTTTTTAATTTTCCTGATTTTATAGTCGGGTTTACCACTTACATCGAAAACAATTCTTGTATGGTCAGGTGCTGTCCAGTGACGAAAATTCAGTATTTCTAGTGAGCCATAGCAATTGGAAGCAACAAGCAAAACCGGAAACATCATCAGGAAGATAGAAAATTTTCTTAAAATATTTTTCATTTCTTGCTTCATGTTTTAAAAATAACAAATTTGTTTAGTAACTGCAACTGTTAGGTACAAAAAATGTTGACAAGTTTTTATTATAATGCCATTTACTTCGCACAAAAGCAAAAAACATAAAACTGAGTATAATTATGAGGGAAAATCTTTTTAAAGAGGCTCTGTTAAATCCTAAAGTATTCACTGTTACCTGGGAACTGGTGCCGGGCAGGGGTGCCAGAGAGACCATTCAGGAAAATATTCTAGTATTGGCTAAGCAGGCTGCGCAGGGAGGAAAGATTTGCGCATTGACACTGACGGACAATCCCGGTGGAACTCCGGCAATGTCTGCTGACTTCATGGGAGGTGAAATTCTGAAACTCGGTATTGAACCAATTGTTCATTTTACGTGCAAAGATAAAAATCGCAACCAGATTGAAAGTCAGCTCTATGCACTGGATCGGTCGGGAGTCAGAAACATTCTTGTAATGAGCGGAGATTATCCTGTTTCCGGATATCAGGGAAGACCGGCGCCGGTATTTGATCTGGATCCAATTCATGTGTTGCAACTTGTATCGGATATGAACAGGGGACTGGAGTATCCAGGAATAAAGGGACTCGTTCATCACCAACCAAGCGAATTTTTTGCCGGAGCTGTCGTTTCTCCTTTTAAAGCAACCGAGGCAGAACAGATGGCGCAATATTACAAACTAAAAAAGAAAGTCGCTGCTGGAGCTCAATTTATTATTACACAACTGGGATATGATGCACGAAAATTTCATGAAGTGCTGTTGTACGTGAAACAGAATGGTTTTAATATTCCGTTAATTGGGAATATTTATATACTTCCTTATGGTGCTGCAAAAATGATGAATCGTAACGAACTGCCCGGCTCTGTTGTAACGGATAAATTACTGGCAGAACTGGACAGGGAGCGAGGTGATTCCGATAAGGGAGAAGGTGCCCGAGTTCTGCGCGCTGCCCGGATGTATGCCATACTAAAGGGAATGGGATTCAGCGGTGTTCATATAGGTGGACACAATATACAATATCAGCAGGTGGAGAGAATTATCAGTCAGGGAGAAGAACTTATCCCGTCGTGGCCTGATCTAGTCAAATATTTAGACTATTCCATACCGAATGGATTCTATTATTTTGAGCGGGATTCGGTAACGGGTTTGAACAAGGCAACGCCGGTACAGAGGCGAAACAGACCGCTTGAAGCCAAAGTTGAATATACCTACAGCTTTTCGAAATTTTTTCATAAATTGATGTTCATGCCCGGTAAAAATTTTTACAGCTTTATGAAGAAAGTCAGTGGCAAACTGGTTGGTACAAAACTCGAAATATTATTTCATAAGCTGGAGCAATTAATCAAGGTAATTATCTTTGATTGTAAGGATTGCGGTGACTGTGCGCTAATAGACGTTGCCTATATCTGTCCGATGTCGCAATGCCCGAAAAATCAGCGTAATGGCGCTTGCGGCGGAAGTTTCGAAGGATGGTGCGAAGTTTACCCCGGTAAAAAACAGTGTATTTATGTAAGAGCCTATGCCAGATTAAAAGAAAAAAGAGAAGAAGCGCAACTGGGAGATAATATCGTTCCTCCCTGCAATTGGGATCTTTACCAATCTTCGTCCTGGATTAATTTTTATCTGGGAAAAGACCACACCTCAAAAAATCAGAACAATCATTTATCCATAAAATCACGGGTATGATCCCAAGGCAAGCCCTGGACCTTAATTCCGCAGGAAGCTGCGGGGTATCATATCCATGCTTAAGCAGGATAATTCGACTAACGCTTCCTCTCGTCAGCGACTCTCATTACCCTCCGCTGTTTGGGATTGTTCCCAATCCAGATAAATCGGGATTGGATAGTTCGTCTAACAAATTTCAGTGTGCTGTGCTTCTGAAATTCGGGGCTCTCTATGGCTTACAAATTTCAATACACTTCGTTTTTAAAATTTGATTCTCACAATAAATAAATGTTCCCTTACCGAAGATTTCTGAGCAATGGTAATTTTTTATTAATTGAACATTGGGATTATATATAGTAGGAATTTTATTGTGGGCGATTAGCTCAGTTGGATAGAGTACTGGCCTCCGAAGCCAGATGCCGCGGGTTCAAATCCCGCATCGCCCACCATAATAAAATAACAAATACAATAGTTTATAATATAGAACGATACAACGAAAAATCAGCCGTGCTGTATTTTACAAAGAAAAAATAAGTTGAATAATTTATTTCTTTTTTATGTTAGAAACCATGCCAACACTACAAACCTTCTTTAGGCATTTATTTCCTACTGAATTGGGAATTGTATTAATAAATTTTGGATTATGAAATTTAGGCGACGTATAAATAACTTTTCCTTCTTTGTCGTAAATATTAAAGGAAACAGGTCTCTTTTTTGCCTTTACGCAGTCGAATTCTTCTAATGTAATCAAATGGTCAATAACAGAAGGATTACCGGGTTTTTTCCCCATTTTTTTAAGAAATGAAAAAGTTTCTGATTTTCCTTTTTTGCTAAATGTTGTTTTACACAAAATGTGGATAATGTTGTTATTAATCTTTTTTATGCTACTTGCATCATAGTATTCTTTTCCTTTGCTGGTTGATCCAACATATATCCAATCTGCTGAAAATGCTCGATTGGTAAATAGGAAAATAGAGACCAAAAGAATAATGCCTAGAAGATTGTTTGTTTTCATTTTCATAATCCCCCTTTTATGTAGTTTAATGATGCTTTTTATAAAGATTTTCAAACAAATATTGTTTATAGATACTCTTATAGAATTGTTTTGTCAATAGACTGTATTCTACCATTAAGGAGTTTGAGAACGATGGGATTAAATTAGTTTAACGATATTTGCTAATTCTATCTTTAAGCTAATGATAAAGAGCATTATTATGTAACTTGGTTTATTTTATATGTATTTGATTTAGCAAGGTATTATTGAAACATGTCTCATTCAACAAAAATTGGAGATAAACAATTTTGTTTTATAATATCATTATGATATCTATATGATATTATAATGATTCATATACTTGTAATTATTAGAAATATAGTTATAATTATCGTGAAGGAGAATAGGTAACAGACAAAATAACGGTAGGCTTTAGATTAATCAATGAGATAAATATGCCTACAATATGGAAGGAACTTTTTGGCGCTGGCTTGTTCTACTTGCTCTTGAGCCAGGCTCTGGCATTATCAATATCAGTAAACCATCTAAAAGAAACGCCGGCGCTAACAGCCGTTCTTTCGTGAAATGATTCCCAAGCTGCATCCTCAGGAATATCCACAAGGGCAATGTGAATACCATGAAAAGAAGAAGAATACTTTTTGACACTAAAATATGATTCTGCATATCCGAAACGTCCTTCAATTGTTCGTATATCTACTAATAATTTCTTGAGGTTAGCTTCCTTTTTGATAGCTATTACTTCGTCCGTGATTTTTTCAATATAACCAGATTTCACTTTTCCTGTGATGACAATTTCAAAGATTTCCTCATTCTCTGAGATACTGTACATTACTTTGTTATTTTCCATTTATGGACACCTTTTCCATGTTTGAAGGATTCCCCCCTAACATTAATTTTACTACCATCTAACAAAATTTCAATAATTATTTCAATGTTTTATAGTTGAATATGATGAATATAATCAAATATTTATAAGTCTCGGGAAAATATTTGACAATGAAGGAAAAATAATTAATTTATTTGTAAATAGTTAATAATTCATCTTAAATGGTAAATAAATCAAGGGGAGGAACCACCATAGAATTAGAATTACCCGGATGTTTTTTACCATAATCCTTTTATTAGTACCTGACAGTTGGTTCCTACGAAGTTTAAATGTTACTTTAAGAATTATCAATTTTCGTTAATATTTTAATAAAATACATTGTAAAACACTGAGACCATTAACCTTAATTTTATCAAAGGAGGTTATGTTATGGACCTAAAACAAATTGCAAAACAGATGATGAATATGCATAAGGCTATTTTTGATAATATTTTCAAAGTTATGGTCTTCATGCAAGAACAGACCGAAAACCTGGCTTCCTATTTTTTGGAAAAATCACCTTGGTTATCAAAGGATGGAAAAAAGGTTATTGATGATTGGGCAAAAACCTGTAAAAAATGTCAGAAAGATTTTAAAGACACAGCTGATGAAAGTTACAAAAAAATAGCCGATTTATTTGATAGTACCCAGAAATAGAAAGCAATCAAGATATCAGAATAACTTTACTCGACAAAAACTGCATCTGCCATAAAAAAGATCAATGTTTTTGGGAATTAGCTGTCGAGCGTTACTTCCAACGGATTGTTAGATATTTTTTTTCGTAAAAGCCAAAGAGATTGGTGCAGTATTGAGGAAAAAAGGTTTTGTGTACATAAGAGCATTCGAAACCCGGAATTTCTTTTATAAGAATGTAATCGTTATCCATAAATATTTTTTTTAGCATATCCGTTGGACGCTCTATGGTTATACATTTAAACAGGTATTCTTTGAAGTTAAAATTGCCCAACACGCTTTCTTCTGCTCCCTCAATATCTATAGAGAGATAATCAATTTCATGTGGCGCGTTTTTCTCCATCAAAAGATTATATAAAGTTTGAGTTTTGATTCTTATTGTTTCAAATGATTTGTCGTGCTCTTTATTGAACGTATTCGGCGATATTATGCCGCCCATGACGCCTTTTTTTACGAAATCAACCAATCCTTCCTCAGAACTGAGACAAGCGTTAACACATATGGCCTGCCTATTTCTTTTCAGCAGGGCATAACTATCAGGATTTGCCTCAACACAGATTCCCTTCCAATCATACTTGCATTCCAGTATATATGTGTTGCTTAAGTAGATTCCATCATGTGCGCCTATATCTACAAAATATCCATTCCTCATCTCATTAAATACTTCACCGAACACCCAGAAGTCTTGTCCTGCTTGAGACATATAAAGGGATTTTCGTTCAAGGAAGCGTTCCATCGACAATTTTATAGATGATGAAATGAACTTGATTATTTTCATTATTTCCTTAGTTGCAATGTTCTCAAAATAACTCGCCAATTTTAAGACTGCATAATAAAAGGCAGAGTCATTACTGTCTCTGCCTTCCATTCATTGATTTATTATTTCTCTTTCCGATAAATTACCCTTGTATTAAATACATATTTTTGGTGTGCCTACGGAATTCCTCAAGTTACACCAACCAAACCACCTATAAATGAATCTATAAGTAAATCTCAGATATTTTTTATACAAGAACACTTTCCCAAATATAATCAAAATTATTTTTTTCAATTAGTACTGCTGCTTTTTTTCTTTTTTGATTTTTTCTTACTTGATCCACCGGATTTTTTCTTGCTTGATGGAATAACGCCATCAATCAGTTTTTCTATACGTTTTTCAACATCCTTTCTTGCTATCTTGCTCTGCTGCTTAACATCCCGGATAAAACTGTTAACATCCTTTGTTGACAGCTTGTTCTCTTTGGCAATGTCCTTTATCAATTTTTCAATTGTTTCTTCCCCGAGAAAAACCAGTCCGAGAACAGCAAAGACAGATGTTCTTACGAAGTCTGTTACATCTCCACTGACTTCACTAAAAAAGTTTTTCTTTACCGACTTCTTTTTTGATTTACTTTTAGACATTTTAAATCCTCCTGCAAAAAATATTTTTAAACAAATAAAAGAACTTTATATCTAACTCGTAAAGAGTGTCCCCGAACGGGGTAAATAGTTATAAATATAATAACCAATATAAATGAGTGTTGTCAGTATACATATTAATATAATTAAATCAAGAAAAAATGTCTTGCCTGAATCAAGTATATCTAGCTAAACCATACTACCAAAACTTTATAATAGATCTGCGCTAAAATCTCAGAGCAAGCCTCTATTTTTTTGAAGGATCTTTCTGTGTAAAGCCCTTCCTTGCCAGTATGTTTCGAAGGAACGGAGTCAAGAGGAGGTCTGTATACATCCGTTCCTGTAAAGTCATCAGTTTTTCTGATTTTTTCCGCGCAAGTTCTTTCTTTGTCATAACTGATATTTCCTGTATGGTAGCGCCCTGTGACTCTGCATAATCTTTTACTTCAGCCACCCCACCGCGATCCAATTCGCTGCAGCAATTGAAGTTATTTCCCCAAATTTCAAAGTAGGTTCCATCTGTGAACGTAAGGAACATTTGAATTTTTGGTTCTCTGTCATTTTCTGCAACAACAATACCGGATATGGTCTTGCCCAGAACTTTCTGAATTCCTCTTTTCATTTGGTTACCTCCCAACCAAAAAACTAAACTGCTGTTTATTATGATTTGCAGATAAATTCTGTCTGCCTTTTCTTACTCACATAACAATTATAAAATCAATAATTATAATATTTACAAATCGAAATTTTGTCTCCACCAAATTTACTTTTGTGAAAATGGTTTGTGTTGACGCAGCAAATCGGCAAGTTTATCAGGATCAACAGGTTTGCTGAAATAAAAACCCTGCATTTCATCGCAGATTTGCGTCCTCAAAAAATCATCCTGATGCAATGTTTCTACGCCCTTGGCGACAACAGTGAGACTTAAAGCCTTGCCCATGTTGATTATAGCTTCTATAATCGCTTGAACGTCCGAATCTTTCGGAAGGTTACGAAGGAAAGATTTATCCATTTTAAGTATATCAATAGGAAAGTGTTTGATTTGAGCAAGAGAAGAGTAACCTATGCCGAAATCGTCGATGGCTATTCGTACGCCCATTTCCTTTATTTTGGTCAGCACCGCAATTATTCGGGCAGGATTGTGCATTACCATGTTTTCGGTGATTTCCAGTTCTAAAAGATTTGGTGACATGCCGGAATATTCCAATGCGGCTTTAACATCTTTTGTTAAATGATCATCAATTAACTGACGAAGCGACAAATTTATCGCCATACAGACAGGGGGCAGGCCGTGTTGTTGCCAGACAACATTTTGGGCGCATGCTTTTTTCATTACCCACCTCCCTATGGGTATGATTAGTCCCGTTTCTTCGGCCACCTGAAGGAATTGATTAGGTGGTATTGAACCAAGGTGCTGGTTATTCCAGCGCAGAAGGGCCTCCACACCGGTGATTTGATCGGTTTTGAAATCCAGCCGGGCCTGATATTCTAAGTATAGTTCGTTACGCTCCAGCGCACGACGCAGATTTGTTTCGATAGAAAAGCGTTCAAATCTTTGTGATTTAATGTTTTGGGAGTAGAACTGGTAGTTATTCCTGCCTTCTTCTTTAGCCAAATACATGGCTATATCTGCATTTTTTACCAGGGATTGTTCGTTCTCTCCATCATTAGGATATATGCTTATGCCGATGCTGGCCGTAACGTGGCATTCTTCACCCATAAGAACTATCGGCTTGATGGCGATATTAAGTATCTTTTGCGCCAGAATTTCGAGTTTATTTAATTCGTTCACTTCCTCGATCATTATAATGAATTCGTCTCCACCCAGACGACCGACAACATCAACCGCACGCAGCGATTCTTTAAATCTCAAAGCAATTTCTTTTAATAACTGATCGCCTGCTTCGTGTCCCAAAGTGTCATTGATAATCTTGAAACGATCAAGATCAATGAATAAAACTGCTAATTGCCTTTTGTTGCGCTGTGCGGACTGAATCGAGTGTTTCAGCAGTTGGTTAAACATCAGTCGGTTAGGCAGGCCGGTCAGGATATCGTGGGTAGCCATATAGTTTAGATCCTGCTCCATTTTTTTACGTTCGGTGATGTCGCGTATAATTCCTCTGAACCCTGTTGGTTTACCTGATGAGTCTTTTAATAATGATGCGGATGCAGCGACGTATCCCTCGGTTCCGTCTTTTCTTATAATCTTCCAATCAAATCCTTTGGTCGGTTCCTCTGTTGTATAGACTTTATTGAATACTTCAAAAACTTCTTTTGTATTTTCTTCATTGGAGAACTGACTGTAATTCATTCCCAGTAATTCTTCTCTCGGGCACGCTGTAATTCGGCACAGGGCGTCATTGAAAAAAGTAAAATTACCCGCAAGGTCAACCTCAAAATAGCCCTCCTGAATGTTTTCCAGAATATTTCGATATTTTTCCTCGCTTCGCTGTAATGCTTTCTCCGCTTGCTTAAGTTCGGTTATATCCTTACCTTCACCCAGGATAGACAAAATATTTCCTTTATTGTCCTGGATGAAACTGAAAGTGCTGTCAATCCATAAAGTCCGACTATCTTTACAGTGGCATTCCATTTCCAAGTTAATTTTATAGTTGGGAGGTGGCGGAGCCGTTGAAGCCTTGGACATTTCCATTGCAAAAGTATCCATCGCTGTTTGGAAAGATGTTGGTGCAAGAAGCTTATCCAACGGGAGTTCTTGAAGTTCCTTCAGGGTGTATCCCAGTAATTTTTCTCCCGATGGGCTGACATATGTCCATTTCAGGTTTAGATCCATTATAAACACATATTCGTCTTTTATATGTTCTGCGAGCAGGCGGTACTTTGCTTCGTTTTGCCTAAGAGCTTCCTCCGCCTGTTTGCGCTCTGTAACTTCCCTGCCTTCGCCCAGGATAGATGAAGGTTTTCCGTTTTCGTCCATAATGAAACTGAGCAAGGTTTCGACCCAGATGAGACGCCCGTCTTTACAGCGGCATTCAAACTCCACCACGCGTTTTTCGGAGAGTGAGGTTGATGCTTTTTCCATTTCCTTCGAATAAATATCCATCGCTATTTCAAAAGACGATTTCGTTAGAATATTATCCCAGGAGAGCTGTTGTAATTCCTCCATAGAGTATCCCAATAATTTCGCTCCGGAGGGGCTGAAGTATATCCATTTCAAATTCATATCCATTAGCCACACATAGTCTGTCATGTGGTCGGCCAATAGACGATACTGGGCTTCACTTTGCCTGAGCGCTTCCTCCGCCTTTTTGCGCTCGGTGATATCTCTGCCTTCACCCAGGATAGCCGAAGGTTTGCCATTTTCGTCCAGGATGAAGCTTAATGTGCTTTCAACCCATAGGGTCCGGCCGTCTTTACAGCAAGCTTCAAACTCTACCATACGTTTCTCTGAAGGAGCGGTTAGTGCTTTTTCCATCTCTTCGGAAAGAACATCCATTGCTGTTTTAAAGGATGATTCGGTAAGGAATTTATCCAGGGGGAGTTGTTGAAGTTCATTAAGTGTGTATCCAACTAATCTTTCCCCGGAGGGGCTGGCATATTTCCAATTTAAGTTTAGATCCATTATCCACACGTAGTCTTTCATGTGATCGGCCAACAGACGATACTGGGCTTCACTTTGCCTGAGCGCTTCCTCCGCCTTTTTGCGATCGGTAATTTCTCTGCCGACGCCCAGAATGGATATGGGTTTACCATTCTCGTCCATGATGAAACTCAATGTGCTTTCAACCCAGATAAGACGGCCGTCTTTGCAGCGGCATTCAAACTCCACCGAACGTTTTTCGGAAGGAGAGGTTAATGCTTTTTCCATTTCTTCGGCAAGAACATCCATCGCTGTCTTAAAAGATGATTCGGTAAGGAATTTATCCAGAGGAAGTTCCTGAAGCTCTTTTAGCGTGTATCCAATCAATCTCTCCCCGGAGGGGCTGGCATATTTCCAGTTTAAGTTTAAATCCATTATCCACACATAATCTTGCATGTGGTCAGCAAGCAGATGGTATTGCGCTTCACGTTTTTTCAGCAAAGCCTTTGTCCGCTTTTGTTGATTGTCCGGTTTCTTGGACACAGTTTTGTTTTTATGTGTTTTGCTGCGCGTGTTTTTCATTTTTCCTTCTCATAATGAAAAGCGGTTCGCGTGATAAAAGATTCTCGTTAAAGTTTTTGTTGGATTAAATCGTATGTGACAAAAATATATGAAGAATTATTTGATGTCAAAGGAAAAAATGAAAACTGTAAGAAGCACATGAGTTGTCCTGTTCTGTAGCACATAAACTGTCCGGTTGCTAAGTTGCCATTTGGAGGTGACCGATGCGACG
>JAFGLS010000163.1 GCA_016927935.1 Syntrophaceae bacterium
CGTCGCATCGGTCACCTCCAAATGGCAACTTAGCAACCGGACAGTTTATGTGCTACAGAACAGGACAACTCATGTGCTTCTTACAGTGCCCACAATCGCCTTGACACCCAACACAGCGTTTCCTATACTGCCTACAATGAAAAGCAAGTTTTTATCAATTAAATAACAAGAGAGGAGGAACTATTATGAAAAAAATTATGTTGGTTATTGGTTGCCTGTTTATAGCGGCTATGCTGATGTCTTGTGCGACTTACGCTATCCCGAATATGGCCACTGGTAATACCTTGGGATCAAAGGTAGGAACAGCCAGTGCTAATTTTGTTTTTGGCATTTTTGGTGACGCTTCTAATGTCAACATACCCGCTGCTGCTAAAGCAGGAGGAATTACAAAAATTTCAACAGTCGATGTTCAGCTCACAAATACATTATTTCTTATTTGGACTGTTACATGTGTTGTTACAGGTGAATAGAAACGATTCGCACCTATGGCGGAATTCGGGGAACAGTATACCTAATATTACCCCATTGCGTTAGAAAAATCCGGGAGCACCTTGCTAATTATTGCAGGAATTTGGAGAGAGTGAAAGAAAATGAGTATTTCGGTAATAATTCCTGGTTCATTAAAAGATTGGCTCGGAGGCTTAGAACAGGCCGTTTGCGAGGGGGAAACCATCAACGAATGTTTTAACGATCTTAACGGCAGATTCCCCGGTTTCAAAAGCAAGGTGTGCGATGATAAGGGAGAAATTAATAATTCTGTCATGATTTTCCTCGACGGGCAGAACCTCCAATCTCTTAACGGGCTGGCCAGTACGGTGAAGGACGGCGATGAAGTAAGTATCATTCCGTTTGCGGCGGGGGGCTGACAAGAACAATGATTATTGACAGACCGGATTCCCATTTTATCTTTGTCTTCCATCCTTTGGTATTGACGGGCAGGAAGTACACTGTGTATGAGGGCAAAGAGCTCACCAACAGTGAGGTTCTCCAATACTGGGGGAAGTGGATTGTTCTGGGAGAAAGACCGTGGCTCGATGAATTGGCCCGAAAACTGGACAGGTACGTAGAGGACAAAACAATACCTTGTATCAAATATGATCGTCGGCCTCCTGAGAACCTGGATCTTAAGGAATCCGTCATGATGGTGTATTGTGATAAACGTAAAAGTGAGGAAATCTGGGAGATACTCCGGCAGCACGGAGTAAAGATTAAAGCCTGGGTTTCAGAGCGGGAGACGATGGAGATGTGGCTGCCCGGTGGTCCGCTTCTGGAAAAATGGATTTCATCCATGAATCTCAGCGAGGAAGAGGCCAAGATGAACCGGGAAGATGCAGCGGCACGCCTCGGATATATTTTTGATCATCCCGACGAGATATTTTCCCCATGGGAACAGTGAATATAAAAAGTTTAATATTTGAAATCTTAAGGGAGGAAAAATGATTGACGTTTCCAAACAGTTGAAGGTTCCACCACTGGACCCGTACTTTTTTGTCCAGGAGGAGGACAGAATTAACATGGATAGGTTGGAGAAGCTCTCCGACAAGCACCCGGTTAACATCCTGGTAACCGGTAATCAGGGGTGTGGTAAATCGTCTCTAGTCAAGCAATTTGCCAGTTACTATAAAAGACCTATGGTCACCTTTCAGATAGGGCTTCTTTTAGAAGCCGGGCAGTTATTCGGTCAGCAGAGGTTAAAGGAGGGTGAAACATTTTATCAAAGTTTTTTGTTTTCCAACGTCATTCGTGTACCAGGGTGTGTCATCCATCTGGAAGAGATCAACAGGTCTGAGAATCCTCATGCATTGAATGAACTTTTTTCGGTACTATCCGAGGATCGAAGCATCTGGATTGATGAGTTTGGTCTTGTTGAGGTGGCGCCCCGGGTGATCTTTTTTGCCACCATGAATGAAGGTGCAGGATTTTCAGGTACGGATGAGGTGGATGCTGCCCTAAAGGATCGGTTTTACCGCGTCCGTCTGGAATATCCTCCCATGAGCGTAGAGAAGGAAATCCTTATCCTTAAAACAGGCGTCACCCCGTCTGTGGCGGATGAAATTCTCAATGTCGTGAATAAATTGAGACATAACAAACAGGCGCCTGTTGATGTCTCTATAAGACACAGCCTGATGATTGCTGAACTTGCCGCAATGGGAACACCTTTACGGGAGGCTATTATCTATAGCCTTCAGATATCAATGAATATCCTGGAATCTTTGCTTCTTTCCATTCATGTGGAAATGGCTGATACAAAAGAAGAACTAAGTCACTATGAACGATATGTTCCTCTGGATTATGTTCCGTCGCAGGGAGGTTGAAACTGGTGAGTACGAAAATTGCCACTAGTAAAAAAAGTTCGCCGGTTAAAAAAGAAGGGTCTCCAAAGGAATTCTCCAGATACTGGCGAAAGAATTGTTCACGTCATGAAGCCACCGAACTGGCAGCAGCACTAGCCGCCATGCGTAAGGTCGCCGGTCATATCGGCATTAATGTTAAGCCTGTTTACTGGCAGGGTATGCCCGCGTCTGCCAGTAATTCTATTATTCTCAATCCGGCTGACATCAGAGGAACCTATCCCATTCCTTTCCAGAAAATCGACCTCATGGTTGGAAAGGTTGTCCGTGAGGCTTTTGGGTGTATTGAATGGGGTGAGTGGGTAGGAGAACAGGTAAAACAACGTGCCTCTCTTCCAACGGAAGAGATGAAAGATTATTTGAACAGTTTTATCTCTACCGTGGAAGATCTGTATATCTCCGAATTGGTTCGTCCGACCGTCTGGCACCTTTACCTCTCCAAATATTGGAGATCTCTTATTAAAAGTGAACGGGATCCTTCACTCCCGCCAAATGCGGCAAGTCTCGCCAGTGTTTGGCGGGAGATCATGTTCCTTCATACATCGCCGGATAACCTTCACTATTACTATGATGATCTGATCAAAGTCCTGCAGGAGTATTTTGAGACCATCAAAGAGCTAAAAAATCTTTCTACATCGGCCGAAAGAAGAGAAAGAAGAGTTGAAATATACCTGGAGATGTGGACACGCATTTGCTCAATCATTGGGGAATGGGAAGAGTTTGTCTTTGCTCCCGATGCTGTTAATATAGAGCTTGATGACGGGAACACAATCAAAAAGCCCGACCTACGTTTAAAAAAGCAAGAGAAGCGCAACCCGGGTGATAATATGGAAGATAAGCCGGCGGGGCTGGATGAAGAACTTGCCGCTGAGGTCAGTTTCAAGTTGGAAGAGGGAGAATCTGATTTAACACAGCATATGTCGGTGGCCGTTGAGGATCCCCGTGCCAAAGCAATGAATACGATCTTCACCCGGGCAATGGCGAAATGCAATTTACGTGCAAATCAATCACAGGTGGAACGGTTAAAGAGAATATTCCAGACCCAGAAATCCATTGTCAAAAGAGCAAGGATAAAAAATGTTATCAGGGGCGTGGATATGGGAAAGATAGACGCCCACAGACTTTATCGGGTACCCCTGGATGGCAAAATATTCCGAAGGAGAGACATAATAGGTTCTGATTATGCATGGAGCATCAGCATTGTGGCAGATGCTTCGGCCTCCATGGCGGGCAAGGGAACAATCCATAGACCGTGGACAGTGGCGGAACAGACCTTTGTTTCCCTTACGGAAGCTGCAAAGGGTTTCTTAAATCACCTGGAAGTGTTCGGTTATCAGGAAAAATCCAACCAGTGCAATCTGATACAGCTGTACCGGGACGGTGAATTATATACTATAACGCCCGCAGGCAAAACCCCGACGGGTCAGGCCATCATAGCCGCCGCTATGCTTATGAAAAAAAATGAAAAGAAAAAATTGATCATCCATATTACCGATGGAGCTGCAAATTGCGGGATAAACGTGGTGGAAGCTCTGGAATATTGCAAGAAAAACGGAATCAATCTCATAACGATCGGATGCGGGTGCAATGTCCAGACAAAACAGTTTTTACTGGAAAGATATCCCCGTGGAGCAGTGTATTTGATGGATGACATTCGCCATCTATCGGAAGGGCTGGAGATTCTTTTTAGGGACAGGCTCTTAAAAAATTAACATTGACACCCCGGGTATTCAGCGGCGTTAAGTGATAGCCTCTTGTTTTAAATTTTTACTAAATATGCAAACCAGATGAAAAACGAGAGAGATAATTTTCTGGAAATCACGCGGGAAAAGTTTTACCGGGCAATAGAGGAATGCAAGCCGCTATTCGCCTGGTTTAGTCTCACCGATGCGTGTAACCTGGACTGCAAGCATTGTTTCATCAACGCCAGGTACTATCCTCCGGATTCCCCGGAGCTCCCTAATCATGAACTAAGTATTCAAGAGGTATTTTCTATCATTGATAATATTGCCGAAGCGGGTACCGAAATAGTGATGTTTGCCGGCGGAGAACCAACCTTGAGGAAAGATCTGACCGATATTGTAGGATATGCATCCAGCCGGATAAATGTGGCGATGAACAGCAACGGATATCTTCTGGATGAACGTCTCTGCTGGGATTTGGCAATGGCTGGTCTTTCTCAGGTAAAGATCAGCGTGGATGGCCTGAAAAAAAATCACGACTGGTATAGGGGAGAAGGTTCTTTTCAGAAGACAATGGATGCTCTAAAAAACTTGGTAAACGCGGGCATTCCCAAGGTGATATTAATCATGACACTCACGAATCAGAATTATGATGAACTGGAAAAAGTGGTAGAACTCTCCATGGATATGGGAGTGGATTTTACGATGGTAGAGTTTCTGCCATTGGGGAGAGCGTCTGAAGGAAAAGAATGGGCATTGTCAAAACAGCAACTGGAAAAAGCTCAGCGGTATTTGGTGGAAGCGCAAAAACGTTATGGATGGCAGAGGGTGGCATTTGAAAACCGTTATATCGTTGCCGAAGATGAGTACTGCAAGAGAATCTGCAGTGACCCCAATCAACCATGTGGTTTCTATGATTTCTGCGTGGGGTGCATCACCGGCATATATAGTTACTGCATAACTTCTTCGGGAAAAGTGGCGGCAGGGGATGTAATGACTCTGGAAGTGGGCGACCTGAGGAAGGAAAGGTTAAAAGACATCTGGAAAAATGCGGAGTTATTTAAAATTATAAGATGCAGAGAAAATCTTAAGGGCAAATGCGGAAAATGTCAATACAGATATATCTGCGGAGGATGCAGAAGAAGGGCCTATGCCTATACAGGCGATATCATGGCCGCTGATCCGGGCTGCTGGAGAGCCGTGGGTAACAAACTTGAGACTTAGAGAGCATGTCTGCAAAATGAAAACAATAAACGATGAAGAACTGAAGCGATACAGCAGGCAACTTTCCCTCATCGGAAAAGAGGGACAGAAAAAACTAAAAAAAGCTAAAATCCTGATCGCCGGAGCCGGAGGGTTGGGTTCACCGATAGCCACATACCTTGCCTTTGCGGGTGTAGGACGTATCGTAATTGCCGATAATGATGTTGTTGAAGTTAGCAACCTCAACAGGCAAACCCTGCACTGGAATACCGATGTGGGCAGAAAAAAAACAACCTCAGCAAAAAAGAAAATCCACGCTATGAATCCTTATGTGAAGGTAGAAACGATCTTCTGCAAAATTGAGAAAACAAATGTAAACGATGTTGTAGGAGATGCCGACTTAATCGTTGATGCACTAGACAATTTCACCACCAGATATCTCCTGAACAGTGTTGCTGTTAAACTTCATATTCCTTTTTTTCACGGCGCTGTCCTTGGTTTTCATGGACAGGTCATGACCGTTATACCTCATCAGACGGCTTGTCTTAGATGCGTCTTTCCCCTGAGTCCTGCCTCTGGAATCTTCTCCATCATCGGGGTAACCCCTGGAGTAATCGGTTCAATTCAGGCGACGGAAGTCATAAAATACATTACGGGAGAGGGAGAACTACTGACAAACAGATTATTACTCTGGGATGGTCTGTCAGGAGAGGCAAATGTCCTTCACGTGAAGAGGAATCCGTGCTGTGAAGATTGTGGTAGTTGATAGTAAAAATTGTAAACAAATTGATAATTTTTTGCTAAAGATACTTTGAGATTAAAAGGTAACTTGGATGTCTTCCATAGAACAAGCGGCTAAAATCATCTCTTCTGCCCGGAAAGGCGTGGCATTTACGGGGGCCGGCATTTCCGCTGCCAGCGGCATATCCACATACCGGGATTCCGGCGGATTGTGGGATCGTTACGGATCACAGGGCATGCTTAATGTTTTAGCCAAACATCCGGACAAGGCCTATGAGATACTGAAAGATTTCTTCTCCTCGCTGGAAAAAGCCCGGTCAAACCCGGCGCACCTGGCTTTAGCTCAACTCGAGGAAATGGGTCATCTTATGGCCGTCATTACCCAGAATGTGGACAATCTTCACCGGGAAGCAGGAAGTAAATCCGTCTATGAATTGCATGGAAATTTGTTTAGATTTCGTTGCATGACCTGTGAAAAAAAGCAAGGAGTGCAGCGGAAATTTTTCTTTGAGATGATCCGCCCTGTATTTAACAAAAGCGATGCATTCTCTCTAGAGGCGTTGTTGCTGGCCTTTCCCAGATGTGAATGCGGAGGGCTGACCCGGCCGGACTTTGTCAGTTTTGGGGAGTCTGTCCAGGATTTGCTGGAGGCAAAAGTCGCCGCTCAAACTTGCGATGTCATGTTAATTGTAGGCACCTCAGGCGTGGTTTACCCGGCGGCCGCCCTGCCGGGAATCGCCAAATCCGCCGGCGCGCGTCTCGTGGAAATCAACTGGAAGGAATCGGAACTAACCTCTTTGTGCGACCTTTCAATCCGAGCCCAGGCAGCTGAGGCCTTACCTCGGATTATGGCATGCCTAGCCTAATGACTAAAAAAAAATCGTCTTGATGAATTTCGGGCACATAATAATAAATCATTCATTACTACTGATAAATTATATTTAAAATACCACAATTTTATAATAATTTTTTTGGATGAAAATAGTAGTTTCTTATTCCATTGCCAAATTATCAAACATTAACAGCAGCGAATTATTCGCACCCACACGACTAGGACTATCCCGAATACTTCCGGGATGATTACGTTCAATCTTAACGTCATGACAGATATCCAAACAAAACGTGTTGGATTGGTCTGTCTGAATTTGATACAAACGGCCGTTACCGGCAGTGACGCTGACCGAAAAATTTACATGATAAGCTACATCGACGCATCCTAAAATCGTTCATTTTATTCATCTTCTATAATCTTGTGCCCAAAATCCTCTTGACACACAAGGCCACGCCTCATATACTCAACCCCACAAAAAGAAAGTTCTTATCAATTTATTAATTATCAATCGGTGTAACCTTTTAGAAAAAAAATTGCGGCTAAAGCCGCTCCTGCTTTATGCCGTTATATAACACTGAGCTACCGAACCGCACACACCTTTAACAGTGGAGCATCCCCATGCCCAAGCCTGAATATGTTTTGCTCTATGTTTTCTGCGCGGGTGTGTTCCTGCAAAGCCTGTGGTACCTGCGCAATCGCAGTCAGCTAGCCTGGGCGTTCGTTATCGCTCTAGCTTGCCTCGCTCCCGCATGGTTTATTCCTGAAGCAAAGTACCGCTCCCTCGCCGGCCCACTGTGTTGGACGCTTTTCTACGCGATCGTGTTCTCGGTCGCGTTCCGCAAACACATGCTTCCCGCTGTTACCGCGCTTGTGCTTCTGCTCTACAGCGCCCTTCTCTATTACTTGCTCTACCTGCTGATGAAAGACTCCGGCGTCGCGATGCCGCGCTCCGTCATCATCGGGGCTCTGGTGCCCGGCGTCCTGATCGTTCTTACGGTCCTCGCCGGCCTGTTGAGGTTTAAGCCCGTGCGGGTACTGTGCTACCTGTGGTACCTGATCGCGCTGTGCGTCATGATCTCCTGCCAGTGGTCCCTTGACAATTTCACTGAGCAGTACGGCGGCCACGCCTTTTCGCCCGCTCTTTTCCTCTATGTGTTTCTCGCGGGCGGGGTGTTTTTGTTCTTTATCTCAAACCTCGTGCAGATGTTCCTCGTCATCCCCTTTCCTGAACGCGCCAGCCATCGCATCATCTTCGAGGCACTTTTCGGGTCTGTCAGCTATGCCAAAGAGCAGTCATCCAACATGAGCGACCGGTTGGGAAAGCGCCGTGTCAGCGTGAAGGGATGGATCCTTTTTGCGGCATATATTGCGTTTTTGTCAGCGAACGCGAAGCTGGGGCTGATCGACCACGGCCTTGTCATCAACCTGTCAATTATTGTCATCTTTTATTTTCTTATGCCCCGCAACAGGGAAATTTTTGGGGATGCGAAACAGACGGCAGAAACCAAGGGCTCCAAAGAACCATGAAACACTTTCAACAGACAAAACGCGGGCGCTGGGCAGGACAGATCAAAAAGGTGTTCGTTGACAGCCTGTTCCCGCAAAGCACGTTCGCGGACATGCTACTTTTTTTCTGGGCGTTCCTAATAGCTGCCGTGGCACGTCATAACACGCTGCTTGCCCACGTGCGCAGGGCAGTTTTTCTTGTCCGCTCGAACATCGCCGACGATTTCAACGAAGCCCATGGTATGCTTGATATGATCGTGGCGCTCGGGCACGGTCTTGGTCTCATAGCATCCTATCTCTGGCTTACGCTGATCGTCGTTATTGCCCTTGCCATCCCCCTGTCAACCATTATAAGCGAAGCTCTCCATCCGTGCGAGCTGACCGTGTATGAAAAAAAGGATCTCTCCTTTACGGTGCGCTTTTTTTATGCCGGTCTCGCCCTGACCGGAATATTTATTGCCGCATATGAACTCTTCTTCCTGATGCAGGCTCCCAGGACAGGCTGGACTGCTGTGTTCAATATAGCTCTTGTGGGCTTCGTGAGCCTGCAGCGCGGCCTTGCTTTCAGCCTTGTGGTCTGCGTGGATGAGGAAGATTCATGGGTCCGGGGCTTTTTCGCCTCGAGGATCGCAATCACACAGGTAAAAAAGCCAATAGTCCTTCTAAGCTTGCCAGCCGCAGTATGTATCTTTTACCTCGCGGGCCGTATGGGATGCAGCACTCTGTGGGCGGTCTTTCTCACCTATGCCTATACCGGAATCATCATGCAGTTGGCGAACACACTTGTTGAGAAGTTGACGGCGCCTCACGGGGCAGCAAAGTGAAGGACAAGAGGGGTATTGAAATGGGTAAGGCTATAGTCCTCAAGCTCTTCCACTGACACAGGTTCGCCCTGCACGTATCTCTCCAGAAATGGGATGAACCACCCGGCCCCGGTGGTTTCCAGAAATTTTCTGTTTTTTTCGAGCATCTCGCGCGCGCTCATCTCGCCCCCGCCTTCATGGCCCCGCGGCACCCAGGTGAAATATGAAACCGTCAGCCAAGGGTTCGTGGGATAAAAGGAAACACCGTAGCGTTCGTTGTTGACGATATCAACATACATGATTCTGCGGCGCAAGGGTTCGCTCAGGGGCCAGTCCGGGTCAAGTGCGGCAACCACCTCTGGCCGGGCAGCCCACAGGGCCTCCTGTATGGGCGTTCGCCGTCTGTAATCACACACCTCGCAGTCAGCCCCGGCCTCTTTCAGCATGCCGATGATTGCTGCGGCCCTGTCAGCGCCCGGGCACAGCACCGCGTTGAACACGGGCGAGTTGTTCCGCTTGTCGAAAATCTCTATGAACTGGCCTTCCTTGAGCATCTTCCTCACTTTATCCACATGGCCTTTTTTTATAGCGCGGTGCAGCTCCTCGCCCCGTATAATCTCTTTCCGGCTCAACCATGCCCGGTACATTTGCAGGAGTTTTACCTTTTTCCTGTCTCCCACGATCCCTGGCACCTGCTCGCGTGTGATCCCTTTCGCATCATCAATCATCAACTTCAGTTCCGACCAGTCGTTCAGGGGCTCGTAGTAGAAAAGAGCCGGGTAGTTTTCTGCATTACGTATGACAAGGGATGCGCCAGTCTGGATGAGCAAGCGTGCTTTCAAAAGGTTTTTCTGACTGCAGGCATGGTGTAGAGCCGTGTTGCCAAACGCGTCACAGCGGTCAAGATCCGGTTCCTGCGCAATCAGCCGTCGGGTTTCATCCATGCCCACGGATAAAGGAGCTTTCATAAGGGGTGTTACTGACGGATCGCCTGTGTTGAACATTTGCGGGGCCTCCCTGCTATGAAAAATACAGGATCGAAAAATTTGGGGGAGGGTTACAATACTAATTTTATACTTTATTTATCCCCCAGTTAAAGTCGGGATATTCCATGTTGCGGGATTACGGATTTGCTTAACATATCGAGACAATGAGCGCAATGGCTTTATCAAAAACACGTTACGAATTGAAATCTTTACAGTTGGGCAACATCGATACATCCACAAACCAGTCATTTTCTTCACGCCAATATATTGTCCCCGAAATCTTCGAAATCTTCTTGACTCATAATGCCACTCTTTCTATACTCATATCCGATGATAGAAAGTTCTGAACAATTCAATTAAAGTTATTTTAAAAAATTACACCAAATAAAAAACATTATATTTACTAGGTCGGACCTTTTTAAACAATTTGTCAAGGAGGTACAAATTTATGAATGTCTTACGTGAAAAAAAGTGGTCTCCTTATGCCGCCGGCGCCATGGCGGGTCTTTTGCTCATCCTTTCCGTTTTGATTACAGGAAAATACTTCGGCGCCTCGACAACATTTGTGCGTGCCGCCGGAATGATTGAGCAGACGGTCGTGCCTGATAAAGTTGCCGGCATGGAATACTTTATCAAGGAGAAGGTAAAAATTGATTGGCAGTTTTTGTTTGTTGTCGGCGTATTCTTTGGCGCATTAGCTTCCGCTTTGCTCTCAAAAGAAAATAAAGCCGTGGCTGTTCCCCAAATGTGGGAAGTCCGTTTTGGAACCTCGCGGACCAAGCGCTGGATTGCCGCTTTTCTGGGAGGCATTATCTTAATGTATGGTGCCCGTCTTGCCGATGGGTGACCGAGCGGACACGGACTGAGCGGTCTTGCTCAGGCAGCTGTCAGCGGTTACGTATCTCTGATTTGTTTCTTTATCGGAGGTATCATCATCGCCAGAATTTTATATGGAGGTAATGGCCATGAATGAGCTTTTAATGGGTGCCATCACAGGCATTCTATTCGGGTTTTGCATGCAGAAAGCGCAGGTCATCCGGTATGACCGGCAGCTGGGCGCGCTGCGTCTCAAGGATATGACCATTGTTAAATTTATGTTGACGACCATCCTGGTTGCCATGGTGGGAATTTATCTTCTGCTGGATCTGGGATTAATCAAACTTTCCATTAAACCCTTGATTCTTGGCGGAAACGTCCTAGGTGGACTGATCTTTGGCATCGGGTGGGGCATTGTCGGCTATTGTCCGGCAACAGCGATGGGCGCGCTGGGCGAAGGGCGTTATGACGCCGTCTTTGGTCTTTTAGGCATGATTGCCGGAGCCGGTATTTTCGCGGAGGCCTATCCGACGATGAAAGAAACCGTGTTAACCTGGGGTAACTTTGGAAAGATTACCGTGCCGGCTATACTAGGAATCAATCATTGGTTCATTATTATTATATTGAGCTTGGTGTTTATCGGCCTCTTTCGTTTTTTTGAAAAAAAGGGGCTTTAACTGAAAACAAAATTATTCACGACAAAAAAGGCCGGGAAAACCCGGCTTTTTTATGCAAACACAACATTCTTTTTTTATATTCCGGAAAACAATAAGGAACTGCTTTCATTTTTAAAATCTTATCGGATATTAAACCCCACAACTTGTAATCCCCGGCTTCTACCGAAGGAAGCTCCACCATTGGTGATTTGCTCAATACGTCAGCACAATGGGCGCAACGGCTTTATCGAAAACATAGTACGAATTAAAATTTTACAAGACAGATCCGCTCGACGCATCTCCAAACCGGTCATTTCGTTCACGCCCCATATATTAGATCAAAATATTCTTGACACACAAAACCACACTCCATATACTTCAACCCCCTATAAAGAAGTTGTTAGCAACTCAATCAATCAGCAAACAGGAGGATATAAAGTGAAAGCATTAATCGCGTATCATTCAGACACCGGAAACACAGAAAAAGTTGCCCGTGCTATTTACGATACCGTTAATTTCGATAAGGAGGTCAGGAAAATTTCCGATGTGAAAGACTGGAAAGGCTACGACATTATTTTTTTCGGTTTCCCAGTTCATGCACACAGTGTTCCAGAAAAGGCAGCATCGCAGATCGCAAAAATTCCAAAAGGGCAAAAAATCGCTTTTTTCTCAACTCACGGCTCTCTGCGCAACGGCATTTTAGCCAAACAGGCTTTTGAGCATGCGCTGGGTCTTTCAGCAAAGCTGACCGTACTCGGGCACTTCAGCTGCCGGGGCAAAGTTGCCGAACAGATTATTGAGTCTCTGCAGAAAAATCCCCAGCACAAAGCGTGGGCAGAGGAGGCCGCTGGCGCTATACACCATCCCGATGAAAACGATTTGGCTGACGCCAAGGCCTTTAGTACGCAAATGGTCGCAAAAGTCAAGGCTTAAGACAATCTTATTCACCGCCGTGCATTGGTTGCATGTACGGCGGTTTTTTTATTTTATATAAGGATGGTTCAAAATATTTCAAGAATTTATCAACTATGGCTGAATGATCTATCCCCCCTGAAACTCACTGCCGATCACGCTTTTCTGTGTTAACGCGCTTTTTTAAAAATGCACAATCGCACCCCCTTTTCCAGGCCGATAATCCCGTAAACAGCGAAGGCAAGTATTACAACCAAAAACCAGTCATTTGCGCCGATGGGTGCGCTGTGGAATACTTTATTCATGAAGGGCGCGTAAGTGTATAATAGCTGCAAAACGACCATCAGACCGCTACCGACCAGCACCCAAGGATTGGAAAATATTCCGATTTTAAACATGGAGCGGGTCAGCGAACGGCAGTTGAACAAATAGGTGAGTTCAATCATGACAAACAAATTCACTGCGACCGTGCGGGCAACTTCCAGCGGGTAGCCGATGCTTTTCTGCCAGTTAAAGATGGAAAAGATCGCCGCGAGCATCAGCAAGGAAACCAGCAGAATGCGTCCGATCAGAATGCCGGACAAAATCGGGCTGTCGGGCTTGCGGGGTGGATAATTCATCACATCTTTTTCACCCGGCTCGAAGGCCAGCATCAGTCCCAAAAGAACTGCCGTAGTCATGTTGATCCAGAGAATCTGCACCGGCAGAATGGGCAGCGCCACACCGGCCATGATGGCAGCCAGAATGACCAGTCCCTCACCGCCATTGGTCGGCAGCGTCCATGTTATAAATTTGACCAAGTTGTCAAAAATCCGGCGACCTTCCTCAACAGCGGCGGTAATGCTGGCGAAATTATCGTCGGTCAGTACCATATCTGCAGCCTCCTTGGAAACATCCGTGCCGGTAATTCCCATCGCAATGCCGATATTGGCCTGCTTCAGGGCGGGTGCGTCGTTGACACCGTCGCCGGTCATCGCAACGATGTGGTTGCGGGCCTGCAGCGCTTCAACCAGCCGCAGTTTCTGCTCCGGAGCAACGCGGGCAAACACTGATGTGCTTCCGGCTTTTTCAATCAGCTCTTCGTCCGAGAGACTTTCCAGTTGTTTGCCGCTAAGAGTTTCAGGTTTTTCATGTTCACGGCCATCAACACGGCCAATGCCCAGTTGTCGGGCAATTTCCGTCGCGGTTACGGCATGATCGCCCGTAATCATTTTGACGGTGATACCCGCCTTGCGACACACGCCAACGGCCACAATGGCTTCCGTGCGTGGAGGATCAATCATCCCCTGCAATCCCAAAAAGGTCAGACCGGACATGCAATCATCAATATCCAGTTTGTCTTTATCAACTTTCCTGCGCGCCAGTGCCAGCACGCGCAAACCGTTGGAGGCAAGCTCATCCGCTTTTTCAAAAACGTCCTGCTTGTTCAGCATGGCTGGCATTCCGTCCACCGACAAACTTTCCGAACAGGCGTCAAGAATTTTTTCTATCGCGCCTTTCAAATAGACCACGTTGCCTGCTTCGGTTTTATTCAATGTGGCCATAAACTGTCGTTCCGATTCAAAGGGAATAACATCCAGCCGGGACATTTTTTCCGTAGTCGGATGCATTAAAAACCCGGCTTTGGCGGCTGCCGTGATGAGCGCTCCTTCCGTCGGATCGCCCTCGACATGCCAGATTTTGTCCTTCTCGACCAAGCGAGAATCATTGCACAGCAATCCGGCAAGCAATGTTTCGGACAAAGCGACGGGCATTTTTCCGGCAACGGCCGCACCACCTGATAATATTCTTCCGTCCGGCGTATAACCGTTTCCCTGTACATCGAAATATTCATCACCCGCAAAAACACGGCGGACGGTCATCTGATTTTCAGTTAGCGTTCCGGTTTTGTCCGAACAAATGACTGTCGTGCTGCCCAGCGTTTCAACGGCCGGAAGCTTGCGAATGATGGCCCTACGTTTGGCCATTCGATTTACGCCGATGGCGAGCGTAATCGTTACGGCGGCGGGCAGTCCTTCCGGGATAGCGCCAACGGCAAGCGCGATAGCAGCCATAAACATATCGATTATGCCTTTACCGCGCCACAGCCCCACGGCGAACGTCAGGGCCGCCAAAATCAAAATCGCGATTAAAAGAACTTTGCTAAATGATGCAATCTTTATTGTAAGCGGCGTGGAAAAATCCTCCGCCTCGGCAATCATTTCAGAGATGCGCCCTGTTTCCGTCTTATCTCCCGTAGTGACGATGACCGCTTGCGCCTGCCCATAAGTTACCAGCGTGCCCGCATAGGCCATGTTGTGCCGGTCGGCCAGAATTGTTTCCGGATTCAGCGTTCCTTCTTTTTTCATGACGGGCACAGATTCCCCAGTCAGGGCGGACTCATCCACATGTAAATCCCGGCAGGAAAGCAGCCGGAGATCGGCGGGAACCTTGTCGCCAGCCTGGATGCGGACAATATCACCCGGAACCAGTTGGATCGAGTCAATCTGCATCCATTTGCTGTCACGCAAAACTGTTGCCTGCGTCGTCATCATCTGTTTGAGGGATTCAATGGCTTGCTCCGCCTTTGATTCCTGAATAAACCCGATAATGGCATTGACAATCACCACGCCGAAGATAACGGAGGAATCCACCCATTCCTGCAAAATAATAGTCGTGACGGCGGCAGCCAGCAAAATATAAACAAGCGGCTGGTGAAATTGCAGCAGGAACCGGATGAGAGGCCCTCTTTGTTTTTTGGCCGTGACCATATTTGGACCGAAGTGCTCCAACCGATGCTTTACTTCGAACAACGAAAGCCCGCGATCCGGATGTGTCGTCAACAGCGTTGTGACTTCCTCGGCCGGGCAGTGGTGCCAGTGTTTACAGATTAAAGATTCCATTGAGTTATCCTACATGAGTAACAATATTGCTGACAAATTCAGGTACCATCATTGACAAAAAATGTTACAGGAAAAACTAAGATCTCCCTTAATTACACCCTTTGTCACTGTATCGCTTCCAACTGTCTCTGCATCCCGCCGAGTCTTGCCAACCTTTTACCGCCTCCCATGACAAAAAGAGTTTCCATTCGAGTTTGACCAACGTTGTTTTCTTTTTAATTCCCTTCATTTTATATAGTTTAGTAATCAGGCTGTCTTCAATATTCAGCGTTGTTCTCATATTACCACCTCATGCGATTGTGATGCCATAATATGCATCATCTATGCATATCTGTCAAACCCTGCTTAGAAAAAAAGGACGGTTGATTTTATTTATTTTCACAAAGAAAATTCGTGCTCCGTCTCACAACTTATGCCACAATTTCCTTGACACCCAACACGGCATTTCCTATACTGCCGCCAACGCGACAACGAAAAGCAAGTTCTTATCTATCAATAAAAATATTTTGTACAATATTCTGAACACCTTGAAAACGATCCTATGGGAAAATTGACGAACGCCGACCCCATATCGCTCTTATCAATCAAGAACGCATAACAGGATTTAGGAGAGAGCTCAGGATGTGCAATAGGGAATGCAAAATGATCCCTCTCGATGCTCATAACAGACAGCTAACTTTTTTCATTAGTTGCTCGGGATGTGCCCGGAGCGGAATGAATGCCGAAAAAGTCAGGATATTAATGGAAAGAAATAATCTCAAGATGGTCGATTCTCCGGATTTTGCAGATTACATTCTCATGCTCACATGCGGGCTTCCTACAGCCATGCCATATGTTCTTCTGGAAATCCAGGTGTACAAAGAACTGAAAGGCGAGCTCATTGTGTGCGGGTGTATGCCGGCAATGGAACCGGAAAAATTGGAGGAGGTCTTCAATGGCAAGACGGTCATCACAAAAGAACTGGCAAAAATAGATGAACTTTTTCCTGACTTCAGATACAAGTTTAAAGACGCCGAGGATCCGAACATCTGTTTCAAGAACGGTCATTACCATCCCTATATAAAAAGTGTTCACGATTCGATCAAAAATCTTTTACAGAAAGCATTGAAAGAACCGATTAAAGCTTCGAAACAGCTAATATGGAAGGTACTTGAACACGAGATCCGGATGCCGATCCTCAATAGGACAGGCCTTCCAAGATTGATCACCGTAGATCCCGACAAATATTCTATAAGAATATCCCAAGGCTGCAAAGGAAACTGCAGCTATTGCGCGATACGTTTTGCCATAGGAAGACTGAAGAGCAAAGATCCCGATCAGGTCATTCACGAAGTGCAGGAAGCGATATCGAAAGGTATATTTAGCATAAGCATTGTGAGTGATGATTCGGGTACCTACGGATCGGACATCGGGACAAACATCATCTCCCTCCTTCAGAGGATTCTTAATGTTGATAAGAGAGTGCAGATCGAGTATCTACAGGATTTGCATCCCCATCACCTTATCCGGTTCAAAGATGACCTGATCGAGCTTTTCAAGACCGGCCGGATTAAAAGCTTGCAATCCGCATTCCAATCCGGTAGCGAACGGATCCTTCATCTCATGAATAGACCCATGGACATCGGGGCCTTCAAGGAAACGATCAATGAATTGAAGAAAGCCTTTTCCAGCCTCAAAATCGGCACCCAGGTGATCGTGGGTTTCCCATCGGAAACGGAAGAGGACTTTTCTGAAACAGTGAAAGTGTTGGAGGATTGCAGATTCGACCAAGTGGACATTTTCAGATATTATGAATACAAACTGTGCCAATCCTCATCCATATTCCCCAAAGTCCCAAAAGAGATCATGGAAAAAAGGCAGAGACTGCTTCTAGACAAGAGACCCCCCACGTTGATAGTCTTTTCGAGGATCAACATGAAGCGTATCCTCCATCAGATAGGGTTCAGGCTCAAACTGTGGAAAGAGCCCGTGTATTATTAGAATCCAGGGTAATGCTCCTCGCGCTGTCTTTCCTTTCCTTCTGCACAATATGAAGAACGGCGGATGCGTTCACCTATCCACCCTGAACGGCAGCTAAATTAATTACGTCATTAGACGCGCCTGTTTTAGGAAATTTTCAAACGGATTACTCTTGCCTATTTTTTACAGGTTTCTATGCGATAGACCGGCGTTTGAACATTTCTTAATGGAAGGGCGAATGTCAACGTTTATTTTGCTGATCATTTAATAACTTTTACTAATAACTTTTACGAACGAGAATTGTTTCGCACTCCGTTGCCAGTTCATGGAGATGAACCATCACTCCCACATTATCGTTTGCGATCAGTAAACTCTTCGAAGGACCCTATGGTTTTCCTAAATTCGTTATCTACTGAAGACTGGATGTCGGGCTGCTGCGAAATTAACAATACGGCTGCCCATCTTACCATAGGAGTAGCCGATTTCAGCCGCAGCGTGTGTCATGGATGTATATGGATTGATATCCGGATTCGGATTAACGTCAATTACATAGAAAATGCCGTTAAGATACCTTACATCAATGCGTCCATAATCCCTGCAACCGGTCACCTGATAAGCAGCAATAGCGATATGTTCCAGCTCGGCTTTAACCAAAGGTTCCAGTTCTGCCGGAACGCACATACCGATGCTTTCATAGAGACGGGAGCCGGGAACATACTTTGCTTCATAAGTAAAGAGGTGATCGCGTATATCCGTCAGACCGCTAAAATCCATTTCCACTGGAGGCAGCATGGAAATATTTCCATTTCCCCAAACAGCATTCAGCAGTTCTCTGCCATCAATGAATTCTTCGACCAATGCCGGTTGCTTGTAAGTATCCAAAATAAAAGCTACACGATTTTCCAGCTCCGCTGGAGATGTAACTATGGATTCCGGAAAAATCCCGATACTACAGTGTTCGTGGGCAGGTTTAACAATAGAAGGATAAATGTTCCAATTCTTCACGTCAGTGTTCTGAAATACATTCCAGGGTGGTGTGGGAATATTTGCTTTATCCAAAACTCTTTTTATCGCAGGCTTGTCATTCGCTAAAGCTAGTGTAGCATATGATGAACCGGTAAATACAAAGCCCATCTTCTCCATAACAGCAGCTATTATAGGCTCACTGTGCGGCACACCGGGAAGTTCCTCACACCAGTTAAATACTACATAATCCAGAGGATTAAAAACACTTAATCTTTCCGCTAAACAATCATCTTCAACCGCGACTACTTCCAGCGGATGGCCTAATTCATTCAAAGAAGTAGCAAGTATTGCGACTTCTTGCTCTGCTTCCTGCTTTTCTTCAGTTATCCATTCCGGATTAATGTTATGAAGAAGAAGTACGGGAATATCATATTTCAGTTCATCCATAACCTTCCTGTCTTGCAGTCCTGTCGAACTAACCTTTGTTTTTGTTTCACTCTCTGAAGAAATAAAATCATTCTTACATGAATTTTCCTCTCTTTGTTTTAAAACATAGCAAATTAAATCACAATATTTCAAGTTTAATGAGTATTATATTTATTTTTATCTTAGACATCATATTTTTATTTTCATCTCAAAATGGAATAATATTTAATAAATTTATCTATAATGAATTTTAATGTTGCGTAAAAACAATATTAATTTAGGTTACGCGTACTAATTTAATTATCTATTTCAACATTTGAAAAAAACTAATAAACAGGAATATTCTTTTTAAACATATCAATTATTATGTTTTCTATTGAGTACATACCTATCGGGGCATTAACCAGCCATTTTGAAGCAAAAATAGCACCCTGCCCAAAAGCTCTCTTACTTATACTTTCATGAATAAGTCTGATTGTCTGATTGGGCAGGCCAAAAATGATTTCATGTTTTCCCACAATACCTCCCACACGAACGGAATTAACATGCTTATCTTTTTCCAGACCAAGAATATCGGCTATCTTTAAAGCCGTTCCTGATTTTTCTTTCTTGTTACGAAAGTGTTCTTCCACGATTTCAATATCAGCGTGAGGAGCTGTCTTCTGAAGTATTTGAGACGCGACCAAGAGAAAATTTATACCAAGTGTAATATTAGGCGAATAAAGCACTGAAGTTTTTTCCGCCATTGTTCGTAAATCCTGCAGGTCATCCTCTTTATACTTAGAAATGGCAGAAATAATTTTAGTTCCGAAATCAGCAGCCGATGAGTAACCTTTATGACCCTTGGCGCTTGAAAAATCAACTATAACGTCAACGGAACGGCTTTGGAAAAAAGATGAAGATATTTCATCAACTGAAAATATAGGAGCACTATTTTTTTCATATCCTAAAAGACGTGTTGCATACTTATGATTATCTTTGTGGGTACGTCTCACCACCCATCTTAAATCAAATAAGTCATCTTTAAGAAACTCGTCTGCCACCATGCGGCCCGTATTTCCAAAACCAAATAGACCGACTTTTATTTTTGCTTGTTCTTTATTTTTTATTGTTATCACCGGCATATTTTTTCTATTTAAACGATTAATAATTCTTTTTGTAACGATCGGAAGAAAATGGGATGATAATCCCATAAAAAAACGCCATCTGATTACTTTTAATCAGATGGCGGCCCGACCATCAAAACCACTCTCCATAAGCATATTCGAACTTATGGACCCATTTTTCTTTTACATAATTATTTTTTAAAATTTCATCAATGAATTTTTATTTTATAGTACTATATGAATAAAAAAATGCAAGCATCTCTTTTACAGATTAAGAAAACCGAACATTTTTAATCACGGGTATGAACCCCAAGGCAAGCCCTAGACCCCAATTCTGCCCCAAGGGGCGAGGTATTATACCCTCCGCTTGTGGCGGGATTGTTCGACGTGCAAATTTCAATACACCTACAGTGACCTTTAGATTATTCGTTTTTGAAATTTGAGTCTCCCAATAATGAGCCAATAGTTATCTTAATAATTTTTCCGGGTAATAATTGTTTCACATTCAATTGCTAGATCATTCAGCGTTTCCATGCCGTCCACTTTATCAATTGCAGTCAATAAATTTTCTAGGCCGTTGCCGATATGACTTAGAAATGCGGTTTTGTGTTTTTTAAGTCCGAGAAATCCATAAGCGCCGAGTGCCTGCAGCAGGCGCTGCACGGAGCCCATCCAGAAATTACTAAAAAATTCATCACGACTATAAACGAGCTCCATGAGTACATAGTAAAAATCCAGCAGTTCGTCTCTTTCTTTGTCATCAAAGGTAACGTAAGGATCGCAAATCAGCGAACCAAGATCATAGAAAAGGCATCCCTTGCGCATGCCCTGAAAATCAATCAAAACCGGCCTATCGTTTTTAATCATGATATTCTGCGACTGAAAATCACGGTGTATAAGGCAAGGTTCGATTTTTTGCAGGCGAGCGGAGAGCGCGTCCAGTTCTTTATTTAACTTTGCGGTGTCCGCTGATGAAAGTTTTATTTTGCATACTTCCCAGACAAGATTTTCCAGAAAATAATCATGCTCCCACTTATAGAGCCTGGGACCGTAATTTTCAGACAATTGCAAATCCGCGGGAATTGATTTCAAATCAAAGGAATGCAGCCGGTAAATTTGAGTCAGCGCCTGAAAATAATAATCACGCCTTTCCTCCCAGCGCAAAAATCTTTCCGACCACAAATCAACATCGCCTAAATCTTCAAGCAGGATAAAATGACGGGGGTCATCCTGTGCGAAAATGCGCGGTACATTGATCTTCAGAGATGCCATAAATCTGTTGATGCCGGCCCAGTGAGCGTTTTCAGCAACTTCATCACCGTAATGCATAAATACAAAACTTGTTTTATCCGGCAGAGAAACACGGATAAATTCCCGGTCGGAACCGCCCTTTTTGATGGGCACAAGTTCAAAATCTTTTGCGCCGAGATTATCTTTTATAAATTTTTGTATTTCCTTATACATATTTCTACTAAGGTGTTTTTCATCCCACGGCGCTATGCGCATGGGATGGTTTCCAATAGCCTTTGGCCATTGGATAATTTGACTAACGCTTCGAGCCTATAGTGACCTTTAGGTTATTCACTTCGCTTGCTCTTAGCGAGTGTCACTATATTCGTTCAAAGTAACAATTAAGTAATAACTGTTTTGTTTAATTTTTCGTATTCCATTACCGTGCCTAGGTCATGCCAGTAACCATCGTCAATTACGATGCCGCCGACAGAGTGCGGATTCTCTTTAATCATCTCAATCAGCGGGAAAACTATTGATTCTATCCTGCCCCCCTCCAATCGTTTCAAAAAGGCTTTTTCCACAATATAAATTCCGGCAAAAAGACATCTCTTTACTCCTGAATTTTTTAAAATATGCCTAAGGTCGCAAACATAATTGTCTTTATCAATATTGACATTCAGCAACTGGCCGCTGCTGCGCAGCGCCAGCGTAACGGACGATTTTAATTCAAAATGACCTTCAATAAGCAATGCCAGCGGAATATTGGTGATAACATCGCCGTTATAAACGATAATCCTTTCTTCGTCAGCAATCAGGTCTTCAATATTTTTAATGCCGCCTGCCGTATCCAGAAGAACCGGCTCATGGCGAAATGTAATAGGTATGTCTTGCCAATTGCCTCCTGGAAAAGCCTCGGCATATTTTTCCGCACAGTGATGAGTATTGACGATGAATCTCTTTATACCCTCCAAACGCAGATGCTCCATGGCGTAGGTAATGATCGGACGTCCGTGAATTGCCAGAAGCGGCTTAGGCGTATTTTCGGTCAGCGGCCGGAGTCTCGTTCCCAAACCTGCTCCCAAAATAAATGCTGTGTTAATATTCTTCAATAACATATTGGCCGCCTAAACTTGTGCTCCATACGACAAAGCTTTTTCCAATTTCTTTAGCGCTGTGTTTTGTTTTACCTTACCCATACGGGAAATATTAAGAAGTTTCCACTGAACCGCAGGAAGCAAATCCACACCCCTTAACCCAAGTAAATCCCATTCAGGCTTGCCCTTCTTCACAGATATAATGAATTTTTTCTCTTTATCTGTCAGGCCTTTATTTATTTCCCAAACAAGACTATCTCTTACCTCTTCCAACTCCCGTAAGGAAACCTTGATAAAAGTCATTCCATCAAATTCATTTTCAAAAACTTTTTTAATATCTTGATAGTGTGGCCTCAACAATTCCGCCATCGGTCTGTCGTGGCTTATCAAATGAACAACAAAAGATTTCCTGATGTCATCCGTTATCCCTTCATTATCCAGGAGCAATTTGATATCAAACAAATCGCGCGGATGCTGGCGGTCAAGAGCGGCGCAGATTTTACCGCCATAAATATCAGCTAAGTTCAACACCTTTGAATCAACAGTCAATTCAAACATTTTCTGAACATGAGGATTAACCGTCATCACAACCGGTTCGTAAACTGTGCCTCTTAAAACCAGATTAGGCTCTATTTTAACACTGCATCCGTCGGCTCGTACAGATAAACCCGAAATGATTTTGCCGGAGCGCCTAAGCATGACGGCTGCATCGAGAATAAGACGCTCGACGTCTCTGCCGATATTATTAAGCGCCAAACTGATAGACGTAAGCGCAGTTTCCCTTTCGTCAAACGGAATATACGTCAAATCTACATCTACCGATAGTCTCGGCATATTCCGAATGAAAAAATTAATAGCCGTACCGCCTTTGAGAGCAAATATCGGATAGCGCTCAATAATGGGCAGAATCCTGAGTAGTAGTTTTGCTTGACGATAATAAAGGGAATCTTTCATGTCATGCATCTCCGCCACGTGGTACGGTTATTCTGTATTGTGGATCAAGACGGCCACCTCTTATAATAGTGCGATCACCTTTGCCCAGATCGACTTTTTCAAGGTTGAGCTTTGCCGTAAAAGGCAAATTAGCCGCTTGTGCCATGTACAAAAAAAGCCTTTTAACTTTTATGGACGCGCAGGATTCCAATAATTTCTGAACAAGCTCCGGACGAAGCGAAAGAAGCGACTCCATGATTCTCATAGCCTCATCAAAACCCTGTTTCAACGGAACATGATAGAGCATTTCCATAGCCGCCCGCTCCGGCGAAGATATTCTTATAGAAAAATCTCCCCATGGGAAATTCACATAACTCGCGGAAAGATTATCGGGGAAAAGACCTGTCATCTTGTAGGTGACATTCACCTTCCAATCATATTTTCCAAACCACAGGGGTAATTTTTGTCCCGTAGAGCCAAAGAGAAAAACATCACGTGTTTTTGAGGCAACATAATGACTATAACCCTGAAGCTCAAGAGACGTTCGCGCACCACAATGAACAGGAAGTTTTAGCTGACTCTGCATCGCGGATAGAGCACCTTGCCAATCAACCTTGTCGCCACGTGTTACATAAGCGCCTTCACCTATAGACTCAATCCATCCGCTTTTCTTGTATCTCGCAAGCAGTTGCGGATCAATACCCTGACTGTTGAGATAACTCGCGGTTAAAACCAAGCCTTTAGGAAATTGCATTATTTTCTGTAATTTTGTGCTTTTTTGTATACTCATAGTTTACATTATGGCATTTATTTACAGAAAAGTCAACCTATTCTGTATAAATATTCCTTATAGTATACTACAAGGATACATTACAGAATAATTTTACAGTTGATTGATGTTAGATTTTGTATAAATTTCCGTCAGCAGCCTGAGCCGAGTCCCCAGCCCCGCCCCAAAAATGAATGCTGTGGTGATTTGTTTCGTTTCCATAATATATTATACAAAAAACTTTCTTTGCGAGTGAGTCAGTTTTTTTGCTCGCAAAGTTCTTTAATATTTCGCGGCCAGGTAATTTCACCTTTACCGTTCTTTACAACATATTGACCGCAAACTTTATCTGTCATGACGAAAACAGTTCCAGATGTATCCATATAGCCCATGTGCGGTAATTCGTTATCAATACGTAATAGAGATGGAGCATCCTGGTGTGCAAAATTTGGATAAATTACTATATTTCTGTATTGTGTAGGTATAATGATTTTTCCGCCAATATGAACGACACCTTTTTTATAGAATTTAGAAACAATTGCATATTCATGGAATAAATCAGTATCGATATCGTCAAACTGCGGCTCAACAAGAATTTTCCCTGTTCGATCCGCCAGACCCCATTTACCATTCTTTGCTATTTCTACAATCCCTAAAGAGGCAGGGCGACATAAATAAGCACTTTCAAATTGCGGTTCGGCAATATAGCGACCCGTTTTATTAATCACCCCATATTTTTTATTGACTGCAGCTACCGCAATTCCGTCGACAAAAGAAACTCTTTCTCTATTGTTATCGATACCTACAGGCACATTCTGAAAAGAATGTATATAATCAAACTGCGGTTTGATAGCAAATCTTCCGGCCGTATCTATAAAACCATATTTACCGTTTTGTTTTACGGCTGCCAGGCCTTCATTAAAACTATGCGCATCCTCGAATTGCAGGTCAATGACAAAATTTCCCTTTTTATCAATGAACCCATATCGTTCTTCTTTTTTGACTAAGAAAAGGCCATCTTTTTCTTTATAAATGTGGTCGTATTGCGGCTGCAGAATAAATTCGTTTTTAGCGTTGACAAGTCCCCACTTTTTATCCTTTTGCATGGAACGTGGTGTTTTACGATATGAGCATTGCGCTGCCTCGCAGAATTGATCTTCGGTTATGTAATTACCATTTTTATCGATAAAAAAACGATCCCCGTTTCTTTCTTTTAGAATTATCGCTACGCCATTTTTAAATTCTGACATAAGATTATAATTTTCAATTGGTACAATGATCTTCCCTGATTCATTTATAAAACCTGTTTTCCCGTTTTTTTGAACACAGGCTAATCCATCCCGAAAAGGTCCCATCTCCTCATATTGAGGCGCAATGACGAATCGGCCGGTTTTATCTATTACACCCCATTTGCGGTCTATACGGACCCTGGCCAAGCGACCTTGAAAGAATTCAGCAATGTCGAATATGGGCGCTATAACAACTTGTCCGGCTTTGTTCACATAACCCCAATTTTTATAAGTAATTCTTAGGGGATATAATTCATTACCATCTTTTAAATCGGTTGTTTGTTGTGGCGCCATAATGATATCTTCGGGCTTCATCGTGTCTTTCGTTGTATCTTTTCCTGCGAATATATCGCTCAGTTCCTGATATCTTTGAGCTTGTTTTTCTCGTTCCTTGGGGGTTTTTTTTGCATCCAACGCATGGCGAAGTTCTCCGAGGGTTGTCACCGGCATATCTTTGCTGCCGATTACCGTATAGGGTTTTGTGCGGTTTACAATTTTAAATCCTTTCACCACTGTATCGTCGGATGGAGCAGCCTCTTTAGGTGTGAATTTCATAACACCTTTGAAATGTTTTACATTTTGTTTACCTTTTAATGTATAATCATAAGCAATAACGCCCTGTGATTCAGGGACTACTTCTCCTTCGGCTTCGGTCAACGCAATAGGTGTCTTTTGCGTTATGCTGCACGGGCCCTGTGGAAAAGCTTTGGAAAGAACACCGCTTTGCATGAACATCATGGGATACCAAAAAATGTTGTCATAATTTATTTCGTCATCATCAAGGCCTTTAACGAGAAGAACTCCTTGCAGAAAATAAACATGCGTGGTTTTCCATCCCTGTTTGACTGTAAGATATCTTTCAATATCTGCATAATCTGTCATTGAAGCGGTCATGATTTCCGTTTCCATAGTTTGTGAAGAGGGACTGCGCCAGTTGTTGGAACAGGTTGCCGCGTGAGATATGGCTGAAAATGTAATAACAAGTATCTGAACGGCCAAAAAACAAAGAAGCATCTTTCTAATCTTCATGATCATAACAACACCTCTCTCTTTTATTTTATGTTTAAAGCTACAAACCCAATAAATTTTAGCGGCTTCGTAAAAAGCTTCAGATGCAAGGCGCGCACGACCTCATATTTAATACCATTTGCCTTCGCAGGAAGGATAACAAACTTAAGGATCCTTTTACCAGATTGCTATCCCACGGTGTTTTGCACCTGGGATAGTTCCACTTGCGCTTCGAGCTTCATCCCGAAAGGCGGGATTTGCTCTTAGCGAGTGTCACTATTTTTTGCCATATTCCGGGTCAATCCTAACCAGTGCTGCCACTATGAATCCGGGAATAGTTGTAATCAAAATCCAGATGAAGAAATCTTTATAGCCGAGCATTTCCTGAATCCAGCCACTGCCCATTGCCGGAATCATCATTCCCAACGCCATGATTCCCGTGCCAATCGCGTAAAAGACAGTCTTATAATTGCCCTGCGAAACCATTATCATATACATTGTATACGCGGTAAAACCAAAGCCGTAGCCGAACTGCTCAACAGCAACCGCGGAACCGATGAGCCAAAGATTTTCCGGCTGAGTCTGCGATAGATAAACAAAAATCAAATCCGGCACGTGCATGATTATCACCATCGGCCACAGCCAGAATTTCAAACCTTTTTTATAAATCACATAGCCGCCCAGAAGACCGCCCAGCATCAGAGCTATGACACCGACCGTGCCGTAAATTATACCGACTTCGGCAGTTGTCATCCCCAATCCACCTTTAATTCGAGCGTCAAGCAAAAACGGCGCTACCATTTTCACCAGTTGCGCTTCGGCAAATCTATAAAAAAGAAAAAAGCTGACAATAATTATAATATCCTTGCGCCGGAAGAACAATGTTAAAATACGGAAATACTCAGTCAGAAAATTTTTTGATTTGTCCCACGGTGCGCCTATATCTTCGGCAGGTTTTGGCAGTGCAAAGAAATGATAGATAAATAAAGCCAGAAAAACTGCCGCGACACCGATAAAAGCCAGCGACCAGGCACTGGCCACCGGATAACCGTAATTCTCCAGTACACCGGCCGCGATCACCAGACCGCCCTTGGCGGCAATAGTGGCAACACGATAAAAAATAACGCGCACGCCGACAAACGCTGCCTGCTGCGGAGTATCAAGCCCCAGCATGTAAAAGCCGTCTACTGCAACATCGTGCGTGGCTGAACAAAAAGCCATTATCCAAAACATTGCCAGTGTGTAGCGCACAAAATCGGAAGCCGGTATGGTCAGAGCGACACCCGCCAGTGATCCCCCGATAGCCAGTTGCATCGTCAGTATCCAGAAACGCTTGGTGCGGAAAATATCAACAAACGGGCTCCACAGCGGCTTGATTACCCAAGGAAGATAAAGCCAGCTGGTATAAAGAGCGATTTCGGTATTGGATAGCCCCAACCTCTTATACAAAACAACGCTGACTGTCATGGCAATCATGTAGGGAATGCCTTCAGCTAAATAGACAGTCGGTACCCAAAACCATGGGCTCCTGTTTTTTTTCTCTGCTACTTCTGTTTTTATTTCGGACATAGTAAAAATATTTATGTCACTTCGAATCCGCCTGTAGCGGATGAGAAGTCTTGTTCTATAAGTGTTTTAAGATTCCTCGCCCCGACACCCTGTATGCGCCGGGCAAGTGCGTCGGGATTCTGAATGACATATTCTTAATATATTTTCTTTATTTGCGCGCCGGTAAAGTAGTGCGTTAGGATTTCTTCCGCCTTTAATCCCTTGCTGGCCATAACCGCCGCACCTATCTGGCACATACCCACACCATGCCCCCAACCGCCTCCAGACAAAACAAAGTAGTTGATTTTTCCAGTCGTCTTTTGCTCTGTCGATACAATAAAAGCGCTGCTTAGAAGATGGCTTTCCGAAAGCCAGCGGCGGATTTCCAATTCCTTTCCGACAATTAATGTTTTTTTAGAACCTTTAATTTTTAATCGCGAGATTCTACCAGATGGTCCTCGCTCAAGAGGTTCGATGTTTTGCAGGATACCAAAGTCAATGCCTGATTTTTTCCGGATTATCTTTTCCAGTTCTTTTCCCGTATAGACAACCCGCCAGCGATAGAAATCAGGAGTCTCCTGATCAAAAGCAGGTAGAATACCGCTCAATAATTTTTTATCCGTCGTATCACAATAAGACTTAGGCCTCCTTGTTAACCATTTCTTAGCCTGAGCTTCCGATCCAATAGGTAAATTCTGACGTGCATCATCAGTGACACTTTTCAGATAGTCGGGATTTTTGTCATTCCAGGCAGTCGAAAAGATTTCTGTTTGTCCGCCACAAGATTTGTGATAGCGGGCGTCACAAATTTTTCCTTTATAAACAAGAAAATTACCGTAAGTTTGGGTTACCGCCTTGTGGACATTTTTGGAAATAATTCTGGTTATCCCCTGGTAGCGCTGGCAGTGGTCATCGGCACAAACATCAAATTCTTTGTGATCGTTAACATCCTGCCAGATTACGATTTCATTTTTACTTTTCGATTCAGGAAAATGCCGGACGGTCTTCTTTTTTTCAAGCATTGACAGCAACCAACTGCGGGCAACAACGGCCTGTGCCTTTAAAAATTCCAGCGGCGCTGAAGCAGACATCTCCGATGAGATAACGCTTTCCAGATAATCTTCCATAAGAATTTTGTTGATAAGATTAAAAGAGAAATCGGAACATGCTGATATTAACAAATCGCCGTGAAATGATTGTTTTTGAATTCGCTGCCAGTGGAAATTAATGCCTATTTTTACATCGGACACGGTAAAACTTGCAGCTTCCGTTGCCGAAAGCAGAATTTTCTTTTGTCGAATAATTTCTTTTTTGAAGGAATCAAAAAGCAAAATCATTCCTTTATCGGCCTTAACTGTAAAGCTGCCCTGCAGCATCCGCTTTTTAGTAAGAAAAAAACGTCCATTCAAAAATATATGAGCCTCACTGTAATTTTGCAGAAGAGCGACTTTGATTTTAGGTTCTCTGTTAATCATGATTGGTTTTTATGAATAAAAGCAATAGAAGTCAAGAAAGTAATCCTTGAATATCAATATTTTATCGTGTATTAGTTTACGAAAAGATTTTCTGGATGATTTATGGCGCATATCTGGCCAATTGGAGGAGGCAAAGGCGGATCAGGCAAGAGTTTTCTCGCCAGTTCTATGGGACACCTTCTAGCAAAGTCGGGAAGGAAAACCTTGCTGATTGACCTTGATCTGGGAGCGGCAAATCTTCACACAATGGTGGCTATTCCCTATCCGGAAAAAAGTTTCTCAGATTTCGTCACCAAAAAAGTATCTGACTTGCAAGACACAATCCTGCAAACGCCCTTCTCCAATCTTTTTTTAATCAGCGGCGCTCACGATAGTCTGGATATAGCCAATTTGCCCTACGAAAAAAAGATAAAAACCCTGAAATCCATAGCCAAATTAAAATACGAATACATCATTCTGGATCTGGGAGCTGGCACAGCTTATAACACGCTTGATTTTTTTCTGGCCTCCAGAAACGGCATATTCATAACAACTCCGGAACCAACTTCCATTGAAAATGTTTATCGGCTTATGCGCGCCATTTACCTCCGTCGCATCCGCCACTACTTTTCCGCGGCCGATTTCAGAGCGCTGGAAAAGAAAGTCAAAGAGTATATGGGGGATGACCCTTTTAAAAAGCCCGAACATATAGTTTCTATTGTTAAAAAAGATTATCCGTATAAATACGCGATGATTAAAAAGGATTTCAGTTCTTTTCGCTTTAAGCTTATTATTAATCAACTGCGCAAGCAGGACAATACTTCTCTGGGCGAACAGATATGCAAAATCATAAAAAAGCATCTGGGAATAAACGTTGATTTCGCCGGTAACATTGCCTATGACGAACATGTTCATGACGCCATCTGCCAGCGTGTATGCTTCCTAGACCGTTATCCCTACACCCGTGCCGCCAATGATTTGCGCGAATTGAAAAAAAAGATGAGCTATTCTTTCGGCGAACAATTGTCTCTGGATTATCTTTAAAAGTTGACGAAAGTAAATGGAAAAAGATTTTGACCGACTGAATTATTACGAACTGCTGGACATCAAACCGGATGCGACAGCAATGGAAATCCGCAGCGCCTATAACACCGCGTTGCAGATGTATCAAGCCGATTCACTCGTCAGTTATTCTTTTTTCTCACCAGAAGAAAGAAAGAAAATTCTTTCCCTCATCGAAAGGGCCTATTTCACGCTCATTAATGAAGTCCGAAGAGAGGAATATGACAACGAACTTGTCCAAACAGGAGTAATCAGTTCCGACCAGAAAAGCATAGCAGTTAAAAAAGTCCCTGTTAAAATTTTCGACATTGACCGACACAGGGATTCCTCAGGCAGGATTAAGTATTCTAATGCCGAATTAAAAGTCAAAGTTTCCCAGAACGAGCGCATCAGGGAAATAATTTCCCGGCAAAAAATAAGCGGCAGCGACCTCAGAGAAATCAGAAAAGAACTGGGAGTGGCAATTGAAAAAATTCATCAGGAAACAAAAATACGCCTGGATTATTTAAATTACATTGAGGAAAACAAAAGAGAAAAATTACCGGCAACGGTTTTTCTCAAGGGATTCATCAAGGCATATTTAAAAAGCCTCTGCATCAATTCAGTTGATGAAATCAGCGAACGTTACATTAACTCAATTAACAGACAAAAATTGACTTGACAGAGATTGACTTTGGTGTAAATTATTAACATAGCAACAGGGTCGTAAAAATTTTTTACAGCGCAAAATGTAGTTTATTCTTTTTAATTTATTTTCTTATAAAAACAGGCATTTCACGAAAATCTTTTCACAAGGTGACCAAACGAGAGTCAAAATGAAAAAATTCTTGTCGTATTTATTATTGATGAGCGTATTTGTATTTTTTGTGTCCGCCTGTTCAGATGATGACAATTCAATTGATATACCTGAACCTGAAGAAAATTTAACTAACCAACTGAGAGCCGACGCAGGCAACGGTGAAGTTACTCTGGAATGGAAGATGTTGCCCGGCGCAGATACCTACAATATTTATTATATGGAAGATGACGGCTCTGTGGAACAACCGACCTCCGCCGATCTAAAAAATAACGGCACTAAGATAGATGGGGTTACAGAAGACATTATCAGCGCTCCTTATACAGTGACAGGACTGGAAAACGGGAAAATGTACTGGTTCGCACTTTCAGCCAAGGCTTTTGGAGAAATTGAAAGTGACCTGACTAAAGCGATTTATTCAATTCCTTTAGCTGATCCTCCATTGCCCGCGCCTGAAAATGTCCGCGCAAACGCGGGTGATGAAGAGGCTACCGTTACGTGGGATTTAGTGACAGGCGCTGCCGGTTATAAGGTATATTACTTCACTTCTTTTGAAATGTATGGTGAAAGTCCTAAAATTACAGGCAATTCTTACACTTTTACCCGCCTTAAAAATGGCCAGGACTATATTTTCTGGATGGAAGCATTGGATGGCGACGATAACACCAGAACTGGTGACAGCAGTACTTCTTTCGTATATCCGGCAACACCAAGTATCTCTCCTCCTCCTGCGGCTCCCACCAATCCCGCTATAACTGATCAAAATAACGGTGATATTATTGTTGACTGGGACACAGTAACCGGCGCCACTTCTTACAGGATCTATATTGCACGAGCCAAAGGCGTAACACAACTTACAGGACAAGCTACGATCATTGGAACCCCCGATGCTGCACCAAAACAGGCGGCAGAAACCAATCTTACAAACGGAACTTATTATATTGTCGTAACGGCTTTGAATGCCAATGGTGAAAGTGCGGATTCAAGAGAAGTGTCTATTACAATTACAGACAATCCTTAAAAATTTTTAGATAAAAAAACAGACTAACTAAAAAGGGGCTGCCCTGCCCCTTTTTATTAATGAAACTTGCTAATAATGAGAGCCAAGTTTTAGAAACACAGCGCATTAAAAATTGCGGCTCAGAGTGCATTAGTATATAAAATAAATAATTCAATCCTTTCAGTTAGAAATTAAGCTTCTTTTAATACCCTTAACTTATTGAATTAAATTTAAATTTATGTTAAACGCCTAATCATCTTTTTCAGTTGACGGAGCAGGAAAAAATGAGCGTTTTTGAATACATTGCATTGGATGAAAAAGGAAACCAGCTAAAGGGCTTCATTGACGCGCCGGGAGTTGCCGCTGCACGTCAAAAATTACGGGAAGATAACATCTATCCCGTGGAAATCAATCAGTCTGAAACAAAAAAGGAATCCGCTCTATCCGGAGCATTAAAAATTAATCTGTGGGAACGGGTTTCAGCAAGTCAGGTTGCTGTTTTCACTCGTCAGCTTTCCACCCTTTTGAGCGCGGGAATGCCACTGGTACCTTCTCTTTCCATCCTTATGCAGCAGGAAAAAAATCCTCTTCTGAAAAAAACATTGGCGCAAATCCGCGAACAGGTTAATGAAGGCAAAACCCTGACGGACAGCATATCGGAATTCCCCCGAATCTTTCCTCCCCTCTATCTGAACATGGTCAGAGCAGGTGAAGCCTCGGGAATGATCAACCTTGTCCTGGAGAGGCTGGCTGATTTCAGCGAAAATCAGCAGACATTAATGAGCAATATAAAGTCAGCAATGTATTACCCGATAGTTATGCTTTTTATCGGAAGCATTGTAATCTTTGCATTGATGACCTTTCTAGTACCTAAAATCACCAGTATATTTGAAGATATGCATCAAACTTTGCCGTTGATTACAATTATTTTGATCAAAGTGAGCAATTTTCTGAAATCTTTCTGGTGGCTCATTCTAATTCTGATGGGAGCTTTTTTTGCCGCTTTTAGATACATGACAATAGCAACGGAAGCAGGCAGACGCATGTGTGATAATACCAAGTTGAAAATTCCGGTATTTGGGCAAATTATAAGTAAAATCGCCATTGCCAGATTTTGCCGAACGCTGGCCACTCTTCTGCAAAGCGGTGTTCCACTTCTCACGGCAATGGCAATAGTACGCAATATAGTTAATAATGTTGTTATTGGTGATGCTATACAGCAGGCTGCCAGAGACCTTGAGGAAGGAAAGGGACTTTCCGGACCTTTGACAAAAAGCGGTCTTTTCCCGCCATTGGTTACGGAAATGATTGCGGTAGGAGAACAAAGCGGTTCGATGGAAAAAATGCTTAATCGTGTTGCTACGGCTTATGAAACGGAAGCTCAATCCAACATTGCGATGATGACATCACTTTTGGGACCATTAATGGTCGTGTTTATGGGGCTCATAGTCGGCTTTATCGTTGTTTCTATTTTATTACCGATATTCGAAATGAACCAACTTGTCAGATAACAAAATATATTAATAAAAAAGGGGGTTTTTATGAAACTTACAGTAAAGAAAAAAAATTCTCAGGCAGGATTCACCTTAATAGAACTGATGGTGGTTATCGTTATTTTAGGTGTGCTAGCCGGCCTGATTATTCCCCGCATTATGGGACGTCCCGACGAGGCCCGACAAGCCAAAGCAAAAATACAGATGGAAGCTCTGGAATCAGCGCTTAAACTATATAAACTCGACAATGGAGGCTACCCTACGACAGACCAGGGACTTAAAGCTCTGATAGAACCTCCAAGCATTGGAAACATTCCCAAAAACTGGCGCCAAGATGGATATCTGGAAAAAGCAAAGGTGCCCAAAGATCCATGGGGAAATGATTTTATTTACATAAGTCCCGGCTCTCACGGCGATTTTGATTTAACCTGTCTGGGCAAGGACGGTGAAGCCGGAGGAGAAGGTGTCAATAAGGACATCAATAATTGGGAACTTGAGTAAACGCGGTTTTACACTTGTTGAATTATTACTTGTAATGGCGCTCATCAGCGTGATTCTGGTATTGGCAGTCCCTTCCACGAGAGATGTTTTTATCGGCGACAAACTCAAGAAAGCTTCGCGGCAGTTAATCGGTCTGGAAAGAAAACTGCGTGTTGAAGCTGTCCGCGATCAGTTGGAACACATCCTCTGTATCGATCTGCCTGATTCCATCTTCTGGGTTATCACATCCGATATGACACCCGAAAAACAAGATGAAATAAAAAAGAACCCTCAACAACTGCCCGGGGATGTTGTTATTACCGATATTGTGGGTGAAAACAACAAAAAGATATCTGTGGGAGAGGTAAAAATTGTTTTCAAAAAAAATAGTATCTGCTCTCCCGCTATAATCCATCTGGCATATGGAGATGACAAGATGACTATAGTAATAAATCCTTTCCTGGGAGTAACTGATATTTACGATAGGTATGTGGATACTGACATAAACACTTCCGGACAATATTCTTTCAAATGAAGGATGTCGCTATGATAAAAGAAAAAGGATTTACCCTAATGGAGGTTATGGTAGCCACAGCAATTCTGGCCATTGCGCTGGTTTCCATCTTTCAGCTTCAGTCACAAAGTATTTCCATGGCTACGGATTCGCGTTTCATGACTACGGCGGCACTTCTGGCGCAGAGTAAAATTGTCGAAGTGGAAACCCGGTCTTCTTTGTCTAATCAAAGTGAAAGCGGAGATTTCGGCCCTGATTATCCGCAATATAATTGGTATCTGGTAATCAGCGATACTCAACTTCAGCAATTTAAGAGAATTGAAGTTATGGTTACCAACAGGTTGTTTATCAGCCGTGGAACATACAAACTAATTCTTTATAAAAAATCGGAACAGTAAAATATGGCTAACCAACTTGTAAAAAAAATTATTCACAGCAGGATTGTTGATAAATCCTCGTGGCTGTTCAAAAATGCCCAGATGCAAGGCGCGCAAAAAACTGCATCGCGAGACGTATTTCGTAATACGTTGAGCGTTGAGTTTTGCAGCGCAATCCCGATAAAATCGGGACAGATGGGCGTTTTTCAACAGACACGCATTGGTGGATTTACTCTTGTCGAGATATTGATTGCAATTTTTATTCTGTCGCTGGTTATGACCACTGTTTATGTTTCTTACACAGGCATTTTAGAAAATTCACGTCAACTTGAGGAAGAAGGCGAGATTTATAGAATGGCCCGTACATCCATGGAAAGACTCATTAACGATTTATCTTCGCTGCAGACATCAGCCGGTTCTTTTAACCTACACGCCGAGAAAAAAAAATCGGGCAATAACGAGTTTCACTTTATTTCATTCTGGTCGGCGTCCCATTTGGCCTTAGGCGAGAATGAAAGCGAAGGTCGTCCGGCGGAAATCAGTTACTATGTGCGGGAAAATTATGACGGAAAAGGTTTTTCTCTTTGGAGGGCCGATGTTCCCGGAACAAAACCTGACGAAACAAAAAAAGCGGAAGGCGGATTCATCATCTGCAGAAATATAGACGCGTTCAGATTGACATTCTATGATGTCAATGAACGGGAAAATGATTCATGGGATTCTACTTCAGGAAATATGCCTATAGCTGTAAAGATAGAACTTTTCCTGACCAACGACAGTGATTTGCAAAAACCTTACAAATTTATGACAAAGATATTTTTACAAATTAATAAATGATGATTATTAAAGATAAATATTTAAATAATAATAAAGGCATCGCTTTGATCACGGTAATACTCATCATCGTTATATTGGTTGCTGTCGTCATTGAATTAAACAGATCTTCCCGCACCGATATTTACGATGCAGCCAATCTCAGCGACGGTATAAAATTGACCTATATCGCCAAGTCCGGATTTTACGGAGCAACCGCCTTGTTAAACAAAGCCCAATTAAACTACAACAGCCTTCGTGATGACTGGGCAAACATGGAAACGATATCACTGCAATCCAATACTCTTTTTCCCGAAGGTTATTTTATCGCCAAAGTTGAAGATGAAGCCGGTAAAATTCCTTTGAATAAACTGGTCAATGGAGAAGAAGACAATAAGGAAATCAGGGAAATGCTGACCAGGTTGCTAAGCCTGCCGGAGTTCGGCTTGAGTGAAGGAAAAGTTGACGAAATACTTGATTCCATAAAAGACTGGATTGATGCCAACGAAAATACGACCGGATACGGAGCAGAAAGTAGTTATTACTCTTCTCTGGATTCGCCTTATAGAGCAAAAAATGCTCCGCTTGATTGCATTGAAGAATTGCTTATGGTAAAGGGAATAACCAAAGAAATTTTTTACGGAACAAAAGATAAACCATCGTTGGCTCAATATGTTACAACCGACAGTGAGGGATTAGTAAATATAAATACAGCGCCAAAAATAATTTTACGATCTCTTAACAACAGAATCAACCCGGATTTGGCCGACAGACTTGATGAATTCCGTATGAAAGAAGGAAATGAATTATCCGCAATTCAATGGTATAAACAAGTGCCCGGTATGGAAGATATAACAATAAATCAGCAGCTGATTACGGTAAAAAGCAATTATTTTAAAATAACATCCATCGGCAAGATGAATAACATGTCAAGAACAATAACCGGAATTGTACTAAGAGAGAACAAAAAATCGGTCAAGATACTCAAATGGAGGCAGGATTAATGCCACAAAATTTCCTCGGATTGGACATAGGCCAAAGTACAATTAAAGCTGTTGTGTTGACAAAAAAAGGGTTGACGGGCGGCCATATTCTTGACGCACGGATTATTGATATCAACGCATGCGGAGGAATCGAAGCGGCGTTAAAAAAACTGGGTGAAGATAAAATTTTCTGCGGTATTCCCTGCTGTGTCTCCTTACCGGCGAAAGATCTGATGTTCCGGCAGGTAAATCTGCCTTTCCGCGATGACAGCAGAATCAAAAAAACTCTGGCCTTTGAACTGGAGCCACTCATTCCGCTAACCATAGAAGAAGTGATTACCGATTATCTAATGATTCCTCATGACGGATTGCTGGTGGCGGCGCTGGCCAGAAACAGCGTCCGCGATTGGATTGAAAAGGTGGAAGCAAATCTGGGAGAATTATCGGTTATTGACGTGTCTCCTGCCGTTCTAATCACTCAGATGACAGACAAAAAATCCGCCGATTGTGAAATAATTCTTGACATCGGCTGCCATTCCACAAATGTCGCATTTATTGAAGAAAATTCGATTACTCACGTTCGTTCTCTGGCCTTCGGCGGTAATCTTGTATCAGAAGCATTGGCCAATGACTTATCCGTGACAAAAGAAAAAGCGGAAAGTTTGAAAATCTCCAATAGCTATTCCCAGACGGGAGCAAAGACCGTTCAGGCATGCTGTAATTTCTGCTCAGAACTGAAAAAAACAATAGAGTATATGAAGATAAACGGTGTTTTGCAGAATGAACCGACGCGAATTATCTTAACCGGCGGCGGTTCTCTATTTGATCCTTTGCGAAAAGAGCTGGAGAGTTCCTTTTCTTCTTCTGTAGAGACTCTCGAACTCATCCGGGAAAAACAACTGGAAATCGGGAAAGACATCCAAAGTACATTTTCCCCGCAAATAATGAACACAGCAATTGCCGCCTCGCTGAGAATTTCCTCCGGACGAAAATCTTTTAACTTCCGGCATGGCGATTTCGCCGCTAAAAATACCATTCTTAATTTTAAGAAACAATTAAAGTGGGCGGCAGTAATTGCGGGAATAATTATTGCGTTGATGATAATAAATCAGCTTTTCGATTATGGGATAAAAACAAAACGCCTCAACACTATCAAAAAGCAAATTGCCTATACCTTTAAAAAGAATTTTCCCGAATCCGGCAATATGGTTGACCCTGTGCAGCAGCTTAAGACCCGGCTGGCCGAGAATAAAAAAACATATGGCTTCTACGAAGGACTGCCGGAAACAACAACAGTCGAATTATTAAAAGAAATCTCCTCTCTGGTTTCGCCTTCTGTCAATATTGTTATTAACGGTTTGACTTACGAAAACAGCGTTATTTCCATTAAAGGTGAGGCCAAAACAATAGATGAGGTTACTTCCGTAAGAAATGACCTTTCGAAATCAAGATACTTCAAAAATGTGACAATGGGTTCAACCAGCCTGTCCAAAGACGGCGGCAAGGTTGATTTTAATTTAAGGATTGAAGTTAAATGATAAAAACATTCTGGAATAAACTGGACGCCAAACAGCAAAAACTTGTTGCCGGCACGGCAATATTCGTTCTTATCGCCCTGATTCTGGAAGTAGTGATTTTTCCTTTCGTGGAAGCCAAAAAAAAGCTGGAAAGAACTACAAATATCAATCAGAAAAAACTCATTGAGATAAATGAACTTTCCGCCGAGTTTGCCTTGCTGGAAAGAAAAACGGCAGCTGCAAAAATGGCCGTCTCCACTCATGGCGCTGACTTCACCTTGTTTTCTTACCTGCAGAAAAAGGCAACTCAGGCTCATGTCCGGGGAAGAATTAAATACATGAACTCGTCCAGAGGAACTCTGTCATCTTCTTTCGAGGAATCGCTGGTAGACATGAAACTGGATAAAATTACCATAAAACAGCTTACCGATTTCTTGTATTACGCTGAATCGCCGGCAGATTTAGTGAAAATAAAAAAAATTACAGTCAACAAAATGAAAGAGAATCCGGAATATCTAACTGCACAGTTGCAAATATCCTCTCTGCAACCTCTTAATCAGGAACAGACAAAGAGGTAAAAAATATGGGTATACTGAAAAAAAAGGCACTATGGTTCACACTTTATGGGATATTAATTACCATGATATTTTTATATCTGCTTTTCCCCTCGGACATTGCCAAAAACAGAATGGAGGAAGCCGCAAATTCATCCGGTTTCATTCTAAAGACTGATTCATTGAGCTCTTCTTTTCCTTTTGGTCTGAAAATGAAAAACGTAATCTTAAGTTCAGGTTCATCATCAAACATTTACTTTCAGGGAGATTCTCTTAATTTGCAATTTAATCCGGTAAGCTTTTTTCAAAAAAACAAGTATATCGGACTGAGCGGTAAGGCTTACGGAGGCAAATTTTCCGGACGCTTCGGACTGACTTCTTTTTCCAAAATTTATCCACCAAAAGAAGGAAAATTAAAAATCGAGGATATTAATCTGGGCAAATATACTTTTATCAGATCCTGGATTGGAAAAGAGTTAACCGGCATAGTCAGCGGAAACTGGATTTTTAACAATTTATCGGACAGGAATTTTTCAGGAACATTTGAACTATTTTTAAAAAAAGGAACTTATGCTTTAGCCGAACCGTTTTTGGGATTAAGTCGGTTTGATTATAACCGATGTGAAATAAAGGCAATAATTAAAAACGATAGTTTAAAACTGGAGAAGATGGAAATACTTGGCCCGCAGTTGGATTGTTTTCTGAACGGTGAAATAACCCTGGCTGAAGATTTTAAGAACAGCCAACTTAATCTGAACGGTGAGATGGTCATAGCAGGAAAAAAAGTAAAAATGAATATTAACATCGGCGGAACACTAGCCAATCCTACAATCCGCTATATTTAATGGAAGAATATGTGGCTTAAAATAACACAGCGTTTCCAAGAATGGTTCAAAGAAATCGGCAGCATGAACACCCGTCAGATACTGAACTCTGATTTATTGAGGTCATCCTTAATTCTTCTGGCCATAACTATATTGTCCTTCGAGCTAATAAACCTTTTTTATAAAATCATCAGTATCCCCTTGACCCAACAAACAATTGCCCTGGCAGGCAACAGAATTTCATCCTTCATGGACAATACTCAACACCGTCAGCTTCAGGATTATGGAATAATAACCGAACGTAATTTGTTTCTTACAACACTGAGATCGGCAGGCGGCAATGAAGGATTTGCCGATTCCGATCAGAAAAATATGGATTTTGATTTAAAAGGAACAGTGGCCTGTAATTCCTCTTTCGGATTTATTATTGTCGAGGAACGGGATAAACATAAGCAAAAATTATATCGTTTGGGCGACAAGATCGGTTCGCGCAAGCTGACTAAAATAACCAGAAATACCGCCATATTGCAGAATGAAGAAGGGGAAATAACATTAAAGGTAAAAGAATCTTTGGAAGGCTCTTTAATTTCGACTTCCCCTGCCACACAAAGAAGTTCTGTCTTTCCCAGTGTTCCGATTTTTGCTAAAAAGAATATGGGGAAAAACATAAATTTCCTGGAATCAATCATGAATCAGGCTGTTGTCCGACCTTTTATGAACAGGGGCATACGGCAAGGATACATAATTTCCAATATTGCCCCTAATAGTCTTTACGAAAAAGCTGGCCTCCAGAATGGCGATATAATAATTGACATAAACAAAAATAAGATGCGAAACGTTACTGATATAATGCAACTGTTAGGTTCAATGCAGTCCGGAAACCGCATAGAGTTAAGTGTCATGAGAAGAGGTAAAATAGAGAATCTTGATTATACATTGGAATGATTGAACTGGAAGAAGAATATGTATGCTTCTTATTTTGGATTAAAAGAAAATCCTTTTAATTTATCACCGGAACCCCGATACCTGTTTCTGAGCGAGCAGCATCGTGACGCCTTGAATTGTCTGATTTACGGGATAAAGGAGAAAAAAGGATTTGTTTTGCTTTCCGGAGACATAGGTATGGGCAAGACCACAATTTGCCGCAGTCTCCTCGCCTCGCTGGACAATTCAATAGAAACGGCTCTTATTTTCAATACTTCAGTTTCCAACATTGATTTGTTGGAAACGATTCTCGGTGAATACGGTGTCAATGTCCAAGGCGAACCAAGGACGAAAAAAAATTATATTGATATTCTGAATAACTTCTTACTAAGAAATTTTGCCGCCGGAAAAACAGCGGTGCTTCTTATTGACGAGGCGCAAAATCTCTCCCATGAAGTACTTGAACAAATACGGATGCTTTCCAATCTGGAAACCGAAACGGAAAAACTACTGCAAATAATTTTAATCGGACAGCCGGAAATAAAAAATACTTTAATTCTTCCCGCTCTGCGGCAATTAAATGAAAGAATAACAGTCCGCTATGATCTGAAACCTTTATCCCCGCCGGAAGTGCGTGAATATATCAACCATCGTCTGAAAGTAGCTCAAGGTCCCGGCTCGCTCAAATTTACCAGGGGAGCTTTCGGTCTTATTTACAACTTTTCAGAAGGCATACCACGCCGGATTAATACTCTTTGTGACAGGGCTTTATTGATTGCCTACACAAAAAACCTTACTAAGATAGATCGAAAGATTGTCCGGCTGGCTGTTCAAGATATCGGCATTGATTATTTTCAAAAGACAATGAGTTTAGGCAAAAAAATATTAGCTCGTCTGACGAACTTAGCTGACGCTGGAAATTCTTGACCAAAGGAGTATTATGAGCTACATAAACGAAGCATTGCGTAAAGCACAGGAAGATAAAAAATCACCCTATGCGGCCTATGAAACAATATTATCGGTTTCCGGCAAAAAAAATATCAAGCCACGAAAATGGCTTCGCATATTGGGAATATTAACATTTCTTCTTTGCGTAACAGGGATTACTGCTCGGCTGTACCAGCCTGAAGAAAAAAAGATTCCCGTAAAGGAGAACTTAACTACTGCGAACGCGCAAATAGTTGCTCATCTGGAACAGCCGGTTGTCAAAGAAACTACAGTTGAAAACAAGAATGAGACCGTATTAAAGACAAAAACTATTTCGAACCTGCAAACCGTAGCTCCTATAGCGCTGCCGGATGTTGAAAAAATTACAACTGAAAATAAAAATGAGACCGCGTTAAAGAAAAAAAAGATTGAAGAAAAAATTGAAGCTAAGCCGAAAACCGCTGAGGCGAAGAAGCTTTATGCACAAGCTATTCAAAAACATCAGGAAGGTAAATTAAAAGAGGCAAAAAGATTATACAAAAAAGTTGTCAAAATTGATCCGCAAAATGTGGAGGCATTAAATAATCTGGGCGTTATTTATATGAACAAGAAAGTTTACAAATGGGCAATTATTCGCCTCAATGACGCGCTAAAAGTGAAATATGACTACCCCGAAGCCCATTACAACTTGGCATGTATTTACGCACAAAATAATGACTTAAGCCGAAGCATTTCTTACCTGAAAAATGCTGTTGGATTTAACCCGCAGGCGCGGGAATGGGCGAAAAAAGACGAAGACCTGAAAGTTTTGGCTGATTTACAGGAATTTAAACAACTATTGGGGAAAAAATAATTTAAATATGAAAAATTCGCACTCTTTTGTTGTGAGACTCAAATTTAATGAAACTCAGATATTACAAGCGCAGTACAGTAATATCTGTAAGTTGAATTATACCCCGCAGATTGCTGCAGAATTGTTTCCAAAGCTTAATTTGGGCTTCATACCCGTGATTTTAAAACCAGTTTTATTTTTATGTATAATCGCAATGATGTTTTTACTGAATTTTGCTGGGTCGGCACATGCAGCTCGAATTTCCGGTACTGAAGAAAAAGTAAGTACCACAACCGAGTCTGATAAAGGCGGAAAAGTAATTATCAAAGCGCCAGCGGCACAAACCTCTTCTGCAAGCCGTAAAAATACTGATGCAGAGCAGGTCAATTTACCAAAACAAAAAAAAGAAGGAAAGACTTCTTATCCGCCTGTAAAAAAAGGTGATTCCCGAAAATATGTAACCCTCGATTTTGATAATGTTGATATAGGCGTTCTGGTAAAATTTATCAGTGAACTTACCGGTAAAAATTTCATCATTGATGACAGGGTAAGAGGCAAGGTTACAATAATATCTCCCAAAAAAATTCCTTTGGAAGATGTTTACAAAGTATTTTTGTCTGTTCTGGAACTCAACGGATTTACCGTTGTCCCCTCGGGTGACATGGTAAAGATAATTCCCTCTGTTTCAGCACGGGAAAAGGGTCTGGAAACAAGGATTAGTAATGAACCAGCCACACAGGAAGACCGCATGGTAACCCAGGTAATTCCCATGGAAAGGGCTAACCCCGACGAGATAAAACGAGTTCTTGACCCTATAATTCCCAAGACAAGCTCCGTACTTTCTTATCCGCCTGCGGGCATGCTGATCATTACCGATTATATGTCCAACATCAAAAGAATTCAGGAAATAGTAGCAGTATTGGACGTTGAAGGAGCCGGTGATCAGATATCCTATATTCCCCTGCAGAACGCTTCTGCTTCAGAAGTAGTAAAATCTTTAAACACGATATTTTCACAAAGTTCAGTCCGGGGAAGAAAAACAAATGTAACAAGTGAAATAAAGGTCGTAGCTGATTCGCGAACCAACTCGATAATTCTGCTGGCCAGCGGAGCGGACACGGAGAATGTGCGCAAGCTTGTCGCTTTTATGGATAAAGATGTGCCCCGCGGCGAGTCCAATATTCAGATATACAGACTGCAAAACAGCGTTGCCGAAGACCTAGCCAAGGTTTTAAACAGCATTAGAGATTCCGGTGCGGCTGCAAGCACGGCGGGCGCTCCAGCAGGCGGCACGGCGGGAACACAAAAAGTTAAGGCACCTGTGATTTCCAAGAATGCCCAGGTTGTTCCCGACAAGGCAACCAATACACTGGTGATTATGGCCGAAAGAGAAGACTATAAAGTTATCGAAGACATTATTAAGCAGCTCGATATACCGCGTCCCATGGTCTACATTGAAGCATTAATCATGGAAGTTAATGCCAACAAAGATTTCAGGCTGGGCGTAGAATGGCGCGGAATAAAGGACACCGGTCATGTATCAGATGTTCCCGGAAGCAAGACAGGGGCTTTTGCCGGTTCCGGTGGCTCAGGTTCCACAACAACACCCGGAGCCTATAATATTCTTGACGGTTTACTTACCACAACTACAACGGGAGTTGTGGGCGCTTTTCCGGGTGGCTTTTCCATGGGTCTTGTGGGTGCCGGCATTAAGATCGGCAATGTCACCTTCCCCAGCATCGGCGCGGTTGTTCAAGCCTATAAAAACGATTCGGAAGTATCGATTTTAGCCACGCCGCAGATTATGACGCTGGATAATGAGGAAGCGGAAATAAATGTCGGTTCCAACGTGCCTTACATAACCCAGCAACAGCAATCAACGACGAGTACGCTGGTCGGTTATAATACATACGAGTATAGAGATGTGGGTGTTATTCTGAATATTACACCGAACATCAATCAGGATAATTTTGTTCGCCTGAAGATTTCTCAACAGGTAACCAAGGTTACCTCTGCTTCCACTTCCACAACACCTACAACTTTAAAAAGAACCGCAAAAACAACGGTGGTGGTCAAGGACAATGAAACACTTGTTATCGGCGGACTGATTGGCGACAGCACGGATGAAAGCACTTACAAATTCCCTCTTCTAGGCGACATTCCTCTGCTGGGCTGGCTTTTCAAATCAAAATCAACTTCACGAGAAAAGACAAACCTGTTTGTTTTCCTGACACCGCATATCGTCCGCACACAGGCTGATGCTACAAAACTTTATCAGGATAAAAGGGAAACAATGGGAGAAGTTGAGGAAGGAGTCATTAAACTAAATGAAAAAGCAGACGTCCAGATTCCGAAAGCCCGTGTTCCGGTTGAGAGCAAAACGTCCGTTAATCCGTAAGTTTAAGGCGCTGACTTAAAATATGTCAAAAATTCATACAGCCCTAAAAGAATCAGCAGTCTCCGCCCGTGGTGATTCAACTTCCGGCAAATCTGTTTTTTCTTCTCTGGAAAAAAAGTTAATATCAGCCGGAGTTGCCCCGGATATTCTTACTGAAACACGCAGCGCAAAAGCGAACGACGGAGGTTTTTTCAATCAGCTTATTAGAAAAAAAGCCATCCCCGAAATTACCCTGCTGAAAATTCTTTCCGAACATTTTGGGCTTGATCTATGGTCGGAACTGCCCATGGAAAGCATTGATATCGATTTCACACAAAACGTATCCATTCAATACCTGAAGAAGCATAAGATTGTTCCACTCATTACCAATGATAACCCGGTTATCGCATTAAACGATCCTTCCAATTTCCAGCCTGTTGACGACTTGAGGCAAATCCTGAAAAATCCCGATCTGCCGGTTGTTCTTTCCCCGCAAGACGCGATTATGGCGGCAATTAATATGGCTTACGACATGAGCCGCTCTTCCGCCAAAGATTATTTTGAGGAAATGAGCCAATCATCTACAGATGACCTTATTTCGAAAATTGATGAAACAGCCGATTTACTGGATGAAACCAGCGACGCGCCGATTATCAAACTGGTCAATCTACTTCTTTCCGGCGCGATAAAGGACCGCGCCAGCGACATCCATGTAGAACCCTATTCCGGCAATCTGAAAATCCGCTACCGCATTGACGGTATTTTATACGATATCCTCAGCCTGCCCCGGCGTATTCAGTCTCCTCTTATTTCGCGCATTAAAATCATGGCTAAGCTCAATATTGCGGAAAAGCGTTTGCCGCAGGACGGACGAATTGAAATAAAAATAGCCGACCGCCTTGTTGATATTCGCGTGTCCGTAATACCCACGGCCTTTGGGGAGAGGGTTGTTCTGCGTTTGCTCGACAAATCAACCAACATTCTGATGCTGGCCGATTTAGGGATGCACGATGAGCGAATCAAACTGCTCAATAAACTTATCAAATCACCTTACGGAATAATTCTGGTGACAGGCCCCACCGGCAGCGGCAAAACAACAACCCTGTATGCGGCGCTTTCCACCATCAATCACCCGGAAATAAACATCATCACCATCGAAGACCCCATTGAGTATCAGATGGACGGCATCGGACAGATTCAGGTCAATCCCAAGATTGATCTGACTTTCGCCGCCGGACTGCGTTCCATTGTCCGTCAGGACCCTGATGTTATCCTTATCGGTGAGATTCGTGACCGAGAAACTGCGGAAATTGCCATTCAATCATCGCTCACCGGCCATCTTGTTTTCTCCACACTGCACACCAATGACGCCTCCAGCGCCGTTACCAGACTGATTGACATGGGCATTGAGCCTTTTCTAGTCACTTCGTCCATTGTCGCGATAATCGCCCAGCGACTTGTGCGCGTTCTCTGTCCCCACTGTAAGGAAGTTTATGTACCGGATGAGGAATCTCTGATCAATCTGGGAATGGACAGATCCGTTTTGCAGAACAATACCTTTTACCGGAAAAAAGGATGTAATTTGTGCATGCAGACAGGTTTTAGAGGAAGAACAGGAATTTTTGAAATCCTGATAGTTGACGATGAAATTAAAAAACTGGTTCTGAAAACATCGGATGCCAACCAGATTAACGAACTGGCTCTCCAGCAGGGCATGATAAATTTGCAAAAAGACGGCATTTATAAAGTGCTCGCCGGAATAACGACGACCGAAGAGGTCCTGAGGGTGACTCGTTCACTCAATCGCAAGGATGATATAGTCCTAGAGTTTTGAAGGCGCAGGGACTGTTCTAACCTAAATACCCTAAAGGGCACCATAGGGTCACTATGCCCGAACAGTCCGAAACGGCGCATTCGGGGAATGCGCCCTACAATGTCATTTCGACCGGAGGGAGAAATCTTTAAGATTCCTCACCCGCGTGCGGGATTTACCCTAAATACCCTAGAGGGCACTATAGGGGCACTCCGCAGAATGACAAATTAAACTAAGTTGGAAAGATGATCGAATTTTATAAAATGAGCGGCAGCGGCAATGACTTTATCATCATTGATAATATGGACTTGTCTTTGGATGCGGGTGATTTATCCGAACTTGCCGGAAAAATTTGTCAGCGAAAATTTTCCGTGGGCGCTGACGGACTTGTTATTATAGAGCCTTCCGAAACCGCCGATTTTAAATGGCGGTTTTTTAATTCCGATGGTTCCATCGCGGAAATGTGCGGCAATGCGGCACGCTGCGTGGCACGTTTAGCTTACATGAAAGGAATCGCACCAAAAGAGATGAGCTGGGAAACCATCGCCGGCATCATCAGCGCGGAAGTAAATGATGATGTTGTCAAAGCAAAACTTACCGCCCCTTCCCCTATAGAATCAGAAATCAAAATAGAAGTGGATGGTCAAAAATTTATTATGGACAGAGTCGACACCGGCGTACCCCACGCGGTAGTTTTCGTTGACGACCTTGAAAATCATGATGTTGTTAATTACGGACGTAAAATCCGTTTCCACGAATATTTTGCCCCAAGGGGAACCAATGCCGATTTTGTCCAGGTTATTGACCGGAATAAAATCAAAGTTCGAACATACGAACGCGGTGTGGAGGATGAAACCCTGGCCTGCGGTACCGGCATTGTGGCGGCAGCCATCACTGCGGCACAAAGAGACCTTGTTGAATCGCCAGTGGACGTTCTGGTGCAAAGCGGTGAAACTTTGCGCGTTTATTTTGAGAATAAAGACGGATTGTGGCGTGACATTTACCTTGAAGGCACGGTAAAAATGGTTTATCAAGGGTCTCTTTTTGAGGAGGCTTATAAATCATGATTATGATATTAATTTCCGATTTGCGGGATAATTCGGCTAACAATCTTCAATTCGGTTCCCTTTTGAAGATTGAGCCTCATTATCAGGGACCGCTTTTTGAAGAAGCTTATAAATAACATTAAATAGATTTGTCATTCCGTACAAGCGAAGCGCGATACGGAATCCAGTATTTACAATGCTCTGAACACCGGCCGGAGTTTATCCCGCGTATGCGGGGCCGGTGTGACGATTAGATTCTAATCTTAATTTATCTGGAGGTTTTAAATTGAAAACAGCCGAAAGACTGAAGAAGATACCGCCTTACCTGTTCATGGAATTGAGGAAGAAAATCAACAAAGCCAAAGCCGACGGCATAGATGTCATTTCACTGGCTATCGGCGATCCGGTGGAAGCGACGCCGGATTCAATAATTGACGAGCTTTGCGTCACGGCTCGTGACCCTTTGAATCACCGTTATCCGACCGATGAAGAAAAAGGAATGCTTGCTTTCCGCCGCGAAGTGGCCAAATGGTATGAAGCACGCTATGACGTAACTCTGAATCCGGAAAATGAAATTCTGGGACTCATCGGTTCCAAAGAAGGCTGTCATCATTTTATATTAGCCCGTGTCAACCCCGGCGATACGGTTCTGATGACCGATCCCGGCTATCCGGCATACCGAGCCAGCATCCTCATAGGCGAGGGAGTTCCCTATAACGTTCCCATTCTGCCGCAGAACAATTACCTGCCGGTATTCGCGGATATTCCGACAGACGTTGCCAAGAAAGTAACGGCCATGTTTCTCAATTATCCCAACAATCCGACCGGTGCCTGTGCTAACATGTATTTTTTAAACGAGCTTGTTGAGTTTGCCCGCACCTATGACATTGCCGTCTGTTATGACAATCCTTACAGCGAAATAGTATTTGCCGGACAGGAGCGTATTAGTTTCCTGATGGCCAAAGGCGCAAAAGACGTCGGCATCGAACTCAACTCTCTGTCGAAGCCTTTCAACATGTGCGGCTGGCGGCTGGGCATGGCATGCGGAAATCCCGATTTAATTGCCGCCATCAGCAAAGTCAAGGAAAACACAGATTCGGGAATTTTCAATCCGATTCAATCCGCCGGTATCAAAGCCCTGCAGAAAGAAGAGCCTTTTATCAAAAAAATGATTACAATTTATGGAAAGCGCCGTGAACTTGTTTTGAAAACATTGAAAAAAATCGGCATTAACTTCAATCCGCCCAAAGGAACTTTTTATCTGTGGGTGCCCGTGCCCAAAGGAATGACTTCTCTGGAATTCACCAACCGTCTCTTCGATAAAACTGCCGTTGTTGTAGCCGCTGGCACAGCCTACGGCCAGTATGGCGAAGGCTTCATTCGCATCTCGCTCACTGTTCCGGATAAGAGATTGAAAGAAGCGATGGATAGAATTGAAAAAGAATTCAAACAGTAGCTTTGTATTCTTCGTATAACTTTGTTGGCAGCTACGCAACCATCCTCGACGTATTTGTCATACGCGTGACCTTTAGGTTATACGCCGGATATAAAATAATAACGCTTGACATTAATACCCGACACGCGTTATCATAAAGCTATGATCAAATCTTTTAAATGCAAGGAAACTGAAAAAATATATAATCGTTCATTTTCTTATAAATTACCGCATGATATACAAAAAGCCGCCCTGAAGAAATTATGGATACTGGATGCGACAACAAGTTTGGAGGATTTAAAAGTTCCCCCTGCTAATCATCTCGAAAGTTTAAAAGATGACAGAAAAGGGCAACACAGCATTCGCATTAACAAACAATGGCGAATTTGCTTTAAATGGCACGACGGCAATTCGCATAATGTTGAAATTGTGGATTATCATTAAAGGAGGTTTAATTATGGCCGCAAAAAAAATACCACCCGTACATCCGGGAGAAATATTATTGGAAGAATTTCTTGAACCGATGAACATCAGCCAGTACAGACTCGCACATGATATTAATGTCCCACCAAGGCGCATAAATGAAATAGTTCACGGCAAACGAAGCATCACAGCGGATACCGCCCTGCGGCTGGGACGTTACTTTAATATTTCCGCTCAATTCTGGATTAATCTTCAAAGTCATTACGATCTTGAGGTGGAAAAGGATAAGTTGTCAGACCGGCTTATACATGAAGTTCTGATACATCAAGCATCTTGTTAAGCTAACTATTTTATGAATTAGGACGCGTTCCCCTTGCCCGGCGGATCACCTCGGCAAATGTCGAATTGCACCTCGTCCTTCTGTCACTGTGAACTACTACCCAGAAGTAGGCTTCATTCCAAAAGCCTCACGCACCTTGTCTCCAGAACCTTTTACAGCGTTATAATTTAAATAGGGCTCTTTTTATATCTGTAATTTTCTTCATCCTGCAATCAATGATTGACCGATAGAATTAATGGGTATAGATTTCTTATTAAAAGAAACAATTTAGTTTTGAAAAAAGGAGAGTTCTATTATGGTTAAATTTATTCTTGTTCAAAGTCAAAAATACAAAAACCCCTCTTCAAGTAATTCTCAGATACAGGAAAGGTCAGCTAATTTTTTTAATTTTTTCGAACATAAAAAGGATCTTCAAAAAAATGCTCCCCATTATCCCCATTATCTGTCTTTGCACACTGATCATTGTTATAGAGGACGGAAAGAACTCTTTCTTGCCTCTGAGTTACCAAATGAATTTTCCTCCTTGTCAGAAAATGTATCTATTTCCTCTTATAAGTGCATGCCAAAACTATGGTTAAATGAAGCATGGAGCGAAGAATTTTCGAGATTTATTTTTAAATTGACGGAAGGAATAGATCCTAAACGGATCAAGATTATTGAGATTCATCCGCCGTTTGATAAATATTGTGATTCTCTGAAAACATTCATTAGGCCGGAAATCCGATAATCCACTAATCCGGGGACACCATACTGATTAATTTGATGTATTTAAAGACAGAACTCTGTTAAATAAAAATCTAGATTCCCGCCTTCGCGGGAATGATAACATGAAAAAGAGTGCACCTCCAAGAGGGCGATAGTGCTAGACTAACCCCTAGGTTTTTAAA